>NZ_JBHXJE010000051.1:22167-45832 GCF_042723275.1 Streptomyces sp. NPDC058373 | reverse complement strand
CGATCCACGGCGAAGTCCCCATGCCCGGACAACGCCCAACTCCTGACGCGGACACGGTCAGCAGGAGCGATCCACCTCATTGTGTTAGCGGCTGTTAGGGGGCCGGCACTCTTGGTAGCGGTTCGACGTCAATGGATCACGGTGTTGCGAAGTTCACCGATTCCTTTGATGGCGACGGCGATGCTGCTTCCGTCGTGGAGTTGGCCGGTGCCTGTCGCCGCGGGGGTTCCGGTGGTGATCAGATCGCCCGGCATGAGTGTGGTGCGGGCGCTGATGCGTTCGATGAGGGTGGCGACGTCGAATAGCAGGTCGGAAGTGTTGGCCTTCTGTCTCAGGCGGTTGTCGAGGGTCGCGGTCAGGGTGAGTCCGCGGGCGCCGGGGGGTAGCTCGTCGGGGGTGACGAGTTGCGGGCCTATGGCGACGATGGCTGGCCAGCCGATCGAGGCGATGGTGTTGACGAGGGTGTATCCGGCGACGCTTCGTAGGGCTCTCGCCCTGGGGACGCGGGAGGTGTACCGGCCGATCACGACTCCGAGTTCGACACCCCACTGGACGTCCGGGGCGGGAGTGAGCCGAAGGGCGTCCCCGTCACCGGCGAGGGCGGCGACGGGGACGGTCAGCAGTCGGGGTACCGGTGGTGGTGGCGTGCTCAGTTCCTTGGCGCGGGTGGCGTAGTTCACCTCCACCTGCGTGAAGGTGGCGAGCCGCGTGATGAGCGGTCCGGTGGCGGTCGGGGCGTGGGTGGGAGTGAGGAGTTCTCCGGGCGTGGCGGCGTGCTCCTGCCATTCCTCGTAGGTGAGCAGGGTGCCGACGTCGGAGAAGGGCAGGAGTGTACGACGGTTGTTGTCCAGTCGGGCGGCGGCGGTGCGGGTGCTGGTGATGCGCAGGGTCGTCAGTCTCATCGGTGAGCTTCCTCAGTGCACGGGCAGAAGGAGGCGAAAGGTGCATCCGGCTTCTGGCCGGGTGTCGAGTTCCATGCGGCCCTGATGCGCTTCGGCGATCGCGGCGGCGATCGCGAGTCCGAGGCCGCTGCCGGGCTCGTCGGCCCCTGTGGGGGCCGCGCGGTAGAAGCGGTCGAAGACATGCTGGGCGTCGTCGGGGGTGAGGCCGGGGCCGGTATCGGCGACCTCGATCACCGCGGCGGCGGTTCCGGGGAGAAGAGCAGGGGTGGCACTCGTGCGGCCGGGTCGGTCGACGCCTCCGGCGGCGGGGCTCGTACGGACGGTGCCGACGCGTACGTTGACGCGTGCGGAGGCGGGGGTGTGAGAGCAGGCGTTGTCCAGCAGGTTGAACACGACCTGAGCGAGCTGGTGGGCGTCGCCGACGGCCTCGACGACGTCGAGTTCCTGGCCACTGGTGTCGGCGGAACCGGTGCGGAGCGGTTCAAGGGTGATGGTGCGCTCAGGGTGGCGTACGGCCGTGCTGGTGATGCTGTCGGCGGCCAGGGAGAGCAGGTCCACGGGTTCGGGGTGGGGCCCGGGTGCGTAGCCGAGTTTGGCGAGCAGGAAGAGGTCGTCGACCAGGCGGCTCATGCAGTTGGCGTTGGCGGCGATCAGCGCGTGGGCCTCGGTGCGCCGCTCGGCGGGCATGCGGGGGTCGTCGTGGAGGAGTTCGGCGAACCCCTGGATGGCGGTGAGCGGGGTGCGCAGTTCGTGGCCGGCGTCGGCCATGAACCGGCGCATCTGCTGCTCCGAGGCAGCGGTGCGGTGCAGAGCCGTACGCAGCCGGTCGAGCATGGTGTTCAGGGCCTGCCCCAGCCGGCCGACCTCGGTGGTGGGATCGGTGTCGGGCACCCGGAGCTCCAGGTCGCCGTCGGTGATCTTCTGTGCGGTGGCCTCGACTCGGGAGAGGGGGCGCAGGCCCAGGCGGACGGCGGCGTTGCCGAGCACGGCGACCCCGGCGGCGACGACCACGCCGAGGGATGCGCTGAACCAGAGCAGCTTGGTGGTCGCGCCGTCGACGGTGTCCAGGGGCAGGGAAATGACGGCGCGCATGCCGTCGGGACCGGAGTCGGTGACGACACGCCAGCTGCCTGTGCCGTCGCGGGCCTCGACGGTGACGGGCTCGTCGTTGCGCAGGGCCAGCTCGTCGGCGCGGGTGGGGAGGCGAGGCCCTCGGTCGTCGGTGAGGCCGAGGGAGGCGTCCATCAGGCGTCCGCCGGAGTCGTAGAAGTAGACGCGGTAGTCCGAGGGCAGGGCCCCGTCGTCCTTGGGCGTGGGCAGTCGACGGCCCTCGGCTATGTCCTCGTAGAGGCGGGTGGGCGGCCGGAAGCCGGTGAGCCGGCCGTCGACCTGGTCGGTGAGCCAGGAGCGCAATACGGTGAGTCCGGCGGTCTGGCACAGCAGCACGGCGCAGGTCGCCAGGACGGTGGCGATGAGTACGAGGCGGGTCCGCAGCGAGCGCGGGGGCCTCGGGAGGTTCCTCATGAGCGAGGTGTTTCGGTGCTGCCGCTGTTCGTCAGGCGCAGGCAGTAGCCGACGCCTCGGACGGTGTGGATCATGGCGGGTGGCGTGGCGTCGACTTTCCGGCGCAGGTTCTTGATGTACGTGTCGACGATTCTCGTGTCGCCGGCGAAGTCGTACTGCCACACCTCCTGCAGGATCTCGCTCTTGTCGAGCACCCGCTCAGCTTGTGTCATCAGGCAGGCCAGCAGCCGGAACTCGGTCGGCGACAGATGCAGCGGCAGGCCGGCGCGGTGGACGGTGTGCGCGTCCTCGTCCAGGACGAGGTCGGCGTAGCGCAGCGGGGGCCGGGTACGGGACGGAGCCGCCGGGGCTGCGGCGCGGCGCAGGATCGCGCGGACGCGCAGCAGCACTTCCTGGACATGGAAGGGCTTGGTGACGTAGTCATCGCCGCCGGAGCTGAGGCCGATGATGCGGTCCTCGACCTCGGTGCGGGCGGTGAGGAACAGCACCGGTGTGTACAGGCCCTGCGCGCGCAGCTGCCGGGTCAGGTCGAAGCCGTCGGCGTCGGGCAGCATCACGTCCATGATGATCAGGTCGGGTTGCCTGTCGCCTGCCCTGAACATGGCCTCCTGGCCGGTGACAGCCACGACGACGGCGTACCCGGCGGCCCCCAGGGCGGTGGTGAGCAGGGTACGGATACTGGGGTCGTCCTCGACCACGAGGATGGTGGGCTGGGCCGGAGCGGGCCCGGAGGCGGGGCGGGACATGTGCGGCTCACTGGGGTAGAGGGTGGTGCCGCGCGAGAGTAGCGGCACCGGCTGTGAGAGGGAGCCGGAGCCCGGGACACCCGGGGGGCAGCTGTCCCGGGCTCCGGGGTCATCCGGTGACCTGCTTGTTCTTCGCGAGCGCCGCGGTGCGCTCGGTCACCGTGGTGTGCAGCTTCTCCACGGCGGCATCCAGCCCCTTGGAAGAACCGGCCACCTCGCGGGCCTGGCCCGCGATGGTGTCCAGGGCCTTAGCCGCCCTATCGGAGGCGAAGGTCTTGGCGTAGACCTTCTTGTACGCCGCCTTGTAGACCGCGTCGAAGGCGTCGGACTCCAGGAACCGGTCCTTCAGAGCGTTCCCGCTCATGAAGCCGCCCCGGCCCCCTTCGCCGTTCCCGCCACCCGGCATTCCTTCAGGCATTCCCTCGGGCATTCCCTCCGGCATTCCCTCCGGCATCGGGGGCATGCCTTCAGGGGCGCCGTTGCCGTTCTGACCTTCTCCACCCGGCGCGCGGCCGCCGCCCATGCTGATCTTGTCGTCCGGGCCGGCGGTTGCGTCCCCGGAGAAGGTGAGGTTGTAGTCCCACCCCAGGACGGAGAACTTCTTGGTGTCCAGGTCGTAATAGAGCATGTAGTTCTTGCCGGGACCGGAGATGTCGTCGAAGTTGAGCAGGAGGTTCTGCGTGGCGATGTACGTGGCGAGTGAGTCGACGTCGACGTACTGGTGCAGTTCCTCCTCGAACTCTTCGTCGGAAGCCTTGTCCGCCCACTTGATCAGCTTGATGAGCGGCTCCAGGTCCTGGCTGCCTGCCTTGTTGAGCTGGCGGAAGGACGTCTCGTAGTCGGACGGGTCATCCCCGCGATATTCGAAACTTCCGCCGGCCCGCGCCTTGTACACCACCCCGTTGCCGTCGCCGATGGCCTCGGCATATTCGGTGTCCGGGTTGTCGACCATCAGACGGGAAACTGCGGGCCGGTTGTTCACCCGCACCGAAGTGAAGCTGTACGCCTCGGCAGGCTGTCCGGAGGACTTGGTCAGCGACAGCGACAGCGCCTCGTTCAACGGCACCTGCTCGTCAGCGCCTGGGCGCAGGGAGATTTCCCTCTCACTCTGGTAGGCGCGTCCTTCGACATACTCGTCGATCTTGATCAGCCAGGGCAGCTCCTCGGGCTTCTTCTCGGAGAGGTCGTACGTAACCATCCCACCGGGGCCCCCGCCTGCGTCGCCCTGGCCACCACTGGCAGCCCCGCCCGTACCGCCCTGGCCTGCGGTGGCGGCGGGCGGGCCGCCGGTCGCTCCGTTCCCGGTCTTCCGGCCGGGTTGCTCCTCGGCGGTGCCGGGACCGCCGCCGGTGTTCTGGCCGCGGTCCCGGCCCCCGTCCGTGCCCTGATCGGCAGCGGGCGGGTCGCCCTGCTGGGCACCGGCGTTGCCGGGCATGTTCCGGCCGCCACCGGGCATGCCCTTGCCGTTGCCCCGCAGGGACATCAGGGTGGAGTTCCCCTTGAGACGGATCCCGACGTCCTCCAGATGGACGCCGTCGATCGTCAGGTCGGCCGAGATGTAGTCCTTCGTACCCTCGTCCTCGAACTCCTTCATCATCTTGTTGAAGTCGGTCTGCTCATAGGTGAGCTGGATGGAGTGGGACACCGACGCGTCGTACAGGCCGACAGTGCCTTCGATGTTCTGGGTGATGGCATCAGCCTCCACCCGCGAGGAGGAGGTCACGTACGGCGACACACGGGCGTCGCCGAAGAAGTAGACCGCCACCGTGAGTGCTGCGCACAGCGCCCCGGCCGGCTTCCAGTGGTGGCGCAGCCGCACCGGCAGCCGGTCCTTCAGCCGCCGCCGGCGCACCGGTACCACCACCGGGTCCCGCGTGTCGCCGCTCATCACAGGTCCGTGGTGTCGTAACCGGTCAGGACGGTCACCCGCTGCCCGGACGTACGCTCCTGCAGCGCCGCCACCAGGTCACCGGGCTCGGTCCCCTTCTTCATCCGCACCGTGTAGAACACCTCGTTCAGCGCGCCGCCGCGGATCGTCTCGGTGCTCACCAGCTCATACTCGGTCGTGTACTTGATCAGCACGTCGCTGATCGCCGGACCGTAGTCCTCGCCCGGCGGCACCTGGACCTTGACGACCTGCCGCTGCACGTTCAGGGCGAACCAGTTGAACTTGAACATGACCAGGATGACGACGCAGACCACGATGGCGCCGGCCACAGCCAGCGTGTAGAAGCGGGCACCGCAGGCCATGCCGATCGCCATGGTCAAAAAGATGAAGCCGACGTCCCGCGTCTCCTTGACCGCGTTACGGAACCGGACCACCGACAACGCGCCGACCAGGGAGAACGCCCGTGCCAGGTTGGAGCCGACCACCAGCATGATCAACGCGACGACCATGCCGACGATCACGAGGGTCTGGACGTAGGACTGGCTGTAGGACACGTTGCGGTGCGTGTACCGGTAGGTGTAGCCGATCACCGTGCTCAGGATGAACGACAGCGCCATCGCCACCACGACATCGGCGACGCTGAACGTCCCGCTGAGTTCCTGCAGATCGAAATTCACTGTGCTCCTGCTTTCAGCAGCGTGTGCGGCTGCTGCTCGATGGGGGCGGGCGGGCAGTCCGCCTCGTTGATGTGGAAGACCGAGCGCGGCGCGAGGCCGAATGCCTCGACGGACTGCACGTACTTGGAAATCCGGACCAGGTTGAGGTTCCGCCGGGCGGCCAGGTCGGTGATCCAGTGAGGGGTGCGCTCGTTCACCTTGATCTCCATCACCGACATGTGCGGCGGGATGGTGAACCGGTTCTCCGGGGTGGGAGTGCCGAAGTGGAAGTCCCGGTCCCGGCCGCGTACACGCCGGTCGAAGGTGACCCGCAGCCCGGTGTCGGAATTCCTGCCCACCAGGGCCTCACGCTGGTAACCCGTGATCGCGGTGGGCCGCAGATTCAGCCGTACGATCAGGTCGAGCACCTCTTGGATGAAGGCGCTCTCCTTCATGCTGTGGTCGACCAACTCGCGGCCGTCGCACAAGTTCCGCGCCACCCCGTACGGCAGAGTGATCCGCCGCTTCTGCGTGACCCGGTTCACCCGCTGCTTGATCTCCACGCACACCGGCGACTCGTCGGTGACCCCGTCGAGATCCCCGTAGTGACGGATCCGCAGTTTGCGGCGAAATTTCAGCCCTTCGATCTTCTCCCAGTAGAACCGCAGCTGAGGAGTGTCGTAGTACAGGCTCCACACGCCGTAGCCGCCCGCCGGGCTATTGAGATCGCGGTCCATCCGCTCACCCAGCTCATCCCGGATCTCAGCGGCCTGCTCGACCGGCACCAGATACTTCAGCTCGAACCGGTTGAACGCGTGCAGTCTGCTGGCCACGTGCAGCGGCTGCCCGTCCTCTTCTGCTCCTGCGGCTTGTGACACCCTGCGCCTCCTCGTCGTACGGTCCGGACCAGCCGGCCAGAAGAGACGCAATCAACCGCACATGAGGAGCCCATGAGAATTGTGGGTGTATTACGGGAGCACTCACGGTGTCCAGAAGGTGAACGAGCGCGTCACGGGTGCTCGCGAATCCGGCTCACCACGTTTGACCCGACCCAACGCGAGCGGATCGAGGACCCGGGCCAGATGTCCTCGGTGGGGTACCAGGGCTCCGAGGGCGGCGTGTCCGGGTTGTAGGCGGGCTGGCGGTACAGCTCATAGCGGGTCCGGCCGAGCCGGCCGGGCCCGCCGCCCTCGCTCGTACGACGGAGGAACCGGGCGTCGATGATCCGGTTGAACGCCGCGTACACGGCATCCCGCCCGACGAGTTCCGCGGAGTTCTTCGCCGACCGGATGCCCTCGGCCTGAAGGTCACGCCAGATGTCCCTGGGGGTGAACGGCTCGGACGTCTCCAGGCGGAACAGGACGTGCAGCCGTCCCAAGGCCTGAGATACCGCCAATGTCGTCCTCGACCGCACCTGGACACGGAACCCCGGATCTGCGGCGGCTCCGCGGCACTGCCCTGCACCTGCGGTGGATCGAACCGGCTCCTACGCCGCACCGGGGCGCTGCCCCCAGGTGTCGTGCGGATGGCCTGCGCGCGTCACCTGCGGGGGTGCTTGACCTTCGAGTCAGGTCGACGGTTTACGGTCGGCGGCGTGAGCACGATGCGGATCTCCCAGCTCGCCGCGCGCAGCGGCGTCCCGGCCACCACCCTGCGCTTCTACGAAGGCGCCGGGCTGCTGCCCGCGGAGCGGACCCCTGCGGGTTACCGGATGTACGGCGAGAGTGCGGTGCAGCGCCTGGCTTTCATCGGCGCGGCGAAGCATCTCGGGCTGCCGCTGGAGGAGATCAGTGAGCTTCTCACAGTCTGGGAGACCGCCGCGTGCAGGGACGTTCGGGCGGATCTGCGGCCCCGGGTCGCCGAGCGGATCGCAGACGCCGAACACCGGACGGCGGAGCTGGCGGCGTTCACCGCGTCGCTCCACCGCGCGCTGGAGCACCTGGATGCCTTACCCGACCGTGCAGGGCGGTGCGACCCCGGGTGCCATTTCCTCGCCCGTTCACCGTCCACCGGCGTGGTCCGGTCGGCGGGTGTGCCCCTCACGTTGTCCCGCCACTCGGCTGGACAGGACCCGCAGAGCATGGTGTCGGTGGCGTGCTCGCTGACTGGGGAGAGCCGACGGGAGCGCACGGCTGCCTGGCGGGACGCGCTCAATGGCGCCACCCGGTCGAGGGTTCCCGGCGGAGTGCGGCTGACCCTGCCCTCGGCTCGGGTCGGCACGGTTGCCGCTCTCGCAGCCGCCGAGCAGGAGTGTTGTCCCGCCCTGGACTTCCGGCTCCACTTCGACGGCCCGGTCCTGCATCTGGAAGTCAGCGCCCCGGACGAGGACGCCGACCTCCTCGCGGAGCTGTTCACCACCGCGGTGTGACCACGCAGGCCATCACTCAGATCATCATCCCTGTGCAAGGAGTACGTACGTTGTCGACACCATCCGGCCTGGTCGCAGCCATGGAACGCCACCAGGTCGCCGTCTATGTGGGGGCCCTGGCCGCCGGGGGCCTGGTGGGCTGGGCCGCGCCCGGTGCGGGTCCGGTTCTGGAGCACGCGATCAACCCGGTGCTGGCAGCCCTGCTGTACGTGACGTTCCTCCAGGTGCCGGCGGCTGAGCTGGTCCGCTCGGTGCGGTCGGGCCGGTTCCTGGCCGCGACGCTGGTGGTGAACTTCGTCGTGGTGCCGCTGGTGGTCGCCGCGATGTTCACCTTCCTCCCGGAGGACCAGGCGGTCCGCCTCGGCGTGCTGCTAGTCCTCCTGGCCCCGTGCGTCGACTACGTGATCGTCTTCAGCGGGCTCGCCGGTGGCAGCAGCGAACGTCTGCTCGCCGCCACCCCGTTGCTGCTCCTCGCCCAGATGGTGCTGCTGCCGGTCTACCTGTTCCTGTTCATGGGCCCGGACCTGGCCGACGTGGTGGAGGCCGGACCGTTTGTCGAGGCATTCGTCGTGCTGATCGTCATCCCGCTCACGCTGGCCTGGCTCACCCAGGCGTGGGCCGCCCGCCGCCCGGCCGGACAGAAGGTCGCCGCCGCGGTGGGCACGACGATGGTGCCGCTGATGGCCGCTGTCCTGCTGACCGTGGTCGCCTCCCAGGTACCGAAGCTCGGCGACGCCGGCAGCCTGGGGGACGTCGGCCGCGTCGTACCGTTCTACGTCGCGTTCCTCGCCGTGATGGCGTTCGCCGGACTCGGCGTCGCCCGCCTGTTCCGCCTGGACGCTCCCGCCGGGAGGGCACTCGTGTTCACCGGCGCGACCCGCAACTCCCTGGTCGTCCTGCCCCTCGCCCTGGCACTGCCGGACGCGCTGGCCGTCGCCGCGGTGGTCGTGGTCACCCAGACCCTGGTCGAGGTGATCGGCATGGTGATCTACGTCCGGGCCGTGCCCCGCCTGCTGCCGCTCCGGGTCGAGGTGGAGGGGGGCGGGGTGCGGCAGGACTGACACCACCGCAGGTGTCCGCCGTCCTCGGCCTCAACCCACCGTCAGCCTCCTCCGAGGTCTCCGTAGGTTGGCGAGATGAGCGATCATCGGAATCCCTACGCCCGTGCCTCCGCTCTCACCGCACCCGGCGCAGCACCTCATCGATCCTCGGCGTTGCCTGCCTCTGAAGTCACCGCGGCCCCGAACTCGGCGCCTGAGCTCTGTCAGAGCAGACCGACAGCCCGGGGTAGCGCAGGGTGTTGCCCCCGCTGCCGGGGCGGGTCAGCCAGGCGCTCCAACTCCGGGGGCACTCGGCCGTGTGCTGCTGAACCTGGCAGGCAGAGGGTTTGCGCCATCCGTGGTGCATGCGGGGTAGCGGCGATTCGGCGGGCGGCCGCCGGTTCGCGCGACAGCCGCCCGTCAGTAGGCGGTGGGGTGTGCGGCGAACTCCCGGGGATCGGCATTCACGGTGCCGGGAGTCGATGTCGTCAAGCGTCCCTTGTGGGTCCGCCCGTCCCCTTCTGGGCCGCTGTCAGGATGCGGTCGGGGCGCAGGGGCAGGTTGCGGTGGCGTGTGCCGGTGGCGTGCCAGACGGCGTTGGTGATGGCCGCTGCCGCGCCGACGATGCCGATTTCGCCGATGCCCTTGATACCGACCGGGTCGTCCGGGTCGTGGTCGTCCACCCAGTCCGCCTCGATGTGGGGGACGTCGGCGTGGGTGGCCACGTGGTATCCGGCGAGGTCCGGGGCGTAGTGGGCGCCGGTGTGGTGGTCGCGGACGGCCTCCTCGTGCAGGGCCATGGAGATGCCCCAGGTCATTCCGCCGAGGAGTTGGTTGCGGGCGGTGAGGGGGTTGACGATGCGGCCGGCCGCGAAGATGCCCAGCATGCGGCGTACCCGGATCTCGCCGGTGGTGGTGTCGACGGCGACCTCGGCGAACTGCGCTCCGAAAGAGTGCCGTTCCTTCCGGGTCAGCGTCCTCAGGGCCTCGGTGGTGTCGGAACGTACCGTGATGCCGTCCGAGGGGAGAGCCGCGCCGGGGATCAGGCGTTCGCGTAGTTCGCGGGCGGCGGTGGTGACGGCCCAGGCCCAGGAGCGGGTGCCCATCGAGCCGCCCGCGATCATCGCCGGGCCGAAATCGCTGTCGCCGATCCGGACGCGGACGCGTTCGGGTGTGGTTTCCAGGGCGTCCGCCGCGATCAGGGTGAGAGCGGTACGGGCTCCGGTCCCGATGTCGGCGGCGGCGATCCGTACGGTGAAGGAGCCGTCGGCTTCGGCGGTGATCTGTGCGGTGGAGGGGGCGGCGCCCGCGCCGAAGGAGGCGGCCGCGGTGCCGGTGCCCAGGAGCCAGTGGCCCTCACGTCGCAGGCCGGGGCGGGGGTCGCGGTCCGGCCAGCCGAAACGGCGGGCGCCCTCGCGGAAGCAGGCGGCCAGGTTCCGGCTGCTGAAGGGGAGCCCGGAGACGGGGCCGACGTCCGGTTCGTTGCGTAGGCGCAGCTCGATCGGGTCGGTCCCGGTGCGCTCGGCCAGTTCGTCCAGGGCCACCTCGATGGCGAACGACCCCGGGGCCTCCCCCGGTGCGCGCATCCAGGTCGGAGAGGGGACGTCGAGGCGTACCAGGTGGTGGGCGGTGCGGTGTGCGGGCGCGTCATACATCACGCGGGCCACGCCCGCGCTGGGCTCCACGAACTCGTACACCTGGGAGGTCTGGTTGAGGGAGCGGTGTTCCAAGGCCCTCAGCCGCCCGTCCGGGTCGGCGCCGAGGCGTACGCGCTGGACGGTGGGGCTGCGGTAGCCGGCCAGTGAGAACAGCTGGCGGCGGGACATGACCACGCGCACCGGCCGGTCCAGAGCGGTGGCGGCCATCACGGCGCTGACCTGGTGGGCGCGCAGGCCCTTGCTGCCGAAGCCGCCGCCGATGTGTTCGGACCGGACGCGCACGGTGGAAGGGTCGAGGGAGAACAGGGTGGCCAGTTCGCCCTGGACCCAGCCCGCCCCCTGGTTGGAGTCGACGACTTCCAGGCGGCCGCCGTCCCACCGGGCGGTCGCCGCGTGGGGCTCCATCATGCTGTGCTGTTCCTCGGGAGTGGTGTACTCCTCGTCCACGACGACGGGGGACGTGGCGAGTTGCGCCTCCAAATCTCCCTTGGAGGTCTCGGTCGGCATCCCACCGTCGGGAACGTACGCGTCGCGGTGGCCGGCGGTGAGTGCGGTGTCGTGCGGCTCCTCCTCGTACGTCACCGCGAGGGCCTCGGCCGCCTCGCGCGCCTGCTCCGGTGTCTCGGCCACGACCAGGGCCACCGGCCAGCCCGCGAACGGCACCCGATCGTTCTGGAAGACGCAGGCGGCGGGGTCCGGCGGGACGCCGAG
Source organism: Streptomyces sp. NPDC058373 (assembly GCF_042723275.1). NCBI lineage: Bacteria > Bacillati > Actinomycetota > Actinomycetes > Kitasatosporales > Streptomycetaceae > Streptomyces > Streptomyces sp. NPDC058373. The sequence continues at coordinate 34,339 of NZ_JBHXJE010000051.1, read as the reverse complement.
CAGGCCGACGTAGTCGGTGTGCAGCCGGGGGGCGTTGCCGTGGTGCAGGACGGTGAGCACGCCCGGCATGTCGAGTACGGGGGCGGTGCGGATGTCGCGGATCCGGCCGCGGGTGATCGTGGACAGCACCAGCCAGCCGTGGGCCAGGCCGGTGAAGGGGATCTCGGCGGCGTAGCGGGCGGCGCCGGTGACCTTGTCGCGGCCTTCGACGCGGGTGCGGGCGGTGCCGACGGACCTGCGGGCGGGTGGGGTGGTCGTCACCGGGTGGCCTCCTCGGCGAGTTCGGTCAGGACGGAGACGACGAGGTTGCGCATCAGGGGCACCTTGTATCCGTTGCGGGGCAGCGGGCGGGCCGCCGCGAGCTCGGCGTCGGCGGCCGCCGCGAAGGTGGCGCCGTCGGCCGGTGCGCCGGTCAGGACGGCCTCGGCGGCGTGGGCACGCCAGGGCCGGGACGCGACGGCGCCCAGCGCCAGTCGGGCTTCGGCGACGTGGCCGTCCTCGACGGTGAGCCGGGCGGCGGCGGATCCGATGGCGAAGGCGTAGGAGGCGCGTTCGCGGACCTTGCGGTAACGGGAGCGGGCGCCGGCGGGCGGAGGCGGAAGAACGAGGTGGGTGATCAGCGCGCCGGGTGGAAGGGCGGTCTCGCGGTGCGGGGTGTCGCCCACGGGGAGGTAGAAATCGGTGATCGGCTTCTCTCCCGGCCCCTCCCCCGTCTCGTACGCGACGACGGCGTCCAGCGCGGTCAGGGCGACGCCCATGTCGGAGGGGTGGACGGCCACACAGTGGTCGGAGGCGCCGAGGACGGCGTGCTGGTGGTGCTCGCCGGCGACGGCCGGGCAGCCGCTGCCGGGGACCCGCTTGTTGCAGGGCCGGCTGACGTCGGTGAAGTAGCCGCAGCGGGTGCGCTGGAGCAGGTTCCCGCCGACCGTGGCCATGTTGCGCAGCTGCCCGGACGCCCCGGCGAGCACGGCCTGGGCCAGCGCGGGGTGGTGGCGGCGGATCTCGGGGTGGGCGGCGAGGTCGCTGTTGGTGACGGTCGCGCCGATGCGCAGGCCGCCTTCGGTGGTGGGCTCGATGCCGTCCAGGGGGAGTTCGCGGACGTCGACGAGACGAGTGGGCCGCTCGACGCCGGTCTTCATCAGGTCGACGAGGTTGGTGCCACCGCCGAGGAACCGCGCGTCCGGGTCGGCGGCGAGCAGGGCGAGGGCGTGCTGGACGTCGTGGGCGCGGCGGTAGTCGAACTCCCTCATGCGGTCCCCTCTTCGGTGGTTCGCGCCGGGCTTCGGCCGTGGGTTTCGGCGGCGTGGGCGACGGCTTGGACGATGGAGACGTAGGCGCCGCAGCGGCACAGGTTGCCGCTCAGCCGCTCGCGGATCTCCTCGGGCGACAGGGGGGCGGGGGTGGTGCCGGGGTCCACGTCGGGGGTGACGGCGCTCGGCCAGCCTGCCGCGTGTTCCTCGATGAGGGCGATGGCGGAGCAGATCTGCCCGGGGGTGCAGTAGCCGCACTGGTAGCCGTCGAGGTCGAGGAACGCCTGCTGGACGGGGTGGAGGTCGTCGCCGTCGGCCAGGCCCTCGACGGTGGTGACCTCGCGCTCCTGGGCGGTGACGGCGAGGGTGAGGCAGGAGACGACGCGCCGCCGGTCGACCAGGACCGTGCAAGCGCCGCACTGGCCTTGGTCGCAGCCCTTCTTGGTGCCGGTGAGGTCGAGGCGCTCGCGCAGGGCGTCGAGGAGCGTGGTGCGGTGGTCGACGGACAGGCGGTGCTTCTCGCCGTTGATGTGCAGGGTGATCGCGCTGGATGTCGGCGACGGTTCTGGGGCCATGATCAGCCTTCTCTGGTGTTCGAGGACAGGAGTCAGGGCTGGGGAGCACGGGCGTGGGGTGACGGCCGACGACAGACGGCGCTAAGGTGAACCTAACCGGACAGCTGTCCGCTCACCCTGGCGAACGTAGCGGACAGCTGTCCGCTCAACAAGGACGGGATTCGGCCAGGAACCCGCGAGGAGGACGTGTGCCCGGACCGAGCAACGACACTCCCCGGCGTTCGGACGCCCGGGCCAACCGCGCGCGCATCCTTCAGGTGGCCGCGGCGGAACTGACCCGGCGCGCGGACGCCCCCCTCAGCGCGATCGCCAGGAAGGCGGGCGTCGGCCAGGGCACGTTCTACCGCAATTTCCCGCACCGCGAAGCGCTCGTGCTGGAGGTCTACCGCCACGAGATGCAGCAGGTCGCCGACGCGGCGGACATCCTGCTCGCCACCCGGGAGCCGGAATTGGCGCTGCGGGAGTGGATGGACCGCCTGGCCCGGTTCGCCCTGACCAAAGCCGGCCTCGCGGACGCGATCCGGCTCGTCACCAGCACACCCGGCGCCCCCGCCAAACCCGGCCCCACGCCCGTGATGGACGCGGCCGGAACCCTGCTGCGCGCCAACGAGGAGGCGGGCACCATCCGCCGCGGTGTGACACCCGACGACTTCTTCCTCGCCGTCGCCGGTCTGTGGCAGATCGACCCGCAGGAGAACTGGCAGCCACGGGCCACCCGCCTGCTGGACCTCGTCATGGACGGGCTGCGCGCCGGAGCGTCCCGCCGCTGAGCGGGTGGCCTGGACGACGGTCAAAGTTCAGGGCCCGGCCGTCGGCGCAGCATGCCTGGGCGATGTCACCCGCCACCAGGCCGGAACGCGCTCACCCTCCGAGACCCGCGTCCCTCGCCAGCAGTGCCGCCTGTACCCGGTTCTCGCATTCCAGCTTGGCGAGTACTCGGCTCACATAGGTCTTGACCGTGGCTTCGCTCATGTGAATCCACTGGCCTGCGTCCGCGTTCGACAGGCCCTCCCCCAGCAGGGCCAGCACTTCCCGCTCCCGGTCCGTCAGTTTCTCCAGTCGGCGGCGGGCCCGTTCCTCGCGCTGCGCGGTGCCGCCGGACGCCGGGGAGTCCACGACGTGCCGGGTGGCGCCAGGTGCCAGGTACGCCTCGCCGGCCGCTGCCGCGCGTACGGCGCGCATGAGTTCCGCGGGCGCCGAGTCCTTCAGGACGAAGCCCGCGCTGCCTCCGCTCAGGGCGCGCAGCACGTTCTGCCGTTCGCCGCACGTCGTCAGGATCAGCACACGTACCCTCGGCGCCGCCCGCCACCAGCATCAGGAACAGGGACAGCGACGTTTCCCCCGCGATGCGCCGGGGAGACCACATCCCGGGGGCGGACAGGGCCCGCCACAGCGCGGCCGGCCGGGACACCACGGGCGGCCTCACCGGCGGCGCGGGGCGTACGGATGCTGCGGGGGGGCATGGATTCCACACGGGTCACACGCCCACGCTAGGCCCGCCCGCCGACCGCCGCAGTGGCCCTTCGTCGCTGCGGCCCGCGACGAAAGTCGGTCGCGTACCCATCGCCGCGGGCCGGTGGGATCACGCTCGTGGTCGTCCGGCCGTACGGTTCAGGCGCCGGTGGGCGTGTCCCAGGCACTGCGCAGTGCCTGCCCCACGTCCTCCCCGTCGAGGAAGTGCGTCTCCGTGCCGGGCAGGGTGGGCAGTTCGGCCCAGTGCGTCACGCTGTTGTTGCGGTCGGGGGCGTAGGGGAAGCTGACGACGCCGTCGGAATCGACGAAGCAGTCGTGGTGGGTACCGCCGTCCTCCGACTGGTACCGGTCGGTGAAGTACACCGTCCTCACCAGCCAGAACTCCTCACCCGACGCCGTGTCACCGCCGCCCTCCGCCGGGTACCGCCCAGTGACGGCCACCGCGACCGGCACGCCGACCTCCGGGAACCTCTCCCGTGCGTCGACCCAGGTCACCATGGTCTTCCGGTCCGTCATCCCGGTCCTCATCCCCTCTTCGAACGCCGACGCGAAGACGCCGACGGCCTCTTGGCAAACGCTGTCCGTAAAGACCGCCTGACGCCGGTGGAGGTTGCCGTACCCGGAGAGGCCCTTCCGGCCGCGGCTGCTGGGCGGCGGCTGAAAAGAAGTCGTGCGCGATCTCTTGACCGGTGTCGAACGCGGGTTCACAGTACTCGCTAATGCGCATTAGTAATACGCATTAGCGATCCGGAGGAACACCGTGGAAGAAGCCAGGAAGCGGGCTCGCCGGGGGCGGGCGCCCGCCCCCGGCGGTCGTACGTCACGGCCGCGCCAAGCCGAGGTGGCCCGGCTCGCCGGGGTCTCGCAGGCGACCGTCTCGCTGGTGCTGGGGGCCCGGAAGCAGGGCGCCGCGATCTCCGAGGAGACGCGGCAGAAGGTGCTCGACGCGGTGCGGGCCCTGGGCTACGTCCCGGACCCGGCCGCCAGCCGGCTCGCCGCCGCGCGGAACAACCTGCTCGGGGTGTTCAGCTTCACCTCGACGTTCCCCACCGACGTGCAGCACTCGTACTACCCCTTCCTCGTCGGCGTGGAGCAGGAGGCGGCGACCCGCGGCTACGACCTGGTGCTCTTCACCGGTTCCAGCACGGGCGGCGCCGGTGCGGCCGGGCCCCATGCCCTCAACCGGGTGCGGCTGGCCGACGGTTGCCTCTTCCTGGGACGTCACGCTCCCGCCGACGAACTGCTGAGGCTGGTCGCCGACGGCTTCCCCGTCGTCCATCTCGGGCGCCGGGACGAGCTGGAGGGGCTGGCCTGGGTCGGCGCGGACTACATCAGCGCCAGCCGGACGGTCGTCGCACGGCTCGCCGCACTCGGGCACCGGAACATCGTGCTCGTACGGGAGGACGACGACGCCCCGGCGTCCACCGACCGCGAGCAGGGCTTCCTCAAGGGGCTGGAGGAGGCGGGGCTGCCCGGTGGCCCCGGTGCCGTCTTCCGGTCCGCCGGTCCCCGGCGCGAGCTGACCGCCGAGCGGCTGCGCGGCTGGCTCGACGAGGGTGCGACCGCGTTCGTCGCGGAGGAGACCGACACCGGCGACGCCTGGCGCGCCCTGCGCGACGCCGCGCACGCCGCGGGCGTCGACTGCCCCCGCGACGCCTCGCTCGCCCTCCTCGGCAGCCCGCCGCCGGACATGGCGGTCGATCCGGTCCCCACCGGTTTCGACGTTCCCCGGCCCCAGCTGGGCGCGGCCGCCGTCCGGCTGCTCGCCGCGCTGGTGGCCGGGGAGGAGGCGACGGAACCCCTGGTGGCCTGCACCTTCCGTACCGGGGCGACGGCGGGTCCGGCCCCCGCGCGCCCCTGACCGCCCACGGCTCCGCCCGGGTGGGAACGGGCGACGCACCGACATGCACTCACAGCACTTCAAGGAGAACCGTGACATCCCAACCCGAGATCCTCATCGTGGGCGCCGGACTCGGCGGCGTGGCCGCCGCCCTCGCCGCCTGCCGCGCGGGACGCACCGTCGTCCTCACCGAGGAGACGGACTGGATAGGCGGCCAGCTCACCTCGCAGGCGGTCCCGCCCGACGAGCACCCGTGGGTCGAGCAGTTCGGCACCACCGCCTCGTACCGCAGGCTGCGTGAGGCCGTCCGGGACTACTACCGGCAGTGGTACCCGATGCGCTCCGAGGCTCTGGCTCTGCGCAACCTCAACCCGGGGGCGGGGCGGGTCAGCAAGCTCTGCCACGAGCCGCGGGTGGCGCTCGCGGTTCTGGAGGCCATGATCGCGCCGTACCGTTCCGCCGGTCTGCTGACGCTGCTCACCGAGCACCGGCCGGTCGCCGCCGAGGCGGGCGACGACGACACCGTGCGGTCCGTGACGGTGGCGGACATCCGGTCCGGCGGCCGGCGCACGTTCCGTCCGCGGTACGTCGTCGACGCCACCGAGACCGGCGAACTGCTGGAGCTGGCCGGGGTGGAGCACGTGACCGGCGCCGAGGCGCGGAGCGAGTTCGGCGAGCCGCACGCCCCCGACGAGGCACAGCCCCTCAACCAGCAGGGCATCACGGTGTGCTTCGCGCTCTCGCACCACGAGGGTGAGGACCACACCATCGAGCGCCCGGCCGACTACGACTTCTGGCGGGCCTACCAGCCGGACTTCTGGCCGGGGCCGCTCCTCGGCTTCCTCGCCCCCGACCCGCGCAGCCTGGAGGCCGTGCCGCGCACCTTCGTCCCCAACCCGGAACTGGACCCGCTGGACGTCGACGCCGACCAGTCCGCGGACGCCGGCGACAAGGAGCTGTTCGGGTTCCGCCGCATCCTGGCCCGCAAGCTGCACCGGCCCGGAGCGTTCGACTCCGACATCACGCTGGTCAACTGGCCGCTGAACGACTACTGGCTGAAGCCGCTGATCGGCGGCGGTGAGCAGACCTCGGCCGCCGCGCTGGCCGGGGCCCGCCAGCTCTCCCTGTCCCTCCTGTACTGGCTGCAGACCGAGGCCCCCCGCCCCGACGGCGGCCAGGGCTTTCCGGGCCTGCGGCTGCGCCCGGACGTCACCGGCACCGCGGACGGCCTGGCCAAGGCCCCGTACGTACGGGAGTCGCGCCGGATCAAGGCGGTCACCACCGTCACCGAGCACGACGTCTCGATCGACCTCGTGGGCCCGTACGGCGGCACCCGGTACCGGGACTCCGTGGGCGTCGGCAACTACCGCATCGACCTGCACCCCTCGACCGGCGGCGACAACTACGTCGACATCGGCTCGGTGCCCTTCGAGATCCCGCTCGGCGCGCTCGTCCCGCGCCGCGTCCGCAACCTGCTCCCGGCCGGGAAGAACATCGGGACGACGCACATCACCAACGGCTGCTACCGGCTCCACCCGGTGGAATGGAACATCGGCGAGGTCGCCGGCGCCCTGGCCGCCCACTGCGTCGCCGAGAACGTCGAACCGCGTCAGGTGCAGGCCGAGGACAAGCGGTTCGACGTCTTCGCCGCCCTGCTGGACCGCGACGGCGTGCAGCGCCACTGGCCGGACGTACGCGGCTACTGACCGACCGCACCGCAGGAACACCCCGCTTCACCGCACGGCCCCCAGGGGCGGTCGCGGAGCGCCGGGCGGGCACAGCTCCACCTGTACCCGCCCGGCCCGGGTCCGGATCTCTCACGAGACCCGGACCCACCGCCCTCGCCCTGCCATCCGCACAAGGAGGTGCCCAGCCATGAACACCCACCGCATCCGCGTCGGCATCGACGTGGGCGGAACCTTCACCGACGCCGTGGCCGTAGACGCCACGTCCCTCGACCTGCTGGGGCAGGTGAAAGTACCGACCAGCCACCACCACGAGGACGGCGTCGCGCACGGCATCGTCGAAGCTCTCGACCGCCTGCTGGAACAGACCGGCCACACACCCGAGGACGTGACCTTCCTCGCCCACGGCACCACACAGGCTACCAACGCCCTGTTGGAGGGCGATGTCGCCACCGTCGGGCTGATCGGCATCGGCACCGGTCCCGGCGGTGCGCTGACCCGCAGGCTGGCCGCCTTCCGCAAGCTGGAACTGACGCCCGGTAAGCGGCTGCCGCTCGCCTACGGGCACGTGGACGACCCGGACGACACGGCCGCCGTGGCAGCGGCGCTCGACGAGGTCACCCAGGAGGGCGCTCAAGTCGTCGTCGCCAGCCAGCCGTTCAGTGTCGACCGGCCCGAAGGGGAGGACGCGGTCACGGCCGCCGCCGAGGCCCGGGGCCTGCCGACGACGGCCGCGCACGACATCACCTCGCTGTACGGGCTCCACAAACGCACCCGGACCGCCGTCGTCAACGCGGCGATCCTGCCGCGCATGCTCGCCACCGCCGACCTGGTCGACGCCTCCATCACCAAGGCGGGCGTGAGCGCCCCGTTGATGGTGATGCGCTGCGACGGCGGCGTGATGTCGCTGGACGAGATGCGCCGCAGACCGCTGCTGACGGTGCTCTCCGGCCCGGCGGCGGGTGTCGCCGGGGCCCTGATGCAGGAACGCGTCAGCGAGGGCCTCTTCCTGGAGACCGGCGGCACCTCCACCGACATCAGCGTCGTCCGGCGCGGCAAGGTCGCCGTCCGGCACGCGACCATGCTGGGCCGCCCCTCGTACCTCTCGGCGCTCGACGTGCGGACCGTCGGGGTCGGCGGCGGTTCGATGGTCCGCGTCGACGGCCGGAAGGTCGTCGGTGTGGGGCCGCGCAGCGCGCACATCGCGGGGCTCCCCTATGCCTGCTTCGCGGAGCTGGAGGAACTGCGTGACGCGCGGCTGACCACGATCCGGCCGATGGCGGACGACCCGGCCGACTACGCGGTGCTCGACGCCGCCGGGGGCCGCTTCGCGATCACCATGACCTGCGCGGCGAACGCGCTGGGCCGGGTGCCCGAGGGGGACTTCGCCCGCTGCGACCCGGCGGTCGCCGAGGCGGCGCTCGCCCCGCTGGCCGCCGCGCTGGACACCGACGTCGCCACGGCGGCGACGAAGCTGCTGGACGCGGGCACCGGCCAGGTGCGTTCGGTGGCCGAGGAGATGATGCGCGACTACCGCCTCGACAAGGACACCGCGCTCCTCGTCGGCGGGGGCGGCGGCGCGGCCACGGTGACCCCGCACCTCGCGGCCGTCACCGGCCTGCAGGGCAGGATCGCCCGCCACAACGAGGTGATCAGCCCCATCGGCGTGGCCCTGGCCCTCATCCGGGAACAGGTCGAACGCATCGTCCCCGGCGCGGGCCAGGAGCAGATCCTCGCCGTACGGGCGGAGGCGGAGGCCGCCGTCATCGCGCAGGGGGCCGCCGCCGAGGGGGTGGAGGTGGAGGTCACGGTCGACCCGCAGACCCACACCGTCCGGGCGGTGGCGACCGGCGCCACCGAACTGCGCACCCAGGACCGCGCCCACCGGGCCGACGAGGCGGACCGGCTGCGAGCCGCCGCCGAGAGCCTGCGCACCGACCCCGCCGCCGTACGCGTCCTCGCGGGCACGCCCGCGCACACGGTGTACGGGACGGAGGTGCACCGCCGGTTCAGCGCGGACCGGCACCCGGTGCGGGTCGTGGACGCCGACGGCGTGGTCCGGCTGCACGCGCCGGACGCCCGGGTCGCGACGACCACCGTCGGCCAGGCGCCGGAGACTCTGGCGCGGCTGGTCAAGGAAGCCACGTCGTACGGGGACGGCGGTGTCCGTGCCCCGGCACTGCGGCTGCTGCTCGGCTCGCGCATCGCCGACCTGTCCGGCGTGCTCGACCCGGACCCGCTGCTGGCGCTGGCCCGGAGCGAGTTGCGCGCTCGCGCCGCGGACGAGCCGGCCGTCGCCGTGGTGGAGGTGCGCGCATGAGCGCGGTCATGCTGGACCGGGCGGGCCTGGCGGCAGCCCGGGAGCTGGCGGCGGGCGACGACGTCGAGTTCGGCGTACGGCTGCTCGCGAACACGCCCACGCACGGAGGACGTGACGCGGAGCTGCTGCGCCGCTGGGCGCGTACGGCCGACGCGTTCGGCGCGTCTCTGCCGCCGGTGGCCGCGACGGCCCGGGTCGTGGAGAGCGACGACGGGCTGGCGCGGGGGCTGCTGGCCCGTTACTCCTCACGGCCGATGCCCACCGTCGAGCTGTTCACCGACACCCTGGCCCTGGCCGAGGAGCTGATCGACCGGCTCGGGTGGCGGCACTGGTACCCGGCCGGGTCGGTGCGGGCGGCGGCGATCGCGCACGAAGCGGTGCACGAACGGCTGCACCACGGCCCGGCGAAGAAGTCACTCAAGAACGCCCTGGGCCACGTGGTGCTGCGCGCCGGGTGCCACACGGTCCACGGCCACGTCGCGGGTGCCGACGAGATCGCCGCCCACGGCCACGCCCGCACGGTCTGCGGCCTTGGCCGCAGCCCCCTGCTGCTGACGGCGGCCCTGGCCCTCGCCGTCGAACCGCGGCACGGCCGCCCGCAGGGATCTCCGCACGGAAGAAAGAAGTAACGCCATGGGCGTCGTCATCCTTCTCGTCATGGCGGCCGGTGTCGCCGCGATGCTCACCCGTAAACTGCCCACCGCCTTCGCGCTCGTCGTCCTCGGCGTCGTCATCGCCTTCGTCGCCGGCGCACCGCTGACCGGTGAGAACAGCGTCCTGGACACGGTCCTCCAGGAGGGCGCGCCGGCCCTGGCCGCCACGATGATCGCGATCCTGCTCGGCTCCTGGCTGGGGCGGCTGCTGGACGAGACCGGCATCGCGGGCACGCTGGTGCGCAAGATCGTGGAGTTCGGCGGTGACCGTCCGGTCGTGGTCGCCCTCGGCGTCCTCGCGGTCTCCACCCTCGTCGGTACGGTCACCGGGTCCGCGCCCGCCGCGATGCTCGCCGGCATCATCGGCATCCCCGCCATGATCGCCGTCGGCATCCCCAAGGTGACCGCCGCCGGGACGATCCTGATGGGCATCGCCGCCGGCATGCCGTTCGAACTGCCCATCTGGCAGTTCTTCTCCACCGCGCTCGAACTGCCCGTGCCGACGGTGCGCGGGTTCATGCTGAAGCTCTTCCCGTTCGCGCTGGCCGCCGCCGTCCTCTTCGTGCTCGTCGAGACCCGCAGGCGCGGCGTCGAACATGCCTGGTCCCTCAAGTCGGCCTCCGCGAAGCCCGCCTCGCGCCGTGAACAGCTCGGCGACGCGCCCTGGTACGCGCTGCTCACGCCGGTCGTACCGCTGGTCCTCGCCCTCGGCTTCGAGGTGGCGATCCTGCCCTCGATGCTGGCAGGCGTGCTGTTCGCGCTGGTCACGACGACGCGGCCGCGCGACATGAACAAGCGGCTGCTGCGCACGCTGTACGGCTCCTTCGAGGTCGCGGCCGCTCCGATCGTCCTGTTCATCGCCATCGGCATCCTGCTCGCCGCGGTGAAGCTGCCCGGCGCGGTCGAGTCGCTGGAGCCGCTGGTGAAGGCCGTCAGCCCGCAGAACCCGGTGCTGTTCGTCCTGGTCTTCACCCTGCTCGTACCGCTCTGCCTCTACCGGGGACCGCTGAACGTCTACGGGCTCGGCGCGGGCATCGCCGGTGTCCTCATCGCCGCCGGCATCTACCCGGCCGTCGCGGTCCTCGGCCTCGCCACCTCCTACAACCAGGTGTTCGGCGTCGCCGACCCCACCAGCACCCAGACCGTGTGGAGCGCGCAGTACGCAGGAACCACCCCGCAGCAGGTGATGCTGCGGACCCTGCCCTACGTGTGGGCTGTCGCCCTCGGCGGACTCTGCGTCACCGCCGCCACCTACCTGTGAACGTTGACCTCTTCGGGACGGAGAAGGACATGACACAGCACGAGAACACCCCGGACGGCTCAGGCCGGCCCAGCCGCCGCATCTTCCTGCGCGGCGCGATGGCCGGGACGGCGGCCGCCGCCGGGCTCGGCGTGAGCGGCGCCTGGGCGGGCAGCGCCGCCGCGGCCCCCGGCGGCTTCCCGGACTACCGCCACCTCAAGCCGCTCCTCACCCCCTCGCAGCTGAGGTACAACCCGACGGGCGAGATCATCTTCCCGTGCATCCGGGGCGTCTACGACCGGCTCTCCTCCCCTCTGGGGCGCTACTACCTCTACTACGCGCCGCACGACGCGCCCGGCGGCATCTGCCTGGCCTACGGCGACTCGCTGGAGGGGCCGTTCACCGAGTACCACGCCAACCCGCTGGTCGCGAACGACTGGCAACCCCACTACAAGGTCAGCCACGTCTCCTCGCCGCACGTCCTGTGGAACGAGGACGTGCGCGAGATGTGGCTCTACTTCCACGGCGAGAACCACACGACCCGCCTCGCCCGCTCCAAGGACGGCATCACCTTCACCTACGACCGAACGGTCCTCACCAAGGACATGCTGCCCGCAGGCACCAACGAGACCTCCTACGCCCGCGTCTTCCGCCACGATCTGCCCGCGCGCGGCGCCCGGTACGTGATGCTGTTCATGGTCAACAACCAGTCGAACCACCGGGACATCGGCTGGGGCTGGTCCGCGGACGGCCGCGCCTGGACCTTCGCCCAGCAGCCGCTGATCCGTCACTCGGACGTCGGCGTGAACAACCTCAGCGGCCCCCACCTGCTGACCCGGGGAGGCAGCGCGTACGTCGTCTACCACACCGGTAAGGAGAACGGCGGGAACATGCTGATCAGCGAGGTCGGCAACGACTTCTCCCGCCGCGAGCACCTCGGCGTCTTCTATGACTCCTCCAGTGCCGCCCCGGAGAACGGCCGCGCCGCCTCCCCCAGCTTCGGCACCGACCGGGGCGTGCCGTACATGGTCTACGAGGCGGGCGAGCGGCTCGGCGGCTCGATCGCCGTCGCCCGCGGCTGACGGGCACGGCGACGGTAAGCACGACCGGGGCGCGCCGGAGGTCCACACGCCCCC
>NZ_JBHXJE010000051.1:0-22157 GCF_042723275.1 Streptomyces sp. NPDC058373 | reverse complement strand
GGTGGTGTTACCCCCGCCGGGGGCCGGCGGGTTGGTCCTCCGGCGCGCCCCGGTCGTCCCCACCACTTCCCTCGCCCCTCCTTTCCCGTCCGCCACCGTGTGCCGCCCGAGAGCCGGAAGCGGTGCGGTGGCCGTCACGCAGTTCCGAGAAGGACCGCACCCCCGATGTCCCACGACCCCCGACGGGACCGATGGCGGCGGCGCTCGCCGCCGATCTGTCCGGGCTCCCTCCCACGTACATGGACGTCGGCGAGCTGGAGGTGTTCCGCGACGAGTGCGTGCGCTATGCCCTCCGCCTGGTCGAGGCGGGCGTGTCGACCGAGTTCCACCTGTGGCCCGGCGCCTTCCACGGCTTCGACGGGGTCCTCCCCGGCCTCACCCTCCCCCGCAGGGCCGCGGCGGAGCAGGTGGCGGTGTTGCGGCCCGGGTTGTACAAGCCCTGGTAGAGGCCGACGATCCTGTTCCCCGGAACGCTGTCATCCGCTGGGCTGCCGGGACCCGTCCGCCGGACGCCCCTGCTCCGCCAGCGGGTCGACGGAGCCCGGCAGCCACCGGGAGGCGGGGTGTACCGCGCGCCAGTGGCGGGCGATGTCCACGCGCCGGGTGACCCAGACGTCGGGGTGACCGGCCGCGAAGTCGAGGAACCGGCGCAGGTCGGCGGCGCGGCCGGGGCGTCCGCTGATCCGCAGGTGCAGCCCGACACTCATCATCCGCGGGCGCTCCGCTCCCTCCTCGATGAGGAGTTCGAGGGCTCGGACGAGGTACGCGGAGAACGACTCGGACTGGAACCCGTACGTGTTGACGTACCGGCCGTCGTTGTTGTCGAGGGTGTACGGCACCACGAGCTGGGCCACGCCGTCCACGTCGACCCAGTAGGGCAGGTCGTCGCTGAAGGAGTCGGAGTCGTAGAGGAAGCCTCCGTGCTCGACGACCAGGCGGCGGGTGTCGGCGCTGTTGCGGCCGGTGTACCAGCCGAGCGGCGCCTCGCCGCAGACCTCGGTGTGTATCCGCACGGCCCGCTCCACGTGTTCGCGCTCGACCTCGGGGGCGAGCTCGGCGTAATTGATCCACCGGAGCGAATGCGAGGCGATCTCCCAGCCCGACTCCCGCGCGGCGGTTACGAGGCCGGGGTTGCGGCGCAGGGACTCCGAGATGCCGAAGACCGTCACGGGCAGACCGCGTTCGTCGAAGAGCCGGCGCAGCCTCCAGAACCCCGCGCGGGTGCCGTACTCGTACTGCGACTCGACGTTGAGGTTGCGGCGGCCTCGCAGTGCCGTGGTCGGTTCCTCGGTGAGGAACGCCTCCGAGGACTCGTCGCCGTGCAGGACATTGTTCTCGCCGCCCTCCTCGAGGTTGATGACGAACTGCAACGCCACCTTCGCGCCGCCGGGCCACCGGGCATGCGGCAGGTCCCTGCCGTAGCCGTGCAGATCACGGGGGTAGTCGGGGGAGAAAGAGGCGTACGTCATGGCGAGTTCCTGCCTTGATTACGGGGACGCCACGCCGACACGGGAACGAGCGCGATACCCTGTGCACGGCAGGCGTAGGTCACTTTTGACCAACCATCGTCGTCGAGCGGCACCGAGTCAAGTGCCCGCACTCGGCGGCCTGCCCCTCGCCGCGGGCGAGGACCGGCCGGGCGGCGGACGAGACGCCCGGGAAGGACGAGCGAGGGGACGGACGTCCATGAACGACCGCGAAGGGGCCATGCTCGCGCTCCTGCAACTGATGTCGGCGTCGAGCGGGCCGCTCGGGACCCGCAACGCGCAGCGGGAGCTGGCGGAGCGGGGCAGAGAGCTGAGCGAGTCCTCCGTCTCCCGCCTGCTCCGGGAGATGGACGACCGCGGCTGGACAACGCCCGTCGGCAGCAAGGGGCGGGTACTGGCGGGCGAGGGGCGGCGCCGGGCGGCCGAGGCGGTCCTCAGTCACCGCGCGTCGGACTCCCTGCAGCACGCGGTACGCGACACCAAGGACCTGCTGGACCTGCTCAGGGCGCGCAGCGCGGTGGAGAGCGCCGTCGCGGGGGACGCCGCCCGCTCGCCCGACGCGGACCGGCTGCGACGGCTGCGGGAGCTGTGCGACCAGCACACCCACGCCGTGGGCAGCGCCCCGATGATCGAGCAGCCGGGCCTGCAGTTCCACCGTTGCGTGGTCGAGATGTCGACGAACCGGATGCTCAAGGTGGCCGCCGGCATGATGCTCGCGCCGCACCTCGACCGGGTCGAGGCGGTGCTCGACACCGTCCTCGCCACCCGCCGGGACGAGGAGAAGGTCGTCGCCGAGCACCAGGCGGTCCTGGACGGGATCGCCCGCCAGGACCCCATGGGCGCCGAGGAGGCCATGAAGGCCCACTTCGACGCGATGATCGCCGCCGTGGAGACCTCCGTCGTCGGGGGCAACGAAGTCCTCGTCCAGCGGCTGCTGGAGTGGGTGCCCGCCGGATGACGGCAGACGTTCCATACCTTCGTCACTATTGACAGACGCTTGTCGCTGTCCAACACTGTCGTGCACCGTCGCATTCGCCGACGGCACGCAGCCCCCGACAGAGGAGCAGGCATGCCCCACACAGGCACCATGTCCCCCGCCCGGATCCACGCCCGCCCCCTGGGGGCCCGGTACCAGGACGAGCACCGCAAGTGGCAGGGCATCCCGTCGGTGGAGCGCACCCACTGCGGCCGGCTGTACGCCAACTGGTACACCGGAATGGAGACGGAGACCGGCGGCAACTTCGTCGTCGTCACCACCAGCGACGACGAGGGAGACACCTGGGACGGCCCGCGCTTCGTCGTCGAGCACGACGACCCGGAGGTGCGCGTCTACGACCCCTGCCTCTGGCGTGACCCCTCCGACCGGCTGTGGCTGACCTGGAACCAGAGCCGCGACTTCTTCGACGGCCGGGTCGGTGTCTGGGTGAGCACCAGCGACAACCCCGACGACGACGATCCGGCGTGGTCCCAGCCGCGCCGGATCGCCGACGGCATCATGATGAACAAGCCCACCGTGCTCTCCGACGGCGCCTGGCTGTTCCCCGCGGCCATCTGGGCCTGCCACGAGCCCACCGAGGAGCACGACGCGCTGAAGGACCGGCGCTTCTCCAACGTGTACGTCTCGACCGATCAGGGCGAGACGTTCTCCTACCTCGGTGGGGCCGACGTGCCGAACCGCAGCTTCGACGAGCACATGGTCGTCGAGAAGCGCGACGGCGAGCTGTGGATGCTCGTCCGGTGTTTCGACGGCGTGGGCGAGAGCTTCTCCACGGACGGGGGAAAGACCTGGTCGCCCGGCCGCCGCAGCCACGTCGACGGCCCCTGCTCGCGCTTCCACGTCCGGCGGCTGCCGTCGGGCCGGTTGCTCATGATCAACCACGCGGATTTCGGCGACCGCCGCTCCCGCGAGGAGATCGAGCAGCAGGGGAACGTCAAGGAGTGGAAGGGCCGGACCAACCTCACGGCGTTCCTCAGCGACGACGACGGCGCCACCTGGCCGCACCGGCTCCTGCTCGACGACCGCGAGGACGTCTCCTACCCGGACGCCGCCGTGGCTCCGGACGGCCGGATCTTCGTGGTCTACGACCACGACCGCTTCGGCGACCGGGCCGTCTACCTCGCCCGGTTCACCGAGGGCGACATCCTGGCCGGCCGGATGGACAGCACCGGCTCCGCCGCCCGGGTCGTCGTCAACCGGGCGCTCGCCCTGCCCGAACCGGCGGGCGACGCCCCCTCGCCCGCCGCCACCAGGTGACCGGGCACCCGCTCCGATCGGCCCGACCGTCCCCCATGGCGTACGCACCCGAGGCCCGCGCCCGCACGCACCAGCAGAGGAAAGTCCCATGGCAACGGCGAAGACAGTGTCGGAGAAGCGGTGGACGACACTTCCCAACTGGAAGTTCCAACTGCTCCCCCGGGACACCCGCACCATCATCACCTGTGTGTTCCTCGGGCTGACCATGGCGGTGATCCTCCAGATCACCGAGCGCCTCGACCTGGCGCTGACCGGCGGCAGCGTCCCGATCGTCTCGGCGATCGTCGTCTGCGCGATCTGGGTGCCCTCCGCGGCGTTCTACGGCCTCACCGGAGCGCTGATCACCGCGTGGATCAATCCGATCATCTCCAACCTCACGGCCTCCCAGCCGATGGCGCCCTTCCTGTTCCTGACCAACGCGGCGCACACGATCCCCGTGGCGCTACTGGTGTGGGCGATGAAGTCCCGTGACACGGGGCTGAAGTTGTGGCAGCTCATCGTCATCGGGCAGCTCGGCGGCATCTGCGACGCGCTGATGTTCGGCGTCGGTAACCGCGTCATCCTGCATCTGCCCTGGGACTTCATCACCGGCCAGATCCTCGTCGTCCAGCCGTGCTACCTCGCCGGGTCCTTCATCACCTACGGGATCATGCGTCGGCTGGTCAACACCGGGCTCGTACAGAAGGAACGCGGCCTCAAGGGGGCCGACGATGTCATCTGACCGGCCCACACCGACCGAAGGGGTCCCGCGATGAGCGGAACGATGCTCTACCAGCCAGGAAAAACCTTTCTGCATCGCGCTGACGCCCGCGCGAAGATCGCCACGATCACCGTCGTCCTCGTCGTCGCGCTGACGACGACCCGCATCGACGTCCTCATCGCGCTGACCGCCGTCGTCGTGATCGGCCTCGCGGTCCTCGCCCGGATCACACCGGTTTCGTACGCCAAGGCCCTGCTCCTGATCATTCCGCTCGTCCTGCTGCTCACCCTCCTGCAAGCACTGGTCCAGGGCGGACCGGCGATCGTCACGGTCGGCGGCGTCTCCCTCTCCAGGGCGGGGGTTCTGCTCGGCCTGGGTATCGGGATGCGCCTGTTCGCCATGGGCATCTGCTTCTACGGGTTCTCGGCGACCACCAGCCCCTCGGACATCGCGCTCGCGCTCCACAAGGTGGGCCTTCCCTACAAGTTCGCCTATCTGACCAGCTTCGCCTTCCGCTTCCTGCCGCTGTTGCAGGACGAGGCGCGGACCCTGCTCACCGCGATGGCGGTCCGCGGTTCGGCCGAGAGCAGTTCGCGCCACCCGCTGCGGCGGGGCCGCGCGATCGTCCGGATGCTGTTCCCGATGCTCGCCGGCTCCATGAAGCGCAGCAGCGACATCGCCCTGTCGATGGAGCTGCGGGGCTACAGCCTGCCGGGGCCGCGGACGTTCTACCGGACCGCGTCCTTCCGGGCCGCCGACGCCCTGCTGGTCGTCGGCGTGGTCCTCCTGGCCGCCGCGCTCCTGGTCATGCAGTGGCAGCTACCCGCACCGTTCACCGAAGGGGCATGAAGATGACGTCACCGGCACTGGCGGTCTCGGGCCTGACCGTCCGCTACGAGGGCGCCGAGCGGCGCGCGCTCGACGAGGTCGACCTGGTCGTCGCCCCCGGGGAGATCCTGGGCATCCTCGGCCCTACCGGCGCGGGGAAGTCCACCCTCCTGCAATGCCTGTCCGGCGTCATCCCCCACCACGAGGACGATGCCGCGGTGCGCGGCGACATCGAGGTCTTCGGGCGCCCGCTGAGCGACTTCTCCGGCCTGTCCGAGATCACCGAGACCGTCGGCCTCGTCATGCAGGACCCGGAGGTGCAGCTCGTCAACACCGTCGTACGGGAGGAGCTCGTCTGGGGGATGGAGAACCGGGGCATCCCGGTACCGGAGATCGAACGGCGGCTGCGGCGCGCCACCGACCTCTTCGACATCGGCGGCCTCCTCGACCGGTTCACGCACGCCCTCTCGGGCGGCGAGAAGCAACGCGTCGTCGTCGCCTCGATCTTCTGCCTCAGCCCGCGGATCATGCTCCTCGACGAACCGACGTCCGAGCTGGACCCCGCCGGAACCGAGGGGGTGATGGACGCCGTCCGCGTCCTCGCGGACGAAGGCGTCACCGTCATCGTCGTCGAGCACAAGATCGAGGAACTCGCCGTCTACACCGACCGGCTCCTCGCCCTGCGGGCCGGCCGCGTCGAAGCGGTCGGCACACCGCGCGAGGTCCTCATGGGCCCGGCGGCGCCGGACCGGCCCCAAGTGCTGGACATCGCCCTGCGGCTGCGCGAGCGAGGGCACTGGGACGCTGAGCTCCCGCTGTCCGTCCCGGCGGCAGTTGCCGGGTGGCAGGCGATGACGCACGACCCGCACAGCGACAGGAACCCGTCATGAACCACCCGGACACCGTCATCGAGCTCTCCGGCGTCGAGCACAGCTACGGCAACGGCACCAAGGCCCTGGTCGGCGTGGACCTGACCGTCCGACGCGGCGAATTCGTCGCGATCATCGGGCGGAACGGCTCCGGCAAGACGACGCTCGCCAAGCACTTCAACGGCCTGCTGAAGCCGACCAACCCCGGCGGCACGGTCCGTCTGCGCACCCGGGGCGGCACGACCGTCGACACCCGCGGCACCCGGCTGCACCACCTGGCGGCGACCGTCGGATACGTCTTCCAGAACCCGGACCGCCAGATCTTCCACGACACCTGCCGCGAGGAGTTGGAGTACGGCCCGCGCAACCTCGGCGCGGACCCGGCCACTATGGCGCGTGAGGTGTCCGAGACCCTGGAGCTGGTGGGACTGGAGGGGCGCGAGGAGACCAACCCCATCCACCTCTCCCGCGGTGAGCGCCAGCGGCTCGCCATCGCCTCGACCCTCGTCATGGGCTGCGACGTCGCGGTCATCGACGAACCCACCACCGGCCAGGACCGGGCCGAGTCACGCAGGATCCTCGATTCGCTCGCCCACCACCACGCCCTCGGGCGCACGGTCGTCATCATCTCCCACGACATGGCGCTGGTCGCCGAGTACGCCACCCGGGTCATCGCGATGCGCAAGGGTCGCGTGCTCACCGACGGGTCACCAGCAGAGGTCTTCTCGCAGCGTGAGGTACTTCAGGAGACCAACATCCGGCCCCCGCAGGCGGCGGTGCTGGCCGCCGAACTCGGTCTGCCGGGTGTGCTGACGGTCGACGACGCCGTCCGCGAGATGAGCGGCGCCCTCACCGGGGCACGCCCCGGCGCCACATCCCTTCCCCACGACGACAAGGTCTGCTGAACATGCGCTATCTCGTCACCGGCGCCCGTGGTTTCGTCATGAGCGTCCTGGTCGAGCGGTTGCTCACCGCCGAGCCCGACGCCCTCGTCACCACCCTCGATCTGCACGCCCCCGACGACCTGCTCACCACTCACCTCGCCGGACACGAGGGGCGCGTCCACCACGTCCAGGCGGACGTCGGCGACAGCGCGGCCGTGGCGGAGGTGATCGCGGGGAGCGCGCCGGAGGTCATCGTCCACGGTGCGACGGTCACCCACGACGCCGAGAGCGAGCACCGCGACCCCGGGCGCTTCATCCACGTCAACACCGGAGGCACGGCGACCGTCCTGGACGCCGCGCGGCGCTCGGGCGGGGTACGGCGGGTCCTGCTGGTCAGCAGCGGTGCCGTCTACGGAAGTTCCCCGCTCGGGCTGCTCACCGAGGACGCCTCGCCCGCCCCCGACGAGATGTACGGCATCAGCAAGCTGGCCGGTGAACTCGTCGCGCAGCGGTTCGGCCAGCTCTACGGCCTGGAGGTGCCCATCGCCCGCCTCACCAAGGTGTTCGGCCCGATGGAACGGCCCAGCTCCGGTCGCGCCGTCATGTCCCTGCCGTACCACCTCGCGGCCGCGGCGCTGACAGACCGGCCCGTCAAGGTGACGGAGCGGACACTCCGGGCGGGCGGCGACTGGCTCAGCGCCACCCAGGCCGCCGGTTCCCTGCACCTGCTCGCCCGCGGAACGGGCCGGGGCGACGGCGTCTACAACATCTCCAGCGGCGTCCGCACCGGCGTCCCCGAACTTCTGGCGCTCTTCGGTGTCGAGGCGCTCCCGGCCCCGGCCGGTGACGGCGTCATCGACATGGACCCTGACACCGAATCCGGCAAGAACGGCGTATACGCCTCCGACCGGGCCCGGCAGGAGCTGCTCTGGAACCCGAGCGGGCTCCAGGAGCAGGTCACCGAGTACCTCACCTGGGCGCGGGACAACGCGGCCGTCTTCGCGGCGAGCCGATGACCGCGCACCCGGTGCGAAAGGGCGCGCTCCTCACCTTCGGCGAGTCGATGGGAAGGATCACCGCCGACCGGGTCGGCCTGCTGGAGGCCTCCCCCTCGTTCACGCTCTCGATGGGCGGCGCGGAGAGCAACGTCGCCGTCGCCGCGGCGCGCCTCGGCGCGGATGTGACCTGGGCGGGCCGTCTGGGCCGGGACGGTGTGGGAGACCTCGTCGAACGGCGCCTCAGGACGGAGGGCGTACGCAGCCGGATCACCCGGGACGACGGCTTCACCGGGCTCATGGTCTGCTCCCGCAGGACGAACGCGGGGGTCCGGGTCGACTACCACCGGGCAGGCAGCGCCGGCTCGCGCCTGACCCGGCAGGACATCGGCGAGGACCTGATCCGTCAGGCGGCTGTCCTGCACGTCACCGGCATCACGCCGGCGCTGAGCGACACCGCGCGCGCCACGACCGCGTGGGCGGTGGGCACCGCACGGGCCGCCGGGGTGACCGTTTCCCTGGACGTCAACTACCGCAGCAAGCTCTGGTGCCGCCAGGAAGCGGCCCCGGTGCTGCGGGAACTGGCCGCGCAGGCCAACATCCTCTTCGCCGGCCCCGACGAGGCCGCCCTCCTCCTCGGGCACGACACCGCGGTTGCCCGGCCCGAGACGCGCGATCCGCTGGCGACCGCTCACGCACTGGCCGCACTCGGCGCGCGTGAGGCGATCGTCAAGGACGGCCCCCGCGGCTGCGCCGCCGTCATCGACGGACACGAGTACCTCCAGGCCGCGGTGCCGGTCGAGACGGCGGACCCGGTGGGCGCCGGCGACGCCTTCGTGGCGGGCTACCTCGTCGAACTGCTCGCCGGCCGCGACGCCGCGACGCGCCTGACGACCGCGGCCCGCACCGGTGCCTACGCCGTCACCGTCCCCGGGGACTGCGAGGGCCTGCCGTTCCGCCACGAGCTCGACTCCTTCACCGCGGCGGAGGACGTCGCCCGCTAGCTCTCCCCGGCACCATCGCCCTCACCTACTGGAGACCACCGCCGTGTCCGCCACCACCCCTGCCGACTTCACCCGGTTCTTCGACGACGCCTTCGCGACCGTCCCTCTCATGGCCATCCTCCGCGGCCACCCGCCCGAATCCACTGTCGAACTGGCCACCCGTGCCTGGGACCTGGGAGTGACCCAGGTCGAGGTCCCGCTCCAGGACCCGGCCGCCGTACCGTCGCTGAAGGCAGCCGTCGCCGCCGGGGCGCGCAGGGGCCTGGGTGTGGGAGCGGGCACCGTCAGCACCCCTGAACTCGTCCACGTCGCCCATGACGCCGGTGCGGCGTTCACCGTCGCCCCGGGGTACGACGAGGACGTCCTCGACACCTGCCTCCAGGCGGGCCTCCCCCATCTGCCGGGCATCTCCACTCCCACGGAGGCGGGCAGGGCGCAAAGGCGCGGTCTCCACTGGGTCAAGGCATTCCCGGCGTCCTCGCTCGGACCTTCCTGGATCCATGCGGTGCGTGCTCCCTTCCCCGGCCTGCGCATCGTCGCCACCGGTGGCCTGGACGCCCAGAACGCCGCGGCGTTCCTCGGAGCCGGCGCCCGCGTGGTGGCCCTGGGCTCCGCTCTCGCCGACCCGGCCCAGCTCCACCGCCTCGTCACCCTCATCCCGGGAGACCGCGGATGACGAACAGCACGACAGGCTTCGGGTTCTGACGCGGGCGGCAGTCGTGGGCCTCCACGCCTGCCCCGACACGGCGGCTTCGTGCCAGGGCCGGCATTCCGCTGCGGGACCGGCCGTTCGGGCCAGGGCCTCTGCGTCTGTCGCGCGGTCGCGCCCACCGAGCAGGCCCGGCCGCCGATGTTCGGTCTCATCCTGATGCCGGGCTGCTCAGTGGGTGCGGGCCGCGAGACGACTCAGTTCCGGTCGCGGCTGCTCTCGCGGACGTTCCTGACCAGTACGACACTCGCTCCCATCGCCACCGTGACGGCCAGAGCGGCCAGAACGATGTGCCCCGGGACGGCGGCGGCGAGAGCGGTGGCCCACTGCTCCCACGCGTACTCGGTGTCCACGTCCAGCAGTAACGGGAGCGCTGCCGACCCGTCGAAGAGGAGGAACCAGTAGCTCGGCGCGCCGCGCCTCCTTTCCTGCCGGACAGCCGAAGGGGGCTGCCGGGCGGCCCTTCCCGCCAACCGCACTTCTTCGGTCGGCACGGCCGGCGCAGGGGGACCACCGACGTCGTTGTACTGGTCGGGCGCGTGGTCCGACGGGGGGGACCGCGTAGGCTGCGCGCGTCGAGGAGGCGTCGGCGGTGGGGAGACTGCAGGTCATGGCGGGGACACGGGGCCGGCGGTGGCCGGCCGGCGGTCGGGGGCTGGGAGTCGTGGGGGTGGTGCTCGCGCTCGTCGCGGGCGCCGGATGGCTGGCCAAGCCGGTGTGGCAGCCGTGGTGGTACGCGGCGACGCTGTGCGGGGGCAATCTGTCGGGCCGTGAGCTGGCCGAGCTGCTGCCGACCGAACGGCTTCAGGCCTCCAAGGACACCTTTGGTTCCGGGAACGGTCCGCTCAGGTGCGGGGTGGACGCGCCGCAGCCCGGTGCGCCGGCGAATCCGCGAACTTCCTCGCCACCAGCTACACCCGGAATCACACCGGCTCAGCACTCCCGATGAACGACGTGCGCAGCCTCCTCGGCAAGTTCACGAAGGACCAGGCCGCACGCCGGGACTGCACCGATCTCAAGCTCCCCGGTCCCACCGTCCACCCGGACTGGCGCCAAGGGTGAGAATGCCGCCGTCATACCACGCGGCCTGACCGTCATGGCCCCGGCCGGCTTCACCTGCCGGCCCTCAAGCCCCGGCCTAGAGCGTGTCTCCTTATTGCCGAAGCATGACGCGTTCGAGGGCAGCGTAGGGTGAAGGTATGAGGACCCCGGCAGACCAGGCTCTGTAATCACGAGGCGCTGAGGGCGATGCCATGCGGCATCGCCTTCCTAAGCGTGCCTGTTTCGTGATCCCTTCTGCCGTCCGCTTCTTCCACGGGCGGGGCGCCGGTCTTCGTTCTTCTGCGGTGGCGGCGCCCGAGGGTGTGCGCAGGCACGGTCCACTTTTCCTCGCCGCTGCCAGGAGCGCCTCATGCCTGCCGTTTTCCCGCCTGCCCTCACTCACCTTCTCGACTTGTTGCGCTGCCCGACATGCAGCGCCGACCTTCGCGCCGTACCCGGCGCCCTGCGCTGTCCGGTGGGCCACACCTTCAACATCGCCCGCCAGGGCTACGCCAGTCTTCTGACGGGCGCCCGTGCGACCAGCGGGGATGACGCCGCCATGGCCCAGGCCAGGAGCCGTTTCCTCGCCTCCGGCAAGTACGCCCCTATCCGCCGAACGCTGGCGCACCTGGCGTCTGCTGCTCTGCCCGAGCACGGCACGGTCCTCGATGCCGGTTGCGGCACCGGGTACTACCTGGCCGGCGTTCTCGACCAGCGTCCTGGAGCGAGTGGCCTGGGGCTGGACGCTTCGGTGCGGGCGCTTCGCTCGGCCGCCCGCGCTCATGAGCGAGCCGCTGCGGCAAGCTGGGACGTCTTCCGCCCCTTCCCGCTGGTGGACCAGGCGGCCGATGCGGTGCTGAACGTGTTCGCCCCTCGCAATCCGGCCGAGTTCCACCGTGTTCTTCGCCGCTCCGGCCGCTTGATCGTGGTCCGGCCCACCCAACGGCACATGGCCGAGCTCCGTGGCAACGTGCCCGCGATGGTCACGATCGATCCGCACAAGGAACAGCGTCTGCATCGGGCCCTGAACCCGCACTTCGAGATCGCCGACGCTCAGGAGATTGAGTACTCCGCTTCGCTGACCACCCAAGAAGCTGTCGACTTGGTCGGGATGACGCCCAGCGCGCGGCACCTCCAGGACGAAGACCTTCTGCAGCGCGGCGTCCTTCCTCAATGCGTCACTGTCTCCGTCCTGGTCACGGCCTACCGGCCTCGGTGACCACGGGCAGGCGCACACGCCTGCTGACCGACGAGCAATGGGTGCGACTGGTGCCCCACCTCCCCGACAGCACTGGGAAGGTGGGGCGCCCGTTCGCAGACCACCGGCGCGTCGTGGAAGGCATCATCTTCCGCTACCGCACCGGCATCCCCTGGCGAGACCTGCCCCGGGAAGCGTTCGGGCCCTGGCAGACAGTATGGAAACGCCATCGGAGGTGGGCCGCTGACGGGACCTGGGACAGAGTCCTGACACATCTGACCGCCTGCGCCGACGCGCACGACGAGATCGACTGGACGGTCTCGGTGGACTCGACCATCAACCGCGCGCACCAGCACGCCACGAACACAACCCGGCCCGACGCAGAGCCTCGCCACGTCACTCGCAGGGCTGGGGACATATCTGCGTCCGAGCCTGCGGCACACGGCATCGGCCGGTCCCGTGGCGGGCTGACCACGAAGATCCACCACATCGTTGACGGTCGCGGCCGTCCTTTGGTCGTCGCCATCTCGGAGGGGCAGATTCACGACGGCCAGGTCCTGCCTCTCCTGCTCGATGACATCCGCGTGCCCCGACCGGGTCCGGGCAGACCGCGAACTACACCAGACGTCCTTCTCGGGGACAAGGCGTACTCGTCCAAGCAGACCCGCGCAGTTCTCTCGGCGCGAGGTATCCGCGCCGTCATCCCCGAGCGCGCCGACCAGCAAGCCAACCGCAAACGGAAGGGACGCAGCGGCGGCCGACCTCGCACGCTGGACTCCGACACCTACAAACGCAGAAACGTCGTCGAGCGATCCTTCAGCCTGCTCAAACAGTGGCGGGGTCTTGCCACGAGATACGACAGACTGGCCATCGTCTACCGATCAGCAGCCGTGCTCGCGGCGGTAATCACCTGGTTACGTAGTTGAGAGACACGTCCTAGCAGCCCACGTGAGAAGGGCCCCGTCCCTGTGGTGACAGGAACGGGGCCCTTCTCGCGGAGCGCTGGGCAGGCCTTGCACCTGCATCTCCCCGCAGGAAGCGGGGCGTCTTTCCTTGGACCACCAACGCAGAGGCGACCACTCCGTCGAAACGGCCCGGCGCCTTCAAGATCGACCATACCCCACCCCCGACGAAGCCCGCACCCTCGGCACCTGCCCAGGATCTCGCCTGCACCACGGCGGCCGGAGCCGAGGGCGTGCCTCACGGAAGTGGCCGAGGCGCAGAACCCGACCGCCGGCGCCGCCGGGCCCGGGGACACCGTGTGGATCGCCGAACGCGCGGGCACCGTACGGGTCCTGGACGGTCAAGGACTGGGCGCCCCGGTGCTCGACATCTCCGACGAAACCACGACGGACGGCGAACGCGGCCTGCTGGGCGTCGCGTTCGACACGACGCTGGCGCACTTCTACGTCTCGTACACCGACCACGAAGGCACCGTCTACGGGCCGGCCCAGGCCCTGGCAGGCCCGGACGTCGTGGCCGACACGCGGGCCCCGGACCTGCTGCGTTTCGGGGTCGACACGTTGCACACCTCCCACCAGGACGCGCTCATGGCGATGGGGCTCCTGCACGACATGGTGTCGACCGGGGCGTACGACCCCATCCCGCAGAAGCCCGGCCGGGTCACCTGAAGCGGCCGGTACACGCCCCTCCGGGCCGTGCACTCCTCACGTCTTTCAGGTGATTCCCTCATGGTGTTCCGGTCCAAAGGCGCACGCGCACACACGCGCGGCAGCCTCCCGTGCCGCCCCCTGACGCGGCGAAGCCCTCTCACGTGCGCTTTCGCGTCGGCGTCGCGTGGCGCCGCGGGCCGGGGGAGGTTACGGCCCGCGCTCGCGGCCTCCGGCGGGGGGCCACAGGACTCAAGTGTGCCGCTCATGAAAGAACACGCCGACCCGTCACGCTCCCTTCACATACGCCCACTTGACTCGTGCGATCCGTGTACCGGTGACGCGCATGCGGCAACTCGAGAGGGCGACCGAAAGCTGCGAAAGCGCCCGCCCGACGCGTCACCGCCGTCCGTCCGCCTCATCTCAAGGGGTCGTCCCCGGCGCCACCTGTGATCGAACTGGGTTGATCATGTGCACTGGAGCGCTCGGAATCCTCAACAATGCGTACATCCGCGGTCACGCGCCAGCACGTAGGATCAGGCCGCGCCTCGGTTCCCCATCCGTCTTCTCTGTGACGATGCGCGCGGTGTGCCAGCTCCACCCCCCACTTCCCCCCCCATCCCTAGGTATCTGCGTGCCACCGATACTCAACACCGGCTCCTGCGATGGAGCCGCTCAGTGAAAATCAATCGCCGCCTCGCCCTGCTCGTGACCGCCCCCCTCGCCGTGGCCGTCACCTTCTCGGGCCTGGCTCTCGCTCCGGCCGCCAACCGGGCGGTCCAGGCCGACCGGTTGACCACCATGGTCCAAGCCGCCTCAGGAGCAGCGGAGTTGACGAGGCACCTGCAACGCGAACGGGTGGCTGCGACGGCGCTCGTCTCCGCGCAGGGAGACCCGGACACGTTTCGGGAGAGTTCCGAGGCGACCGACGAGAGCGTCACCAGATTCCGCCAGAAGATCGCGGACCTGTCCGGGGTACCCGCCAACGCACAGGTCACGCTGGACCGCATCGGGCGCTCCGTCGAGAAGCTGGTGTCCCTGCGCGCCCAGGCACGCTCGGGCAGCAGCACCATCTCCGCGCTCGCCTTCGGCTACCGGATCGTGATCGCCGACCTCATCGGCTACCGCGACGGCATCGCCCAGGCCGACGGTGTCGACGCCGACATCGCCGAGCGGATCCGCGCCGCCGCGGCCCTCTCCGAGGCCGCCGAGTACACGGCGCAGGAGCAGGTCACGGTCATGCGCGCGCAGGCCGCGGGCGGCTTCACCACCGCCTCCCGGCGGACGTTCGACGCCAGCCGCCTCGGTTACACCGAGTCCATCGGGGCCTTGTACGACCTCGGTCCCGGCGAGTGGCGGACCTGGCTGGAGCGCACCCTTTCCGGTGAGAAGGCGCTGGAGGCCCGCCGGTTCGAGGACCGCATCAGCCGGACCGGCGCCGGCAAGGACATCGATGTCACCCCCGAGGAGTGGCTGAAGGCCTCCGCCGACCGTCAGGACCTGCTGCGGACGGTGGAGAAGCGGGTCGACGCGTCGGTCCACGAGACCGTCTCCGACGAACGCACCCTGCTGATGTGGACGGCCGGCGGCGAGCTCGTCCTGGTGGTGCTGACCCTGGTCGGCGCCGTCGTCGTGGCCTTCCGGCTGGGCCGCGTCATGATCCGCCGCCTGCACGGCCTGCGTAACGCCGCGCGCGGCGTCGCCCAGGTCGGTCTGCCCGCCGTGATGAGCCAACTGTCCGAGCCCGGCGCCCTGCGCGGCGCCACGCCCGAAGAGGTCGCGAAGCGGACCGGCGATCCGGTCGAGACGACGGGTGACGACGAGATCGGCGAGGTCGGTGAGGCGTTCAACGCCGTGCACCACGAGGCTGTCCGGCTGGCCGCCCAACAGGCGCACATCTACGCGCAGTTCGCGGAGACGCTGGTCGGGGTGGCCCGCCGCGGCGCGCAGCTCACCAGCATCATGGTGTCCGAGCTGGACACCGTGCAGCGCGACGAGGCCGATCCCGAGCGGATGAAGACCCTCTTCGCCCTCGACCACCTCGCGGTCCGGATGGAACGCAACACCAACAACATCCTGGTGCTGGGTGGTTACGGCCACGGCCGGGTGCGTACCGACGACGTCGACTGCTCCACGGTCGTCATGGCCGCGGCCCAGCAGATCGAGCGTTTCGAGCGCGTGTCGCTCGGCGTCGTCGAGGCGGACGTCGGCATCGCCGCCCGCGCCGTGCACGACGTGGCGCACATCCTCGCCGAGATCCTCGACAACGCGACCCGCTTCTCGCCTCCCCATTCACCGGTCGGCGTCACCGTGTGGCGGCTGGGCAACCAGGCTGTCGTGCAGATCGTCGACGAGGGCGTGGGCATCCCCGCCGACCGTCGTGCCGTCCACAACACCGCGCTGCGGGAACCGCAGGCGGGCGTCGGTGACGTCCGGTTCATGGGTCTGCACGTGGTGGCGCGGCTCGCCGCACGCCACGGCATCGTCGTGGAACTGCGCGACTCCTCGGGTCCCGGCACCATCGCCGAGGTCACCCTGCCCGCGGACGTGCTGGTCAGGATCGAGCGGGATTCCGCCTCGCCGTCCTGGGAGACGGGCACCGCGCCCGGCAGGTCCGGGGCGGACCTCGTCGGCGGCCGCTCGACCGGTGCGCGCCGGGAGACGCCCCGCAGGACCGAGCTGTCCACGGCGGCGGAGCGGGAGCAGGGCTCCGCGCCCGCCGTGCCCCCGGCGGCCGAACCGGTCGAGCGGATCGCCGGGGTCAGC
Source organism: Streptomyces sp. NPDC058373 (assembly GCF_042723275.1). Classification (NCBI taxonomy): domain Bacteria; kingdom Bacillati; phylum Actinomycetota; class Actinomycetes; order Kitasatosporales; family Streptomycetaceae; genus Streptomyces; species Streptomyces sp. NPDC058373. The sequence continues at coordinate 5,812 of NZ_JBHXJE010000051.1, read as the reverse complement.
GCCGCCGGCCTGCCCGTGCGCAAGCGGAACGCGCCGCAGCAGTGGCCCGCGGCCGGCAAGCGGGAGAACGCCGAGCGGCGGCCGGGGGCCGGCGGTCCCCGCAAGCCGCCCCGCCGCCGGGACTCCCGGCAGGTGTCCGACGTTCTGGCGGCCTACGCCCAGGGGGTCAACAGGAGCACGAACCATCGCGGTCGGCCCACCGACAACGGCAACACCGAACGGAGCAAGTGATGAACGAACCCACCGAACTGAGCTGGATCCTCAACGACTTCACCGGGCGCGTCCCCGAGGTCACCCGGGCGATAGCCGTCTCCGTGGACGGCCTGGCACTGGCCTACGCCGGCCTGGACCGCGACGAGGCCGACCGGCTCGCCGCCATCGCCTCCGGCATCGTGAACCTGTTGTCCGCGGCCGCGCAGTCCACGCAGACCGACCCCGTGGAGCACAGCCTGACCGCGATGGAGGGCGGCTACATGTTCTCGATGGCCGTCTCCAGCGGCGCCTCCCTGCTGGTGACGACCACCCGGGACGCCGACATCGGCGAGGTCAGCTACATGATGGCCGAGCTGATCAACCAGGTGGGCGACGCGCTCTCCCCGCAGTTCCGCGAGCCGCACACCCAGCTCTCGACCTGATCCGCTCCGCACGGCATGCGGCGGCGTGCCCCCCGTGTCGCGCGCCGAGCCCGTTCTCCCCGTCGTCCCCCGTTTCCGTCCCCCCCCTGATTGAGACCCCCCATGTTCTTCGACACGTCCTTTCCCTCCCGCCGCAAACTGCGCGCGCTCGGCGCCGGTGCCATCGCCCTGGGCCTGGCGGTGGTCACCGGGTGCTCCGGCGGCGCCGGAGCAGACGACGGCGACAAGCTGAAGGTCGGCCTCGTCGCCTCGCTTTCCGGCACCTACAAGCCGGTCGGCACCGAACTGCGGGCCGGCTTCGAGCTGTACCTGGAGACCCACGACAACAAGCTGGGCGGCCGTGAGGTCGAGCTGGTCGTCGCGGATGAGGGTGACGGTCCGCCGACCGCGGTCCCCGCGACGACGAAGCTGGTCAAGAAGGACAAGGTCGACGTGTTGACCGGCTTCGTCAGCGGCGGCTCGGTCAACGCGGTCCTGCCCCTGGTCAACCAGGCCAAGATCCCCTTCCTTGGGTCCAACGCCCGGCCGACCGTCAAGGACCTCGAATACCTCTGGACGACGAGCTTCCTGTCCGACGAGCCGGGCAAGGCCATCGCCCCGTACGTCAAGGAGAAGGTCGACGGCCCGGTCTACGCGATCGGCCCGGACTACCAGGGCGGCTACGACGAACTTCGCGGTTTCACCGACGAGTTCAAGCGGGTGAAGGGGAAGCTCGCCAACCCCGACGGCAAGACGACGTGGACGCCTTTCCCGAAGACCACCAACTTCATGCCGTACTTCGCGGAAATCGCCAAGACGGACGCCAAGGCGGTGTACTGCTTCTACGCCGGCAAGGCCGCGATCGACTTCGCCAAGCAGTACGCGCAGTCGGACATCTCCCACCTGCCGCTCTACACGGCGTTCGTCACCGAGGGCAGTGTGCTCGAGGCCCAGGGAGACGCGGCGAAGGACATCTACTCGGTCCTCAACTACGCGGCCGACCTGGACAACGACGCCAACCGCAAGTTCGTCGCCGACTGGACGGCCAAGCACGACTCGCAGCCCACCACCTACGCCATGTCCTCGTACGACGCGGCTGCCGTGCTGGACAAGGCGGTCGCGGATGCCGCGAAGGACGGCGAGGTGACACCGCAGACCGTCAACAAGGCGATCGAGGGGCTGGGCCAGATCGACAGTCCGCGCGGTGCCTGGGAGTTCGGTGAGAAGGCGCACTCGCCGGTGCAGACCTGGTACCTGCGCCAGGTGCGGCCGGACGGGGACCAGCTGGCCAACGTCATGGTCGAGGACCTGGCCACGCTCGGCGGCTGACATGGGACTCCTCGACGCTCATCTCGTACCGGCGGTGGACGGGGTGGCCTACGGGCTGCTGCTGTTCGTGGTCGCCTCCGGCCTCAGTCTCGCCTTCGGCACCGCGGGCGTGCTGAACCTCTCCCACGGCATGCTGTATGCGGTCGGCGCGTACACGGGGGCCGAGTTGAGCGACGGGACGTGGGGCGGCCTCATCCTCGGGCTGGCCGCCGGAACCGCGGCGGCCTGCCTGGTGGGGGCCGGGCTGTCCGCCGCCTCGTTCCCGCTGGCGCGGCGCGGACATCTCGCGCAGGCACTGCTGACGTTCGGTCTCGCATTGATCGGCGGTGACCTGCTCATCGAGTTCTTCGGGGCGGACGAGCTGCCGGTGCGCGTCCCCGCGGCTCTGGACTCCTCGGTGTCTCTGCTGGGCCACCGCTACCCCGCCTACCGGCTCTGCTTCATCGTGATGGCGGTGCTGCTGGCGGCGGTGGGCACATGGGTGCTGGTCCGTACCCGAGTGGGTGCGGCGGTGCGCGCCGCCGCCGACGACCCGCAGATGCTCGCGGCCACCGGGTACAGTCCGCGGGCGGTGCACCTGGGTGTGCTCGCCGCCGCGGGCGCGCTGGCCGGTGCCGCGGGTGTGCTCGGGGCGCCGATCATCGGCCCCGGTCCCGGTACCTCCGAGACCGTGCTGATGCTCTCTCTCGTGGTGGTCGTGCTCGGCGGGCTGCGCTCGCTGTGGGCGACGTTCTTCGCGGCGATCGGCGTCGGCGAGGTCCAGACGCTCGGCGTCTCGGTGGCGCCGGGCCTGGCCCCGTACCTGCTGTTCGCCGCGATGACGGCGGTGCTGGTGCTGCGTTCCCGGTTCGCGGAGCCCGCCACCGGACACGGCACGGACGGACCGGCCCCGGACCCGCTGGGCCGGCTCGTCGGCCGGCTCGGCGCGCACCTGGGCCGGCGTCCTCGTACGGTTGCGGCTTCCGTCCGGCCGACGGGTCCTTCGGAACCCGCCGCGGGCGGGTCGGGCGCTCGGGACGGGGCGCCGTCGAAGCCGGGGCGCGCTCGGCGTCCCTCCGGGGCCGCGTGGCGGCGGGCGGCTCCCCTGTTGGTCCTGTGCGCGGTGCTCGTGGCCCTGCCGGGGCTGCTCGACGCGTACGCCGTCTCGCTGGCCGGCTCCGCGCTGGCGCTGGGGCTGCTCGCGGTCAGCGTCACCGTCCTGACCGGTTACGCGGGGCTGCCGACGCTGGGGCAGACAGCGCCCTTCGCCGTCGGGGCGTACACGACGGCGAACCTGGCGGACGCCGGATGGACCGTGGGCCCCGTCCAGGTGCTCCTCTCGGCGCTCGCCGCCGCGGTGTTCTCCGCGGTCACGGGACCCGCCGTGGTCCGGGCGCGCGGTACGACCGTGCTCATGATCACGCTGGCCGTCGGTGAGCTGACGAGCGCGGCCGTCAACCAACTCAAGTCCGTGACGGGGGGCGCCGACGGCCTCGTCGGGTTCCCGTCCACGCAGGCGCTGTGGGGCGGGGAGGGCATGTTCGAGGAGAGCGAGCTGTACCTCTACGCCCTCGTCGTCGTGGCCGCCGCGCTGGCCGCCACCCTCCTCGTGCTCCGCTCCCCGGCGGGGAAGCTGCTGACGGGCGCACGCGGCGCGGAGGCGCGGATGCGCGCCTCGGGACACCCGGTGTGGCGCTACCTGCTGGTGGCCTACATCGGTGCGGGCGCGCTGGCGGGTGTCGGCGGTTCGCTGATGGTCACCGTGCAGCAGTACCTCTCCCCCGCCGACGTCGGGTTCGAGATCGCGGCGTTCGCGCTGCTCGCGGCGGTCATCGGCGGTACGACCTCCGTGATCGGCGCGCTGTTCGGCGCCGGGCTCATCGTCGCGACCCGGGACTGGGTGGCCGGCGCGTGGCCCGGTCACGGACCCCTGCTGCTCGGTGTGCTGTTCGTCGCCGCCGTCTACCTGCTGCCCCGGGGCCTGGCGGGGCTACGCGGGACCTCCGGCGGCAAGGAGGGAGGGGACGGCGTTCCCGCGCCCGCGCCCGCGCCCCGGGAGCAGCCTTCAGCCGTGTCCCCACCCTCGCCCGCCCCCGCTCCGGGCCCTGCCGGAAAGGCCTCACCATGACGCCCCCACCGACCGCGGCCGCCACCGGCGCGGCACTGGAACTGACCGGTGTCACCCGGTCGTTCGGCCGTCTCACCGCTGTCGACGACGTGAGTCTGCGGCTCCCGGCGGGGGCCCGGCACGCCGTCATCGGCCCGAACGGCGCGGGCAAGACCACCCTGCTCAACCTGATCGCGGGAACAGACCGGCCGGACCGGGGCTCCATCGTGCTGGGCGGGACGGACGTGACCCGCACGGGCACCGCCCGGCGCAGCCGTGCGGGCATCGCCCGCAGCTTCCAGCAACCCTCGGTCGTCGGCGCGTTGACGGTTCTGGACAACGTCGTCCTGGCGGGCTGGCCGCACGGCCGGGGTGGCCGTGCGGCCTGGCGTCGGCCGGCCCGTCTGCGCGCGCGTGCGGAAGCGGCGGGCCGCCACCTGGAGGCCGTCGGACTCGCCGAGGCCGCTCACTGGCCGGCCTCGCGGCTCTCCCACGGACAGCGGCGCATGCTCGACCTGGCCGCGGCCCTGTCGGGTGAGCCGCGGCTGCTGCTCCTGGACGAGCCGGCGGCCGGGCTGACCGACGGCGACATCGGGCGGCTGCTCGGCATCCTCGACGGGCTGCCGGAGAGCGTCGCGGTGGTCCTGGTCGAGCACCATGTGGAGGTCGTCGCCCACTTCGCGGACACGGTGACCGTCCTGGCGGCCGGGCGCGTACTGGTCACCGGCCCGACCCGGGAGGCGCTCGCGCACCCGTCGGTCCGCGACGCCTATCGCGGCACGGGCGGCGCCGTCCCCGACTCCGCCCCTGACCAGCGCCCTCCAGCGCCCCCCGGCGGCGACGGCGCATCGTCCGCCGTCCCGTCCGCCCCCGACACGAGAAGGTGACCGACCGATGCTCGAACTGACCGGGTTGGCCGCGGGCTACCACGGCGGCACCGTCCTGCACGGTCTCGACCTGTCGGTGTCCGCCGGCACGGTCCACGCCGTCGTGGGGCACAACGGCGCGGGCAAGACGACCCTTGTGCACACCGTGGCGGGGCTGATCCGCCCGAGCGCCGGGACCGTGCGCCTCGGCGGCCGGGACGTGACGGGGCTGCCCGCGCACCGGATCGCCCGCGCGGGGATCGGCCTGGTGCCGCAGGGCCGCCGGGTGTTCGCGGGGCTCACGGTCGCCGAACACCTGCGGCTCTCCCACCGCCCGCCGCGCTCCGGCGACACGACACGCCCCAGCGTGTGGACGCCCGCGCGCCTCCTGGACCTGCTGCCCCGGCTGGGCGAGCGCCGCGGCCACCGGGGTGCGAACCTGTCGGGCGGCGAACAGCAGATGCTGGCGCTGGCCCGCGCCCTGCTGGCGTCGCCGAGCGTACTGCTCCTCGACGAACCGACCGAGGGCCTGGCTCCCGTCCTGGTCCAGCAGGTGTACGAGTTGGTGACGACACTGGCCGGGGAGGGGATCGCGGTGCTGCTGGTCTCCCCGAGTCCCGCGCAGGCGGTCCGGTGCGCCGACCGCCTCACGGTGCTCACCTCGGGGCGGGTGGCCCTGCGCGTGGACGGTGACGTGGCTCGTGCCGACGCGTCCGCGCTGAACGCCGCGCTCGAACTGGCGCCGGCGACGCACTGAGGCAGCCGTGGTCCCGGCCCGCGGGCCGGGACCAGGATCATGTCGCGGGGCGGCGGCCGGGGTCCGGTCGCCGCCCCCCCCCGGTCGCCCCAGCTCGCGACCCGGACTTAAAGCTGTTGGCGCCGAAACCCCAGCCCCCGTCGGAGCCCTTTTTATTCGT
>NZ_JBHXJE010000050.1:0-47573 GCF_042723275.1 Streptomyces sp. NPDC058373 | reverse complement strand
TGCGGTGAAGACTCGACACCTCCACCACACCGGAGGTCTTCGCCATGATCAAGACCCGTCGGCGTTAACAATGCTCGTGGTCAATACAGCTAGGGCGTCCTGGCGGATGCGTAGGGGTCAGCGGGACGGAGCTGACCCTTACTTCGACCGGCTCCTGCTCGGCATCGCGCAGGGGCAGCGGGCCGGAGATGCCCCTTCCTCCGGCTGGGCCACCCTAGGCCGACGCGCACGGAGCAACGGGCGGCGTACGGGGTAAGGGGTAAGGGACCCGCCGGAAGCGCCCCGTACGCCGCGCGCCCCGCGCCCCGGCACGACGCGAAACGGCCCGCCGCCCCGTGAGATCCACGGGAGCGACGGGCCGCCCCGACCACTCGGACAGCCCGGCCACCGGGCGGCCACCCGGCACCGGACCCGCCCGGCTCACCCCAGCGGGTGCATCCACCCGTGCCGGTCCTCCGCGCGCCCCGTCTGGAGGGCGAGGAGGGCCTCGCGGAGGCGGAGGGTGACCTCGCCGGGCTCGCCGTCGCCCTGGGCCCACTGGCCGGTGGCGGTCTTCACGGAGCCGACGGGGGTGATGACGGCGGCCGTGCCGCAGGCGAAGACCTCGGTGAGGGCGCCGCTGCGGCTGTCCTCGCGCCACTGGTCGATGGAGACGCGGCCTTCCTCCGCCTGGTAGCCGAGGTCGGCGGCGAGGGAGAGCAGCGTGTCGCGGGTGACGCCGGCGAGGAGGGAGCCGGTGAGGGTCGGGGTGACGAGGCGGTCCCCGTAGACGAAGCAGAGGTTCATGCCTCCCAGTTCCTCGACCCACTTGTGCTCGACCGCGTCGAGGTAGGCGACCTGGTCGCAGCCCTCGGCGGCGGCCTCGGCCTGGGCCAGGAGGGAGGCGGCGTAGTTGCCGCCGGTCTTGGCGTCGCCGACGCCACCGGGGACGGCGCGGACGCGGTTCTCGGAGAGCCAGATCGAGACCGGCTTGACGCCGCCGGAGAAGTAGGCGCCGGCCGGGGAGGCGATGACGACGAAGAGGTACTCGTTGGACGGCTTGACGCCCAGCCCGACCTCCGTGCCGATCATGAAGGGCCGCAAGTAGAGCGATTCTTCCCCGCCGTGCGGCGGGACCCACGCCTTGTCCTGGGCGACGAGCAGGTCGCACGCCTCGATGAAGGTCTCGACGGGCAGCTCGGGCATGGCGAGGCGGCGCGCGGAGGCCTGGAAACGCCGGGCGTTGGCGTCGGGGCGGAAGGTCGCCACGGAACCGTCGGGGCGGCGGTACGCCTTGAGCCCCTCGAAGATCTCCTGGGCGTAGTGGAGGACGTTGGTGGCGGGGTCGAGGGAGAGCGGCCCGTAGGGGACGAGCTGGCCGTCGTGCCAGCCGCGGCCCTCGGTCCACTTCACGGTGACCATGTGGTCGGTGAAGTGTCGGCCGAAGCCGGGGCGGGCGAGGATCGCCTCGCGCTCGGCCTCCGGGAGCGGGTGCGCGGAGGGCTTCAGTTCGATCGTCGGCGTCGTCATGAGTGGTGTCCTTCACGTGTGGTGGTGACGGACCGCGCTCACGCCCGTACCCCTGAGTGGCGCGCGGCCGGGGTACTGTCTCGCACTCCGGTCCGCTGCGAACCACACGGACGTCCGGGTATCGCCTCATTTTCCGCGGCCCCACGTTCGATTATCGCGCCGGAAGGGGCGGTGAGGGAACGCCGAGGAGCCCGCCTCCCCCGCCGAACGCGTCACGTGCGGCGACCTGGCCGGCGGGGAGGTGGGGAACGGAGGACGAAGCGGGGGTACGAGACCGCAGACGTACGGCGCCGAGGGCGGTACGGGGTGCGGGGTGAGAGCGGGCCCTGGGTTTCGGCACCCGGGGCCGCCCATGAGGAAGCCGCCGGGTTGTCCCGTGGGGACCCGGCGGCTTCGGGATGCTCGCGCGCCGGGTCAGCCGGCTACTCGTCCGGCGAGCGCGTCGCCGATGGCGTCGGTCGTCCGCGCGGTGGAGTCGCGCTCCGCGAGGTCGGCGGAGACGGCCTCCTCGATGCGGGCGGCCTCGGCCTTGTGGCCGAGGTGCCGCAGCAGGAGGGCGACGGAGAGGATGGTGGCGGTCGGGTCGGCCTTGCCCTGTCCGGCGATGTCGGGGGCGGAGCCGTGGACCGGTTCGAACATCGACGGGAACTCGCCCGTCGGGTTGACGTTGCCGGAGGCGGCCAGGCCGATGCCGCCGGTGACGGCCGCGGCGAGGTCGGTGATGATGTCGCCGAAGAGGTTGTCGGTGACGATGACGTCGAAGCGCTCCGGCTGGGTGACGAAGAAGATCGTCGCCGCGTCGACGTGCAGGTAGTCGGTGGTGACGTCCGGGTACTCGGCGGCGACCTTGTCGAAGGTGTTCTTCCACAGGTGTCCGGCGAAGACGAGCACGTTGTTCTTGTGGACCAGCGTGAGCTTCTTGCGGGGACGCGCCTGGGCGCGGGCGAAGGCGTCGCGGACCACGCGCTCCACGCCGTACGCCGTGTTGACGCTGACCTCGGTGGCGACCTCGGCGGGGGTGCCGGTGCGCAGCGAGCCGCCGTTGCCCGTGTAGGGGCCCTCGGTGCCCTCGCGGACCACGACGAAGTCGATCTCCGGACGGCCGGCCAGCGGGGTGGCGGTGTTCGGGAAGAGCTTCGAGGGGCGCAGGTTGACGTAGTGGTCGAAGGCGAAGCGGAGCTTCAGCAGCAGGCCGCGCTCCAGGACGCCGGAGGGGACCGAGGGGTCGCCGATGGCACCGAGGAGGATCGCGTCGTGGTGCTTGAGCGCTTCGAGTTCCGCGTCGGGCAGGGTCTCCCCCGTGCGGTGCCAGCGGCGCGCGCCGAGGTCGTACTCCTTGGTCTCCAGCTTCACATCCTCGGGGAGGACGGCGTTGAGGACCTTCAGACCCTGGGCCACGACCTCCTGGCCGATGCCGTCACCGGGGATCACTGCGAGATTGATGCTGCGAGACATGGTCGCACCCTACTCCTCGTCCCACGAGGTGACACGGGCCGTCCACGATGCGGACGCCGGGCGAGGCGGACGCGACACACGGCCCCCGCCCGGCTCCCGTGGTGCCGGGCGGGGGCGGACAGGTCCGCTCAGTGGCCGGTCGAGCCGCCGTTGTCGCGGCGGTCGAGGGCGCGCTGGAGGGCGGCGGCGGCGTTGCGGCGGTCGGTCTCGGTGGCCCGGTGGGCGCGGCGGCGGCGGGCGGCGGAGGTCGTCTCTGCGGACATGGGGAGACTCCTTTGAGATCGCTGAGATCACTGGGGCCGGACGGAATCGCCGAATTCGGCGGGAGGCACTGAGCCTGGGCGGAGCAAGGACACACGCTTTGGATCGCTGCAGGTCACCGGGGCCGCACGGGGCGGCTCCAGTACCGAGGACGGTGCGCGGGGCACGGCGGACCGGGCCCAGGAACGAACCGTGATCGGAACCTGCGACCGTGAACCGGCGGCCGTGTTCGCGGCCACCGGGGATCGCACGGGATGTCAAAGCGCCGGAAGGGACGGGGCTCCGGGCCCGCAGGGGTTGCCTGCTCGGGGCGCGGACGCACACCCGTCATTCGCTGGTTCCAGCGAGACGTTCGGCTCCTACAAAGCTAGACCCGCGGCCCGCTTCTGTCTCCACAGTTACTCGGACTTCCTACTATCTGAGACGGCTTCTTCCGAACGCGCCCCCTGAGAGCCGCCTCCGCGCCCCTTCCGCGCCAGCTCACGCCAGGTGCCGACGCCCTGAGCCGCACTCCGCCGACAGGGTGGCGCGCCCCACACCCCACCGCACCGCGACCGCCGACACCCCGGACCCCACCCGGCCGACGTACTCAGAGCCTCTGAGTACCCGCACCGTTCCGGCGGCCGAACCCCGCCGGGAGAGTCGGTCACATGAACGGCCTCTACGCACTCAAGCCCTGGTACGCGGACCGGCTGTCCGGTGTGCGCGGCGCGCTCGCCCGGCGCCGGGTCTCCCCCGACGCCCTCACCGCCGCCGGGATCGCCGCGGCCGCGGCCGCCGGCGCCGCCCTCGCCCTGCTCCCGGCGGGCTGGGCGGCCGCCCCCGTCGCGGTGCTGCTGGCGGCGCGGCTGGCCTGCGCCAACCTCGACGGGGCGCTGGCCCGCGACACCGGCCGCTCCACCCGGCGCGGAGCCCTGCTCAACGAGACGGGCGACCGCGCCGCCGACCTCCTGGTCGTCGCCGCCTTCTGGCCGTTGGCGCCGGGGTGGCTGGTCGCTCTGGCGGCCTGCGCCACGACGCTGCCGTCCTGGGTGTCGCTGGCCGGGGCGACGGCCGGGTCACCCCGTCTCAACGGCGGTCCGGTCGGCAAGACCGAGCGTTGCCTGCTCGTCGTCGTGGCCGCCGCGACCGGCTGGTACGCCCCGGTCCTCGCGGTGATCGCCGCGGGCTCCGCCGCCACGGCGCTGCTGCGCGGGGCGCGCCTCTGGCGGCAACTGGGGGCGGCCGACGAGGCCGGCGACACCCCGTACGAGGCCCCGCTCCCCGCCGACCGGGGCCAGGCCGCCGCCCCGCACGAGGCGCCGCGCCGCGCCGCCGAGGGCACCGCACCGGCCGTGCCCGCCACCCCGCAGCCCCGCGCCGCGCAGGCCCCGCTCGCCGGGAGAACCCGATGACGGCCGCCCTCGCCACCACGGAACTCCTCACCCGCGCCGCCCCCGTCGTCGGCGGCGCGCTGGGCGTCGGCGGAGTCGCCGTCGCCGCGCTCCCCGCCACGGTGCGGCTCCGCGCCGAGCTGCGGCGCCGATGGCGGACCTGGGCCCTGGCGGCGCCACTCTTCCTCGGGGCGTTCCTCGCCGGTCCGCCCGGGACGTTCGGGCTGGCGGCCGGGCTCGGCGCCGTCGCGGTCGCCGAGTACGCGCGGCTGGCCGGGCTGGGCCGGGGCGAGCTGGCGGTGCTGACCGGTGCGGCCGTGCTGCTGCCGCTGCTGGCCTGGCGGGCGCCGGAGAGCCTGGGGGTACGCGCCGCGGCGCTCCTGCTGATCGCGGCGGCGCTGCCCGCGCTGCTCGGCGGGGACGGCGAGCGGGGTTTCACCCGGGCGGGGCGGACCGTCTTCGGGCTGCTCTGGATACCGGTGGCGCTCAGTGGGCTCGTCCTGCTGGGCCCGGCGGCGCTCGCGGTGGGCGTGGCGGTGTCGTTCGGGGACGTCGGCGCGTGGTGCGGCGGAACGGCGCTGGGCCGCCGGGGGCCTCTGGCGCGTCCGCTGTCGCCGCTCTCCCCGGCGAAGACCTGGGCGGGGGTGCTGGGCGCGGCGGTGGCGACCGGTGCCGTGCTGGCGGCGCTGGGCGCCTGGTCGGCGGGGTTGTGGGCGGCGGCGCTCGGCGGCTGCGTCTTCGGGGACCTGCTCGAATCCATGGTCAAGCGCGAGGCCGGGGTGAAGGACGCGGGGAGCTGGTTGCCGGGGTTCGGCGGGCTCCTCGACCGGATCGACTCGCTGCTCGTCGCACTGGCCCTGGCTCTGGTGGTGACGGCATGAGCACGACCGCGCCCCGGACGGCGCTCAGCCCGGCGCGGCGCGCGCCCCGTGCGGGTGCTGTGCTGCGGCGGCTGCTGTGGTGGTGCGTCCTGACACTGACCGGCGGGGTGGAGCGGCGCGGGACGCTGCCGCGCGGCGGATGCGTGGTGGTCGCCAACCACACCTCGCACGCCGACACCGCCGCCCTGCTCGCCACCCTCGACGCGCGGCACGCCCCGCTGATCGGCGCCGCCGCCGACTACTGGTTCGCCTCGCCCTGGCGGCGCCGGATCTGCGGGCGGCTGGCGGCGGGCTTCCCGGTGCGGCGGACCGGCGGCGGCCTCGGCGACCTGCTGGAGCGGACGGCGGAGCTGCGCGCGGGCCGCGCCGTGGTGCTCTTCCCCGAGGGGACACGGGGTTCCGACGGGCGGCTCGGCACCTTTCACCGGGGGGCGCTGCTGCTGGCCCGGGAGGCGGGGGTGCCGGTGGTGCCGGCCGGCATCGCGGGGACGGGGCGGCTGCTGCCCAAGCACGGCCGGCTCCGGCCGGCGCTGGTGCGGGTCCGCGTCGGCGCCCCGCTCGCCCCGTCGGCGGGGCCGGAGGAGGCCCGCGAGGCGGTGGCCGCACTGCACGCCCGTACCGTCGCCGAGCCACTGCGGGACTCGGCGGTGCGGCGCCGGGTCGCGGGGCTGGTCGCCCGGCGGGGCGTGCTCCTGGCGTTCGTCTGGGCGTGCGTGGAGGCGTTGAGCTGGCCGCTGATGCCGGAGCTGCTGCTGGGTGCCGTCTGTGCGGCGGTGCCGCGGGCGGCGCTGCGGGTGTCGCTGGCGGCGCTCGCCGGGAGCGTGGCGGGCGGTCTCCTGGCCCTCCAGCTGGCGGCGGCCGGCGCCGACCTGCCCGCCCCGCTGACGACGGACCGGATGCGCGCCGAGGCCCGCGTGACGCTGGAGCAGCGCGGCGCCCCGGCGGTGCACGCCCAGCCCTGGAACGGCATCCCCTTCAAGGTGTACGCCGCCGAGGCGGGCCGGGCCGGGACGGGCACCGGCGCGTGGCTCCTGCACAGCACGGCCGCGCGCGGCGCCCGCACGCTGGGCGTGGGCGCCGCCTTCGGCCTGCTCGGCTTCCTGCTGCACCGGCTGCGGCGCTGCTACGGGACGTACCTGGTGCTGCTGGGCGGCGGGTTCGCCGTCGGGCTGGGGCTGATCGTGCGCGGCTGGGCGTGAGGGGCCCGTACGGTCAGCCGTACGGGCGCCCCCGTACCGCCACGTGCCTCAGCTCTCCCCCGTGGCCCGCCTCCGCAGCGCCGCGACCGTCGCGTCGGGGACTCCGGCGTCGGTGAGGTAGGCCCCGGCGTCGAACCAGCGGGCGACCTCGGCCATCTCCGTGTACGGGGTGGTGGCGTGGCGGCGGTAGGCGTCCGCCTGAGCGGTGACCTCGTCGGCGCGGCCCATGGCGGCGAAGACCGGGGCCATCCGTTCCTCGCTGAGGGCGTAGTCGGCGGCGATCTCCTCCGGGGTGGCCCCGGCGAGGGAGAGGAGGAGCAGCGAGACGATGCCGGTGCGGTCGCGTCCGGCGGCGCAGTGGAAGAGGACACCGCCCGGCCCGGCTGTGGCGAGTGCCTCGGCGGTGGCCGCGACCCGTTCGGGGAAGTGGTCCAGGAACGGGCGGTAGTAGAGGGGTGTCCCCCAGCGCCAGTCGGTGAACCAGGGCTCCCAGAAGGCGGTGTCCTCGATGCCGTCGAGCGGCATACGGAGCGTGGTCATCCCGTCCGGGCGGGGCGCGGCGTCGGTGCCGAACTCGTCGCCGTTGCGCAGGTCCAGGACGGTGCGCACGCCGTGGGCGTGGGCGGCGGCCCAGCCGTCGCCGGTGAGCTTCTCCACCGAGTCGGCGCGGACGAAGGCGCAGGGGGCGTGGCGGCCGAGGCCGCCGAGATCGCGGACGTTGAAGCAGCCGTCCCACTCCAGGTGGCGGTGGGTGTGCGGATCGGGCGGCGCGGCGGCGGTCAAGGCGGGGTCCCCTCCCTCTGCGCCGGGCGGCCCGGTGCGGCGCCCGGACGCCAGCAGCATAGGGCCCCCGGGGAGGACCGCGGAGATGACACCGCCCCCGTCCGGTCGGGGGAACCGGGCGGGGGCGGGGTGCGGGGGACCGCCGCGTGGGGCGGCGGCCCGATGGGCCGGAAGGTCAGCCCATGTGGGGGTAGCGGTAGTCGGTCGGCGGGACCAGCGTCTCCTTGATGGCGCGGGTCAGCGTCCAGCGCATCAGGTTCTGCGGGGCGCCGGCCTTGTCGTTGGTGCCGGAGGCGCGGCCGCCGCCGAAGGGCTGCTGGCCGACGACGGCGCCGGTCGACTTGTCGTTGATGTAGAAGTTGCCCGCGGCGTAGCGCAGCTTCTCCATCGTGTGGGCGGCCGCGGTGCGGTCGTTGGCGATGACCGAACCGGTCAGCGCGTAGTCGGAGACCGACTCCATCTGGTCGAGCATGGCGTCGTACTGGTCGTCCTCGTACACGTGGACGGCGAGGATCGGGCCGAAGTACTCGGTCGTGAAGACCTCGTTCTCCGGGTCCGTGCAGGCGATGACGGTCGGGCGGACGAAGTAGCCCACCGAGTCGTCGTAGCTGCCGCCCGCGATGATCGTGCAGCTCGGGTCGGCGGCGGCGCGGTCGATGGCGGCCTTGTTCTTGGCGAAGGACCGCTCGTCGATGACGGCGCCGATGAAGTTCGACAGGTCGGTGACGTCACCCATGGCGATGGAGTCGACCTCGGCCGCGAACTCCTCCTTGAAGCCGTTGTTCCAGATCGAGGCCGGAACGTAGGCGCGGGAGGAGGCCGAGCACTTCTGGCCCTGGAACTCGAAGGAGCCGCGGGTCAGGGCGGTCTTGAGGATCGCCGGGTCGGCGCTCGGGTGGGCGACGACGAAGTCCTTGCCGCCGGTCTCGCCGACGAGACGCGGGTAGGTGCGGTACTTCGCGATGTTGTTGCCGACCGTCTTCCACAGGTGCTGGAAGGTCGGGGTCGAGCCGGTGAAGTGGATGCCGGCCAGGTCGCGGTGGTTGAGGGCGACCTCCGAGACGGCGATGCCGTCGCCGGTGACCAGGTTGATGACGCCCTTGGGCAGCCCGGCCTCCTCCAGGAGCTGCATGAGCAGCACGGCGGCGTGGGTCTGCGTCGGGGACGGCTTCCACACGACGACGTTGCCCATCAGCGCGGGCGCGGTCGGCAGGTTGGCGGCGATGGCCGTGAAGTTGAAGGGCGTGATCGCGTAGACGAAGCCCTCCAGCGGGCGGTGGTCCATGCGGTTCCACACGCCCTGGGAGTTGGCCGGGGGCTGCTCGGCGAGGATCTGGCGCGCGTAGTGCACGTTGAAGCGCCAGAAGTCGACGAGCTCACAGGGGGTGTCGATCTCGGCCTGCTGGGCGGTCTTCGACTGGCCGAGCATGGTGGAGGCGGCCAGCGTCTCGCGCCAGGGGCCCGACAGCAGCTCGGCGGCGCGCAGGATGATCGCGGCGCGGTCGTCGAAGGACATGGCGCGCCAGGCCGGGGCGGCGGCGAGGGCCGCGTCGACGGCGTCCTGGGCGTCCTGCTCGGTGGCGTTGGCGCCGGTGCCGAGGACGGCCTGGTGGTTGTGGGGCTGGACGACCTGGAACTTCTCACCGGCGCCGAGGCGCTTGACGCCGCCGATGGTCATCGGCAGCTCGATGGGGTTCTCGGCCAGCTCCTTGAGCTTGGCCTCCAGACGGGCACGCTCGGGGGAACCGGGGGCGTAGCCGTGCACCGGCTCGTTGACCGGGGTGGGGACCTTGGTCACTGCGTCCATGGGTCTTGTGACTCCTTAGTGCGGTGGAAATCTGCCGGCGGGAGGGACTCAGCCCTTGGTGAGCATCGAGCGGGCGAAGAACAGGAGGTTGGCGGGCTTCTCGGCGAGGCGCCGCATGAAGTAGCCGTACCAGTCGGTGCCGTACGCGGTGTAGACGCGCATGCGGTGGCCCTCGGCGGCGAGGCGGTGGTGCTCGTCGCTGCGGATGCCGTAGAGCATCTGGAACTCGTAGTCGTCCAGCTTGCGGCCGGCGCGGTGGGCCAGCTCCTGCGCGATGGCGACCATGCGCGGGTCGTGCGAGCCGACCATCGGGTAGCCGTCGCCGTCCATGAGGATGCGCAGCACGCGGACGTACGCCTTGTCGATGTCGGCCTTCTCCTGGAAGGCGACGGAGGCGGGCTCCTTGTAGGCGCCCTTGACGAGGCGGACGCGGCTGCCGGCGGCAGCCAGGCGGCGGGCGTCGTCCTCGGTGCGGAACAGGTACGACTGGATGACGCAGCCGGTCTGCGGGAAGTCCTTCCGCAGCTCCTCGTGGATGGCGAACATCGAGTCGAGGGTGGTGTGGTCCTCGGCGTCGAGGGTCACGGTGGTGCCGATCGCGGCGGCGGCCTCGACGACGGGGCGCACGTTGGCGAGGGCCAGCTCGTGGCCGTTCTCCAGCGCCTGGCCGAACATCGAGAGCTTGACGGACATCTCGGCCTTGGTGCCGTGGCCGAGTTCCTTGAGCTGCGCGATGAGCTCCAGGTAGGCGTCGCGGGCGGCGGCGGCCTGCTCGGGCTTGGTGATGTCCTCGCCGACCACGTCCATGGTCAGCTCCAGACCGCTCGCCACGGCCTCTTCCACGATCGGCACGATCTCGCCGACCGTCTCCCCGGGGATGAACCGGTTGACGACCTGCTTGGTCACCGGGGCGGCCGACACGAGGCGGCGCATTTTGTCGCTGCGCGACGCGGCGAGGATCACGGGACCCAGCACGGGCACCTCCACTTGCACGAGAGATGGGCCGCCCCTGCCCGCGGTCGGCCCTTGTGGGGCATACGGCGCGGGCGCGCCCGGATGGGGCACATCGGGAACAGCATGTTCAACCACCTTGAATCTAAGGATGCCGCTCCCCGCTTGCCATCTACAGCTGTCACGCATCCGTGGCCGCGATCTCAGACATATGTATGACCGGGGCGCGCGCCGGGTCACAATGGGAGCGTGCGCAGCGACTACCAGGACCTGGTCGACGAGATCTCCGAGCTGCTCGGCGCCCCGGCCACACTGGAGAACCGGGACTTCGAGCTGATCGCCTTCGGCTCCCACGAGGGCGGCGGCGACCTGGACACCGCCGCCCTGGACCCGGTCCGCACCCGCTCGATCCTCACCCGCCGCTCCACCGCGCAGGTCCGCGCCTGGTTCGAGGCGTACGGCATCGCCCGCGCCACCGGCCCCGTGCACATCCCGGCCTCCCCGGAGGCGGGCGTGCTGCGCGGCCGGATCTGCCTCCCGGTGCGCCACCGGGGGATCGTCCGGGGATACGTCTGGCTGTTGGACACCGATCCGCGCCCCTCGCCCGAGCAGCTCGACGCGGCGATGGCGGTCACCGCCCGCATCGGTACCCTCCTCGCCGACGAGGCGACGGCCGGGGAGGACGTGACCCGCGAGTTCCGGGCGGTGCTGACCGCCGCCCCCGGCTGGCAGCACGACCAGGCGCACGCCGCGCTGAGCGCCGCCCTCGGCTCCGAGGCCGACCGGCTGCACGCGGTGGTCTGCGTCGGCCCGTGGCCCTTCGAGGAGCCGCCCGGCGTGGGCCGCCTGCCCGGCGCGACGGCGCTCTGCGTGCTGCCCGCTCCGCAGGGGAGCGAGGCGGCGTTCGGGCCGCCGCCGGCGAACCCGGCGGCTCCGGGCGCGGCCACGCCGGGGGCACCGGCCGGGCAGCGAGGCGAACCCGACGCCCCCGCGCCCGCCCCGGCGGTCCTCGCCGCCCTGGTCCGGCTGCGCACCGCGGGCGCGCTCGGCCCCGCCGAGACCGCCGCCGAACGCCTGCGCGCGCTCTCCGGCGCGGCCGCCGCCGGGGTGGGGACGCCGCGCACCGGCATGGCCCAGACGGCGCGCGCCTGGCGCGAGGCCGTCGCCGCGGCGCGCGCCGCGCACGCCGAGCCCCGGCTGGGCCCCGTCGCCCACTGGTCCGCCCTCGGCCCGTACCGCCTGCTGACCACCCTGTCGGCGTCCACCGCGGCCGACCCCGCCACCGCCCCGCTGCTGACCGGAGCGCACCGGGAGCTGGCCCGCACCGCCGAGACGTACCTGGACCACGCGGGCCAGGCGGGCCGCACCGCCGCCGCCCTCGGCGTCCACCGGCAGACCCTCTACTACCGCCTCTCCCGCGTCGAACAACTCACCGGCCTCGACCTGGACGACGGCGAGGACCGCCTCCTCCTCCACATGGCACTGAAGGCGGCGCGGCTCTGACACCGCCACGGCTGTGACGACAGGGCGACCGACGGGGCGACGGGGCGACGGGGCGACGGGGCGACGGGGCGACGGGGCGACGGGGCGACGGGGCGACGACGGCAAACGCGCAGGTCGCGCGCCTAGTACGGAGCAGGCGCCGGGCCCCGCACGGAGCGCGCACCGCAGGCCCCGCCCCCGCTCCCCCGCCCCTCGATAGGCTTCCCCCGTGACCAGCGCGCAGCCCAGCCCCGGAGCCGAGACCAGCAACAGGACCAGGACGGGTACCAAGGGGGTGGCCCGCGCCGACCGCGAACGGCAGATCGTGCGGCTCGCCGTCGAGGAGTTCGGGGTACAGGGGTACGCGCGCGCCTCGCTGGCCGCCGTCGCGGAGCGGGCCGGGATCTCCAAGCCGCTGATCTACACCTACTTCACCTCGAAGGACGGCCTCGCCGCCGCCGGCGCCCACTACGCCGGGGAACTCCTGGTGAGCAAGGTCGAGGCCGCGCAGACGGCGACGACCGCCGAGGCCCGCGCCCTGGACACGCTGGCCGCGATCTTCTCCGTACTGGACCACTGCCGCCGCGCCTGGTCGGTGGTGCACGACACGACGCTGCCTCAGGGCGGCGCGGCGTACGCGGCGGCGGCGCGTTACCGGGAGCGGCTGGCCGAGATGGGCGCCGTCGGCACCGCGGAGATCCTGCGGGCGGCGGGCGACGACGACCCGCTCGACCACGACCTGCTGAGCGCGGTCTGGCAGCACGCGGTGACCGCCGTCGTCCAGTGGTGGCTGGACCACCCGGAGCAGACCGCCGCCGACATGTCGGCCCGCTCCGCCCGCCTGCTGCGCTCCGTCCTGGGCCCCCAGTCCTGAGCTGACGTCCCGCCCTTCTCACCGAGCACCGGCTGCGCGAACCATTGACCGCGAATTGACCTCTGAGTAACTTACTCCACAGTCAATTACCGACGGGCCGACCCCGAGGAGCCGCGATGCTGTCCGACCTGTGGGACGTGATCAACACCCCGTTGCTCTACGCCACCCCGTTCTTCGCCCTGTTCGCCGGCATCGAACTCGCCTCGTTCACCCTGCTCGACCGTGGCGAACGCCGCGAGTCCGGCCCGTCCGACGGGCCGACCGAACCCCCCGCGGGCGACCGCGTGAAGGGCTACGCCTGGCCCGACTCCCGCACCAACCTGGTGATGGGCATGGGCTCCCTCGTCTCCACCGCCGTGCTGAAGGCCGCCACCCTGGTCCTCTTCGTCTACCTCTACGCGGCGTTCGCCCCCTGGCACCTGCCGACCGACACCTGGTGGAGCTGGGTCCTGCTGCTGGTCGCCGTGGACCTCGCCTGGTACACCAACCACCGCTTCTCGCACCGCGTGCGGATCGGCTGGGCCGGGCACCAGGCCCACCACTCCAGCGAGTACTTCAACTTCACCACCGCCGTCCGCCAGAAGTGGAACCCGTGGTCGGAGGCGATCTTCTGGGCGCCGCTCCCGCTGCTCGGCTTCGCCCCGTGGACCATCTACGTGGCCTTCTCCTTCAACCTCATCTACCAGTTCTTCACCCACACCGAGGCGGTCGGCAAGCTCCCCCGCCCCGTCGAGTTCGTTCTCAACACCCCCTCGCACCACCGCGTCCACCACGCCAGCGACCCCGAGTACCTGGACAAGAACTACGGCGGCATCCTCATCGTCTGGGACCGCCTCTTCGGCACCTTCCAGGAAGAACTGCACCGCCCCACCTACGGCCTGACCAAGCCCGTGGACACGTACAACGTCTTCAGGCTCCAGTACCACGAGTACGGCAACATCCTCGCCGACGTCCGCTCGGCGCCCCGCCTCCGCGACAAGCTCGGTTACGTCTTCCGGCCGCCCGGGTGGAAGCCCGCACCCCCGGCCGGGGCGGACGACGGCGGGGCGCTCGCGCCGGCCGGAGGGAGCTGAGTTCCGCCCGGTCCGGGCCGCGCCCCGGTGGTACGGTGGCGCAGCCCGTTCCGGGCCCTGGCCAAGGAGGTGAGACCGATCCCCGTGCGTATCCACCGGGTGTTCCCGTCCGCCTCACCGTCGGCCTCTCGACGCTAGAGCCGCGCGGAAGCACACCGAAGGCTTCCGAAAGGCCGTCATGTCCTCCTCCCGCAGCACCCCTTCCCCGTCCGGCTCCCCCTCCGGGGCGGACGCTCCCGTCCCGGCCGCCGCCGTCGAGGCGGCCACCGTCCGGCTGCGCCGGGCCGGGTGCGTCTTCGCCGAGGAGGAGGCGGCCCTGCTGACCGAGGCCGCCCTCGCCACCGGCGGCGGCGCGGCCGCGCTCGACCGGCTCGTGGAGCTGCGCGCCGTCGGGCAGCCGCTGGAACACGTCGTCGGCTGGGCCGAGTTCGCCGGGCTGCGGATCGCGGTCGGGCCCGGCGTCTTCGTCCCCCGGCGCCGCACCGAGTTCCTCCTCTCCCTCGCCCGCGACCTGCTCCTGCGCGCCCCCGGTCCCGTGCCGGTCGTCGTCGACCTCTGCTGCGGCTCGGGTGCGGCGGGCGCCGCGCTCGCCGTCTCGGGGCGCCGGGCCGAGGTGCACGCCGCGGACATCGACCCGGCCGCCGTCGGCTGGGCCCGGCGCAACCTCGGCGACCGCGGCCAGGTCCACGAGGGCGACCTGTACGCGGCACTCCCCGCCGACCTGCGCGGCACGGTCGCCGTCCTCGTCGCCAACGTCCCCTACGTGCCGACCGCCGACATCCCCCTGCTGCCCGCCGAGGCCCGCACCCACGAACCGCTGGTCGCCCTCGACGGCGGCGGCGACGGGCTCCAGGTGCTGCGGCGGGTCGCCGCCGAGGCGGGGCAGTGGTTGGCCCCGGGCGGCACCCTGCTGGTCGAGACGACCGAACGGCAGGCGGCCGCCGCGCGCGAGGTGGTGCGCGCGGCGCGGCTGACCGCGGCGCTCCACCACGACGACGAACGGGCCGCCACCGTGGTCACCGGCACCCGCCCCGGCTGACCGGACGCCGCAGGGCCCGTACCACCGAGGCGGTACGGGCCCTGCGAGGCGTTGCGGGAGGAGCGTCAGTCGCCGAGGTCGACCGCGCGGGCCACCGAGGCGCCGATCTCGTCGGCCAGTTCGGTGAGGACGGCCTGCGAGACGGTGTCGTCCACGGTCAGGACGGCGAGCGCCTCGCCGCCGACGGTGGCGCGGGAGACCTGCATGCCGCCGATGTTGACGCCGGACTCGCCGAGGACACGGCCGACCGTGCCGACGACGCCGGGACGGTCCTCGTACCGCAGGACGACCATGTGGTCGGCGAGGGAGAGGTCCACGTCGTGCTCGCCGATGGCGACGATCTTCTGGAGGTGCTTCGGCCCGGCCAGCGTGCCGGAGACGGAGACCTCCTGGCCGCCGGTGAGGGTGCCGCGCACCGTGACCACGTTCCGGTGGTCGGGCGACTCGCTGCTGGTGGTCAGCCGCACCTCTACGCCGCGCTCCTGCGCGAAGAGCGGGGCGTTGACGTAGCTGACGGTCTCGTCGACGACGTCCTCGAAGACGCCCTTGAGGGCGCTGAGCTCCAGCACCTTCACGTCGTGCTGGGTGATCTCGCCGTACACCTCGACGTCCAGACGCGAGGCGACCTCACCGGCGAGCGAGGTGAAGATGCGGCCGAGCTTCTCGGCGAGCGGCAGGCCCGGGCGGACGTCCTCGGCGATCACGCCGCCCTGGACGTTGACCGCGTCGGGGACCAGTTCGCCGGCGAGGGCGAGCCGCACCGAACGGGCCACCGCGATACCGGCCTTCTCCTGCGCCTCGTCGGTGGAGGCGCCGAGGTGCGGGGTGGCGACGACCTGGTCGAACTGGAAGAGCGGGGAGTCCGTGCAGGGCTCCTTCGCGTACACGTCGAGACCGGCGCCCGCGACCCGGCCCTCCTTGAGGGCGGAGGCCAGGGCCTCCTCGTCCACGATGCCGCCGCGCGCGGCGTTGACGATGCGGACGGACGGCTTCACCTTGTGCAGCGCCTCGTCGCCGATGAGGCCGAGGGTCTCCGGCGTCTTCGGGAGGTGGACGGTGATGAAGTCCGCGACCTCCAGCAGCTCGTCCAGGCTCAGCAGCTTGACGCCCATCTGCGCGGCCCGCGCGGGCTGCACGAAGGGGTCGTACGCGACGATCTTCATGCCGAAGGCGGACATGCGCTGGGCGACCAGCACGCCGATGCGGCCGAGGCCGACCACGCCGAGGGTCTTCTCGGCCAACTCCACGCCGGTGTACTTGGAGCGCTTCCACTCGCCGTTCTTGAGCGCCGTGTTCGCCTGCGGGATGTTGCGGGCGGTGGCGACGATCAGGCCGCAGGCCAGTTCGGCGGCGGTGACGATGTTGGAGGTGGGGGCGTTGACGACCATCACGCCGGCCTTGGTGGCGGCGGAGACGTCGACGTTGTCGAGGCCGACGCCGGCGCGGGCGACGACCCTCAGCTTCGTGGCGGCGGCGATGGCTTCCGCGTCGACCTTGGTGGCGGAGCGGACGAGGATCGCGTCGACATCGGTGATGGCGGAGAGCAGCTCGCCTCGGTCGGCGCCGTTGCACTGGCGGATCTCGAAGTCCGGGCCCAGAGCGTCGACGGTGGCCGGCGACAGCTCTTCAGCGATGAGTACGACCGGTTTGGCGGGGTTCGAGCTCACGTGAGTCCTCACAAGTCCCATTGCGGACGGCCGTCCCGACGGCCGCATGCGGTGGAGGGTAGCCGCGTGGAGAGACGCACGACGCTGTGGGCCTGCAAACGCGTATGTCTGTGCAGTGTAGTGGTGCCGGGGTGCTCTCCTCCGCTCCTCGGCGGAAGGATCACCCGTACGAGGTTGGACATCCTGTCCGAACCGCTGACGGGCCCCCACACACACTCCGACAAGCCGTCCCCGGCGGGCGGGAACGGCGCGCGGCACCACCGTACGCCGGTGCACCGCGGCGGCGCGAGCGGACCCGCACCGGCGTGCGCGGGGTGGGGCCGGAGAGTCCCGGCCCCACCCCGCCGAGGACTTACGCCTCCTCGTCGACCCAGCTCATGAGCTTGCGCAGCTCACGGCCAGTGGTCTCCAGGAGGTGGTTCTCGTCGGCCTTCTTGTACTCGTTGTACTTGGGCAGGCCGGCCTGGTACTCGGCCATCCAGTTGTTGGCGAAGGTGCCGTCCTGGATGTCGGCGAGGACCTTCTTCATCTCGGCCTTGGTGGCGTCGGTGATGATCCGCGGGCCGGTGACGTAGTCGCCCCACTCGGCGGTCTCCGAGATGGACCAGCGCATCTTCTCCAGGCCGCCCTCGTACATGAGGTCGACGATGAGCTTCAGCTCGTGGAGGCACTCGAAGTAGGCGATCTCCGGCTGGTAGCCCGCCTCGACGAGGGTCTCGAACCCGGCCTTCACCAGGGCGGAGGTGCCACCGCAGAGGACGGCCTGCTCGCCGAAGAGGTCGGTCTCGGTCTCCTCGGTGAAGGTCGTCTTGATGACGCCGGCGCGGGTGCCGCCGATCGCCTTGGCGTACGACAGGGCGAGGGCGAACCCGCTGCCCGTGGCGTCCTGCTCGACGGCGACGATGCAGGGGACGCCGCGGCCCTCTTCGTACTGGCGGCGGACCAGGTGGCCGGGGCCCTTGGGGGCGACCATGCAGACATCGACGCCGGCCGGGGGCTTGATGAAGCCGAAGCGGATGTTGAAGCCGTGGCCGAAGAAGAGCGCGTCGCCGTCCTTGAGGTTGTCCTTGACGGACTCCTCGTAGACCTTCGCCTGGATCGGGTCCGGGACGAGGATCATGATGACGTCGGCCTCGGCGGCGGCCTCGGCGGGCGTCACCACGCGCAGGCCCTGCTCCTCGGCCTTGGCCTTGGAGTTGGAGCCCTCGTGGAGGCCGACCCGGACGTCGACGCCCGAGTCGCGCAGCGACAGCGCGTGGGCGTGCCCCTGGCTGCCGTAACCGAGGACCGCGACCTTGCGGCCCTGGATGATGGACAGGTCGGCGTCGTCGTCGTAGAACAGCTCGGCCACTGGGAATCTCCTTGGTGTGCTGATGATGCGTCCCACCGTACGGCGGGCGGGGTGGTGGACGTGTCCGGGTCTCGCGATGCGGGCGGCGCGGGCCGCCCGTACCGGGCGAACGAGAGGCGTCCTCGGGGGATGCGCGCGGGGCGTGCGCGCCGATGTGCGCGGCGCGCGGCGCCCGTTACGCGCTGCGGTCCAGCGCGCGCAGCGAGCGGTCCGTGATGGAGCGCGAGCCGCGTCCGACGGCGATGGTGCCGGACTGCACGAGTTCCTTGATGCCGAAGGGCTCCAGCATCCGCAGCATGGCCTCCAGCTTGTCGCTGGAGCCGGTGGCCTCGATGGTGACGGCCTCCGGGGAGACGTCCACGGTCTTCGCACGGAAGAGCTGGACGATCTCGACGATCTGCGAGCGGGTCTCGTTGTCCGCGCGGACCTTGGCGAGGACGAGTTCGCGGTGGATGGCCGAGCCGGGTTCCAGCTCGACGATCTTCAGGACGTTGACCAGCTTGTTGAGCTGCTTGGTGACCTGTTCCAGCGGGAGGGATTCGACATTGACCACGATGGTGATGCGGGAGATGTCGGGGTGTTCGGTGGTGCCGACGGCGAGCGAGTCGATGTTGAAGCCGCGGCGGGAGAACAGGGCGGTGATCCGGGCGAGGACACCGGGCTTGTTCTCCACCAGGACGGAGAGGGTGTGCTTGGTCATGGGCGTCGTTCTCTCTCTGCGTTCGGCGCGGCTCAGTCGTCGTCGTTGTCGCCGAAGTCGGGGCGGACGCCGCGGGCGGCCATGACCTCGTCGTTGGAGGTGCCGGCGGCGACCATCGGCCAGACCATGGCGTCCTCGTGGACGATGAAGTCCACGACGACCGGGCGGTCGTTGATCGCGTTGGCCTTGGCGATGACCGCGTCCAGCTCGTCCGGCGACTCGCAGCGCATCGCGACGCAGCCCATGGCCTCGGCGAGCTTGACGAAGTCGGGGACGCGGGTGCCGGTGTTGGGCTGGTCGGCGCCCTCGGGACCGGCGTGCAGGACGGTGTTGGAGTAACGCTGGTTGTAGAAGAGCGTCTGCCACTGGCGGACCATGCCGAGGGCGCCGTTGTTGATGATGGCGACCTTGATCGGGATGTTGTTCAGCGCGCAGGTGGTCAGTTCCTGGTTGGTCATCTGGAAGCAGCCGTCGCCGTCGATGGCCCAGACCGTGGCGTCGGGGCGGCCGGCCTTGGCGCCCATGGCGGCCGGGACGGCGTACCCCATCGTCCCGGCGCCGCCGGAGTTGAGCCAGGTGGCGGGCTGCTCGTACTCGATGAAGTGGGCGGACCACATCTGGTGCTGGCCGACGCCCGCGGCGAAGACGGTGTTGTCGGGGGCGAGCCGGCCGATCCGCTCGATGACGTGCTGGGGGGCCAGCATGCCGTTCTCCGGCTGGTCGTAACCGAGCGGGTAGGTGTCGCGCCAGCGGTTGAGGTCCTTCCACCAGGCAGTGTAGTCGCCGGTGCGGCCGTCGGTGTGCTCGGCCTGGACGGCCTGGACCAGGTCGGCGATGACCTCGCGGGCGTCGCCGACGATCGGCACGTCGGCGGCGCGGTTCTTGCCGATCTCGGCCGGGTCGATGTCGGCGTGGACGATCTTGGCGTACGGGGCGAAGCTGTCGAGCTTGCCGGTGACGCGGTCGTCGAAGCGGGCGCCGAGAGCGACGATCAGGTCGGCCTTCTGCAGGGCGGTGACGGCGGTGACCGCGCCGTGCATGCCGGGCATCCCCACGTGCAGCGGGTGGCTGTCGGGGAAGGCGCCGAGCGCCATCAGGGTGGTGGTGACGGGGGCGCCGGTGAGTTCGGCGAGCACCTTCAGCTCGGCGGTGGCGCCGGCCTTGACGACGCCGCCGCCGACGTACAGCACGGGGCGCTTGGCGGCGGTGATGAGCTTGGCGGCCTCGCGGATCTGCTTGGCGTGCGGCTTGGTGACCGGGCGGTAGCCGGGCAGATCGGTCTGCGGGGGCCAGCTGAAGGTGGTCTTCGCCTGGAGGGCGTCCTTGGCGATGTCGACCAGGACGGGGCCGGGGCGGCCGGTGGAGGCGATGTGGAACGCCTCGGCGATGGTGTGGGGGATGTCCTCGGCCTTGGTGACGAGGAAGTTGTGCTTGGTGATCGGCATGGTGATGCCGCAGATGTCCGCCTCCTGGAAGGCGTCCGTTCCGATCGACTTGGCGGCGACCTGGCCGGTGATCGCGACCAGCGGGACGGAGTCCATGTGGGCGTCGGCGATCGGGGTGACCAGGTTGGTGGCACCCGGGCCCGAGGTGGCCATGCAGACCCCGACCCGGCCGGTGGCCTGGGCGTATCCGGTGGCCGCGTGCCCCGCGCCCTGCTCGTGGCGGACCAGCACGTGGCGGACCCTGGTGGAGTCCATCATCGGGTCGTACGCCGGCAGGATGGCGCCGCCGGGGATGCCGAACACGGTGTCGGCGCCCACTTCCTCAAGAGAGCGAATGAGGGACTGCGCACCCGTGACGTGCTCGACGGGCGCGGACTGCGGTCCGGAGGAACGGGGCCGCGGCGTCGGATGAGCCCCGGTGGCCTGCTCGGTCATCTGCGTGTCTCTTCTCGAAGCTGAGGGTGTGTGCGGGTTTCAGGCGGTTCTGTACGGGTTTCCCCCGGCCGCCCGGCGGGTTCTTTGCGGGCTTTTGGGAGCACCTGTGCAACAAAAAACCCCTCGTGCCAGGTGGCAAGCGAGGGGAGCGCGTCGGATACGTTCGCCGGACGGATGTCCTGGCTTCAGCCGACGCGCTTTCCAAGTACGAGAATTCGGGTGCGCATGGCACTGACCCTCTCCCCGGCGTGCGGCGACTGTCAAGTAGGTGGGACAGGAGTCTCATGATGTGGTCCCAGAGGGCGGGGCCCGCGCGGCGGCCCCGCCGCCGCTGCCTGCGCGACCGCGGTCCCGGCGCCACGCCGTGTGACCAGGCTCGCACCGCCGCCCGGCCCCTGCGGCTCACCGCCGGGCAGCCCGGCGCCACCGGGGGCGGCGGGGACGAGGGCGGCCTGCGGCGGACCCTGCGGGGTGGGGACGACCGGGCCGGTGGGGAGCGCGTAGGTGCCGTGGGTCAGGCTGCGGCGCAGGCGGTACTCGTCCAGGTGGCCCGCGAAGGCCATGCCCTGGGCGTGGGTACACCCCATCGCCCGCAGCGCCACCACCTGCTCGGGGCGGTCGACGCCCTCGGCGACGGTCTGGAGGCCGAGGTCGGCGGCGATCCGCAGGACCCCGGCGGTGATCTTGTGCTGGCGGGCCGACTCGACGACCCCCTCGACCAGGCCCCGGTCGAGCTTGAGTATGTCCACCGGGAGGCGGCGCAGGGCTTCCGCGGTGGCGTGGCCGCCGCCGAAGCCGTCCAGGGCGATGCGGACGCCGAGCCTGCGCAGCGCGGTGAGGCGCTGCTCCAGGGCGTCCGAGGGGACCCCGCCGCCGCTGTCGGCCAGCTCCAGGATCAGCCCGCCGGAGGGCAGCCCGTACCTGGTCAGCAGCGCCTCGACTGCGTAGGGGGGTGCCGCCCGGTCGAGCAGGCGGCGGGCGCCGAGGCGGACGACGACCGGCGCGGCGTGGGCGGAGCGGTGCCGCTCGGCGGCCTGGGCGACGGCCTGCTCCAGAGTCCAGCGGCCGAGGTCGGCGGCGCGGTCGCCGTTGTCCGCGACGCGGAGGAACTCGGCGGGGGTGAAGAGGATGCCCTGCCCGGAGCGCCAGCGGGCCTGCGCGGCGACGGCGGCCACCTTGCCGGTGGTGAGGTCGACCACCGGCTGGTGGAGCAGGGCGAACTCGCCGGCGTGCAGCGCGGAGCGGAGCCGGGAGGCCAGCTCGGCCTTGCGGACGACGTCGGCCTGCATCTGCGGGGCGTAGAGCACGACCCGGTCCTTGCCCGCGGCCTTGGCGCGGTACATGGCGAGGTCGGCGTTGCGCAGGAGTTCTCCGGCGTTCTGGCCGGGCTCGGCGAAGGCGACGCCGATACTGGCGGCGACCCGGACATCGTTGCCGTCGATGGTGTAGGGCTCGGAGAGGCGTTTGCGGAGGCGGTCGGCGAGCTCCTGGATGTGGCCCTCGCGGGCGGGGCGGTCCTCGCCGGTGTCGCCGAGGATGAGGGCCGCGAACTCGTCGCCGCCGAGGCGGGCGGCGGTGTCGCCGGAGCGCACGGCCTCGGCGAGGCGGCGGGCGGCCTGGATGAGGAGTTCGTCTCCGGCCTGGTGGCCGATGGTGTCGTTGACCGCCTTGAAGCCGTCGAGGTCGATGAAGAGGACGGCGGCGCCGCGGTCGCCGCTGCGGCGGCCGGTGAGGGCCTGGCTGACGCGGCGGGTGAACAGGGCGCGGTTGGGCAGGTCGGTGAGCGGGTCGTGTTCGGCGCTGTGCTGTAACTGTGCCTGGAGACGGACCCGTTCGGTGACGTCGCGACTGTTGAAGATCAGGCCGCCCTGGTGGCGGTTGACGGTGGACTCGACGTTGAGCCAGGTGCCGCGGCCGGACTGGAATCGGCACTCGATGCGGGTGGTGGGCTCGACCGCCGGGTCGGCGGCGAGGAAGCGGCGCACCTCGTGGACCACGCGGCCGAGGTCGCCGGGGTGGATGTGGGCGGAGAGCTCGGTGTCCTCCAGCTCGGAGGCGTCCCGGCCGTAGACCCCGGAGGCGGCGGGGCTGACGTAGCGCAGCGTGCCGGTGGGGTCGGCGATCATGATGACGTCGCTGGAGCCCTGCACCAGGGAGCGGAAGTGGTTCTCCTGGTGGGCGAGTTCACGGGTCAGGGCGATGTTGTCGATGAGCATGATGCCCTGCCGCACGACGAGGGCGAGGACCACGGTGCAGGCGGTCACCAGGACGACGCGGTCGACGCTGCGGCCGTTGACCACGTTGTAGAGGATGCCGAGGGTGCAGACCGCGGCCGCCAGATAGGGCGTGAGGGCGGCGAGCGAGCCGGTGATCGGGCTGGTGCGGTCGTGCGCGGCGGTGGCCGAGTGCCCGCCGGGCCGGACGGCGCCGGGCCGGGCGTCCTGGGCCGGGGGCGCCTCGGGGGCGCCGCGCTCGCTCTCGCGGTGGCGGCCGACCCAGGGGGCGTAGGCGAGGAGGAGCGAGCCGGCGAACCATCCGGCGTCGAGGATCTGGCCGGAGCGGTAGCTGTTGTGCAGGAGCGGTGAGGTGAACAGGGCGTCGCAGAGCACCGTCAGGGCAAGGGCGCCGATGGCGGTGTTGAGCGCGGAGCGGCCTGCCGAGGAGCGCCGGAAGTGGAGCGCCAGGATCATGCTGACGAGCGCGATGTCGAGCAGTGGGTAGGCGAGGTTGAGCGCGGCGTAGGAGACGCTGCCGCCCTCGATGTCGGCGGTGTGGGCGAGCGCCAGCGAC
The DNA here is from genome assembly GCF_042723275.1 of Streptomyces sp. NPDC058373. Taxonomy (NCBI): domain Bacteria; kingdom Bacillati; phylum Actinomycetota; class Actinomycetes; order Kitasatosporales; family Streptomycetaceae; genus Streptomyces; species Streptomyces sp. NPDC058373. Next base: position 24,498 of record NZ_JBHXJE010000050.1, on the reverse strand, counting down.
CACGCGAGGGTCAGCAGGGAGCCCCCGATGAGCCAGGAGTCGAGGGCGAGGCAGACCCATCCGGCGCGGGTGACGGGGCGCTTGGCGAGGACGAGCAGCCCGACCACGGCGGGCGGCGCGAAGCAGAGGAAGAAGACGTCGGCGATGCTGGGGCTCGGGACCTCGGTGTCGAGGACGACCTCGTACCAGCCCCAGGCGGCGTTCCCCAGGGAGGCCATGGCCGAGGAGATGCCGAAGAGGATCCAGGCCGGGCGGAAGCGGCTGCCGCGGGTGCGGGCGTAGAGGAAGCAGGAGACGGCGGCGGTTCCCGCGGCGACGCTGAGGCCGAAGTCACCCATCGCCATGGAGAGCCGGGGCGAGCCCCAGCCGAGGACGGCGCCGACGGCGTACCCCCCGCAGACGAGGGCGAGGAGGAGCTGACCGAGGACTCCTGGGCCGGGACCGCGGACGGGCTCCGGGGCGGGGGCCGCGGTGGGGGCGGCCGGTGCGGCGGGCATGACGCCGGGGCCGGTCACCGCGGGTCCCCTCGGCGAGGTGCCGTGCGGTCGGCGGGCCGGAGGTCCGGCGGGCGGGGCCGTCCGCCCCGGCGGCGCCCGTGGGTCCGGGCGGTCCGGTGTCGCGTCGGATCATGGGTGTCTGGGCCGTACAGCATCCGTCGCCCCCCTCGCGGTTCTTGGCTTTCTCTCCCCTGGCGCCTGTCGTCCTGGCGCCACCCCTGCCGCGACGATACACCAGGACGGTCACTCAGGGACAGGGGTCACCTACATACAGTAACCGAACGTGGCCGTTGACCACCCCTAGCGCCCGATTCGCTGCGGAGCGTGGCCATTCGGGGCTCTCGCGGGCCCTTGCCCGGCAAGGCGCGCCCTCCGGGCAAGGGGCTCCGTGGCGGCCGCACATGCCTCCGGCAACCGCGCCACGCGGCGGCGCGGTGCGCGGAACGGCGGGTGCCCCCTTAGTTCAGGAGGTCGTGTGCACCACGTTGTCGAGCGGCTCGCCCGCCGTCCAGCGGGTGAGCTGACGCGCCAGCAGCCGCTTGGCGCGCGGCAGGAACGCGGACGTCGAGCCGCCCACATGGGGGCTGATGAGCACTCCCGGAGCGTGCCACAGCGGATGCCCCGCGGGCAGCGGTTCGGGGTCGGTCACGTCCAGGGCGGCGGTGAGCCGTCCGCTCTCCACCTCCGCGAGGAGCGCCTTGGTGTCCACGACGGGACCCCGGGCGACGTTGACGAGAAGGGCGCCGTCCCGCATCCGGGCGAGGAACTCGGCGTCGGCCAGCCCCCTGGTGGCCTCGGTCAACGGTGTGGAGAGGACCACCACGTCCGCCTCCGGGAGCAGCGAGGGCAGTTCGGTGAGCGGGCGCACCGGGCCGCGCTCCGTGTCACGGGCGGAGCGCGCGACGCGCAGCACCCGCGCGCACTCGAAGGGCGCGAGCCGGTCCTCGATCGCCGAACCGATCGAGCCGTACCCGACGATGAGCACGGTCCTGTCGGCGAGCGCGGGGTAGAAGCCGGAGCGCCAGTCCTCCTGGCGCTGGCCCTCCACGAAGCGGGGGATGCCGCGCAGCGAGGCGAGTATCAGGGCGAGGGTCAGTTCGGCGGTGCTCGCCTCGTGGACACCGCGCGCGTTGCACAGGCGCACGCCGGGGCGGAGCGGCTCCATCCCGGCCTGGACATGGTCGACGCCCGCGGAGAGCGTCTGGACGACCTCGGCCCGCGCCATCCCGGCGAGGGGGCGTACGGCGATCTCCGCGCCCTTGAGGTAGGGGACGACGTAGAACGCGCAGTCGGCGGGGTCGGCGGGGAAGGCGTCGCCGCCGTCCCAGAAGCGGTAGGTGAGGCCGTGCTCGGCGGCGGACGGCAGGCCCGGTATCTCCTCGGGCGCGAACGGGAGCCACACATCGGTAGTCATGGTCAGGAGGCTATGCGAAGCGCCTGGAGGGCCAGAGGTTACGTTGGGGTCGCTCGGAGGCGCAGCGGGAGGGTCAGGCCAGGTGGAGCGCAGGACGATCGGCGCGACGGCGCTCGAAGTCGGGGCCGTGGGGCTCGGATGCATGCCGATGAGCTGGGCGTACGCCGCCTCGCGGCAGCGCGGGGAGGAGTCCCTGCGGGCGCTGCACACGGCGCTGGACGCCGGGGTCTCGCTACTGGACACGGCCGACATGTACGGCCCCTTCACCAACGAGCTGCTGCTCGGCCGGGTGTTGCGCGAGCGGCGCGCGGACGCGTTCGTGTCGACCAAGTGCGGGCTGCTCGTCGGTGACCAGCACATCGTGGCCAACGGCCGCCCGGGGTACGTGAAGCGGGCGTGCGACGCCTCACTGCGGCGGCTGCAGACCGATGTGATCGACCTGTACCAGTTGCATCGCGCCGACCCCGAGGTGCCCGTGGAGGAGACCTGGGGCGCGATGGCGGAGCTGGTCGCGGCGGGCAAGGTGCGGGCGCTCGGGCTGTGCGCGGTCGGTGCGCGGGGCGGCCGCCGGGGCAGCGGTGGGCGGCTCGACGGTGAGGCGCTGTACGCGGGAACGATTCGCCAGCTGGAACGGGTCCAGCAGGTGTTCCCGGTGAGCGCCGTCCAGGCCGAGCTGTCGGTCTGGTCGCCGGAGGCGCTGGCCACGCTGCTGCCCTGGTGCGCCGCGCGCGGCGTGGGCCTGATGGCGGCGATGCCGCTGGGGAACGGTTTCCTCAGCGGCACGCTGCGGCCCGGTGAGGGGTTCGAGCCCGAGGACCTGCGGGCCCGCCATCCCCGGTTCACCGCGGAGATGATGGCGGCCAACCAGCCTGTCGTGGCGGGGCTGCGGCGGGTCGGGGAGCGGCACGGGGCGACACCGGCGCAGGTGGCGCTGGCGTGGGCGCTCGGGCGGTCGCCGCTGGTGGTGCCGGTGCCGGGGGCGAAGCAGGCCCGGTGGGTCGGGGAGAACGCGGCGGCCGCCGGGCTGCGGCTGACCGCGCGGGACCTCGCGGAGATCGACGGGCTGCCTCCGGCGCAGGGGTCGTGGGACTGAGGTCCGGCCGGGGCCGCCCGGCCGGCCGTCCGCTCCCCGGCCTCCTCCGCCGCCCCCGGGCGGGTGGCGCGGTGCGCGCCGTTGACGGTCCGGGGTGCCCCGGAAGGCTGAGAAACCGGGCACAGGGCGTTCGGGTTCGCGGCCGATCGGAGCGTTCCGCGCATTCCGGTGGGAGCGGCGGGTTAGGAACCAACCATCACCGTCGTGAAGGGACCGATCATGCCGACCACTCCGCCCGCCCTCCTCACCCCTCCGCCGCGCCCCGCACCACCGGGGCGGTCCGTGCGCCGCCGGCCGCTGGGAGCCCTCACGGCGGCGGTGGCGATGGCGGTCCTGGGGGCCGGCTGCTCCTCGGACTCCTCCGAGCCGGAGGGCGGATCCTCCTCGGGCGCGGCGAGCCCGTCCGGTTCGGCGTCGTCCTCCGAGACCTCCGACGCGCCGCCCGACAAGGGGTCGGTGGACGTGCTCCGCACGGTGGCGACCGGCCTGAAGTCCCCGTGGGGCCTGGCCCCGCTGCCGGACGGGAACCTCCTGGTCGCTTCTCGGGACGAGGGGGAGATCGTCCAGGTCGACGGCGAGTCGGGGAAGACCAGCGAGGCCGGATCGGTGCCCGGGGTGGACGCCGAGGGCGAGGGCGGCCTGCTGGGCCTCGCCCTCTCCCCCGGCTACGCCTCGGACCAGTTGGTGTACGCCTACTTCACCACCGAGTCGGACAACCGCGTCGCGAGCATGCGGTACGACCCGAAGAAGCCCCCCGGGGAGCGGCTCTCCGCGCCGAGCACCGTCTTCAAGGGCATCCCCAAGGGCTTCACGCACAACGGCGGCCGGATCGCCTTCGGCCCCGACAAGATGCTGTACGTGGGCACCGGCGAGTCGGGCGACGAGGGCCTCGCCCAGGACAAGGAGTCCTTCGGCGGGAAGATCCTGCGGATGACCCCGGACGGCGAGCCGGCCGAGGGGAACCCGGACGCGGACTCCGTGGTCTGGTCGTACGGCCACCGCAACGTCCAGGGTCTGGCCTGGGACGAGGACCGGCGGTTGTGGGCCTCGGAGTTCGGCCAGGACACCTGGGACGAGCTGAACCACATCGTGAAGGACGGCAACTACGGCTGGCCGGACGTGGAGGGCGAGGGCGACGGAGAGGGCGACTTCCGCGACCCGGCGGAGCAGTGGCGTACCGCCGACGCCTCACCGAGCGGCATCGCGGTCGCCGAGGGCTCGGTGTGGATGGCCGGGCTGCGCGGCGAGCGGCTGTGGCGCATCCCGCTCTCCGGCGGCAAGCCGTCGGCCGAGCCGCAGGCGTTCCTGGAGGGTGAGTACGGCCGCCTGCGCACCGTCGTCTCAGCGGGCGGCGACAAGCTGTGGGTGGTGACCAACGAGACAGACGGCAGGGGTTCCCCGGAGAAGGGCGACGACCGGATTCTGGAGGTGCGGGTGCGCTGATCGTGCAGAAGCCGGAGCAGCACCCCGCGCCATGGAGGTGGTCACGTGTTCAACCTCATCGAGCAGCTCTTCGCTCCCGGACGGCGTCACACCGAGGAGGAGAAGAAGCGCTTGGAACTGACGCGGGTGGACGCCGACTCGGCCGATCCGGGAACCGGGCCGATCGACCTCGCCTCGGGGCACGTGGTCATCCGGGTGCCGGGTCGGCGGCAGGGGGAGTGAGGGGCGCAGCCGCCTCACCCGGCGGGTGAGGCGGCCCCGGACATCGGCTCCACTCCGCCCGTCCCGGCCACCGCCTCCACCCCGCCCTGCGGGCCTTCCCCGTCCCGCTGCTCCCCCTGGCCCCGCTGCTCCCCCTGGCCCCGCTGCTCCCCCTGGTCCCGCTGCTCCTCCTGCACCAGCCGCAGCCGGTGCGCCACCGCAGCGGCCTCGCCCCGGCTGGAGACCTCCAGCTTGGCGAGGATGTGGGAGACGTGGACGCTGGCGGTCTTGGGGGAGATGAAGAGTTCGGCGGCGATGTGGCGGTTGGTGCGGCCCGCCACCAGCAGCCGCAGCACCTCCCGCTCCCGGCGGGTGAGGCCCAGCGCCTCGGCCGGGTCGGTGGGGACCTGCGGCAGCGCCTTCGCCCCGGGCCGGGTGCTGAGGGAGAGGCGGGCCCGGCGGGCGAGGAGGTCGACGCCTTCGGCGAGGGGCCGGGCGCCGAGGCGGCGGGCGGTGGCGCGGGCGGAGCGCAGGAGTTCGGCGGCCTGCGTCCGGCCGGGGCCGGGCCGGGCGCCGGAGTCGGCGAGGAGGGCTTCGGCGTACCGGAGTTCGACCCGGGCGAGGTCCCAGGGGCGCTCCAGAGGAAGGAGTTGCCGGTGGGCCTCGGTCCAGTCCGCCACGGTGTCGCGGGCCTCGGCGCGCCGGAGTTCGGCGCGGACCCACACCGCGTGGGCCTCGCAGACCGGCACGAAGGTCACGAGGTTCTTGGCGAGGTGACGGAGAAGGGCGAGGAAGTCGGCGCGGCCCTCCTCCGTGCCGGGCAGGCCGCGGGCGTCGGACTCGACGGTGGCCGCCGTGACCAGCAGGGGCCAGGCGTACCGCTGCGTGCCGGGCGGGAAGCCGGGCTCTGCGGCGGCGCGCAGTTCGGCCCGGGCGTCGAGAATCCGGCCTTCGGCCGCCGCGATGCCGAGGCGGGCGGTGGCCAGGGGCAGGGCGTGCTGGGGCATGGCCCCGTGGCTGCCGACGCGGCTCCGGGCGAGGGCGAGCTCCCGGACGGCGGTGGTGAGGTCGCCGCGGGCCAGGGCGACGACGGCACGGGTGTGGGAGGCCATGCCCGCGGGCTTGGCCTGCCCGGTGAGCCCGGCGGTGGCGTCGGCGCTGCGCAGTGCCTCGTCCCAGCGGCCGAGCGAGAGCAGCGACTCGGCGTGGTTGGCGTGGATGAAGGTGGCGCTGAAGAGCAGCCCGTAGCGGTGGCATTTCCTCAGGCCCTCCTCGATGAGGGCGGCCGCCTCGGCGGAGCGGCCGATGCCCTCCAGGTGGGAGGGGAGGTTGACGTAGCAGCGGCCGATCTGGTGGGGGCGTTCGCGGCGCAGGGCGTCGGCGAGCACCTCGCGGAGTTCGGTGAGTCCGGTCTCGATGTCGCCGGAGTCGACGCGCAGTCCGGCGAGGGTGCCGCGGGCGGCGAGTTCGACGTCGTCGTCGGCACCGACCATCCGCGCGTACTGGACGGCGCGTTCGGCGGCGGCGAAGGCCTCGGGTCCGGGCCGGTGCAGCATCCACCAGGAGGCGAGGCAGGAGAGCACCTCGGCGTGCATCTCGGAGGGCGGCAGGCCGCGGACCAGTTCCTGGGCGGTGTGGAGTTCCTGCCAGCCGTCACCACGGCCGACGCTCTCGGCGACCCGGGAGCGCTGCACCCAGAACCAGGCGGCGAAGAGCGGTTCGTCCCAGGCCGCGCCGGTGCCGGTGGCCGGTTCGCCGAGCATCCGGACGGCACGCTTGGCGATCTTGTAGGCGCGTTCGCGCTGGCCGCAGAGGCGCCCGGCGACGGTGGCGTCGGCCATCAGGTGGAGGTAGCGCAGGGGTGCGTCGGGCCCCTCGCCGGTGCCGGGGCCCCGGCGGGCTGTCACATGCGGGTAGACCTCGGCGTGGTCGGCGCTGCGCAGGGCGTCGCGGATCTCCTCGGGGACGCTGTCCCAGAGTTCCATGGCGCGTTCCAGGAGCGAGAACTGCTCCGCGTACGCGTGCCGCCGGCGTGCCTCGGCGGCCGCGCGCAGTACGGCGGGCAGAGCCTTCGCGGCGTCGTGGGCGCGGTACCAGTACCCGGCGAGGCGGGTGGCGTACGCGTCGGGGGCGACCAGCGCCGGGTCGGCGGCGAGCGCCTCGGCGAACTGGCGGCCGATGCGGGTGCGTTCGCCGGGCAGCAGGTCGTCGGTGACGGCCTCGCGGACGAGGGCGTGGCGGAAGCGGTAGCCGTCACCGTCCGCACTGGGCAGCAGGATGTGGGCGCCCACGGCGGCGCGGAGCGCGTCGAGCAGCTCGGTCTCGGGGAGCCGGGCGACGGCGGCGAGCAGGGCGTACTCGGTGGTGGGCCCGCCTTCGGCGGCCAGCCGGACGAGGTGCTGGCTGCGTTCGGGAAGTGCCTCGACCCGGACGAGGAGCAGGTCGCGCAGGGAGTCGGTGAGCCCGGTCTGGCAGCCGGAGCTCGCGGCGACGGTCAGCTCCTCGACGAAGAAGGCGTTGCCCTCGGAGCGGGTGAAGACGTCGTCGACCAGGGATTCGTCCGGTTCGGCGGCGAGGATCCCGGCGAGCTGACTGGCGACCTCGGCGCGGTTGAAGCGGGGCAGTTCGAGACGTTGGACGGTGCGCAGCCGGTCGAGTTCGGCGAGGAGGGGCCGCAGCGGGTGGCGCCGGTGGATGTCGTCGGCGCGGTAGCTGGCCAGGACGAGCAGGCGGCCGGTGCGCAGCGTACGGAAGAGGTAGGCGATGAGGCGGCGCGTGGAGGCGTCGGCCCAGTGCAGGTCCTCCACGACGAGGACCACGGTCCGTTCGGCGGCGAGGTGTTCCAGGAGCCGTGCCGTCAGGTAGAAGAGACGGGCCGTGCCCTCCTCGCCGGACCGCCCGCTCGGAGCCTCACCGAGATCGGGAAGGAGCCGGGCCAGCTCACCCTCCTGCCCGGCGGCCCCGGCTGCGAACTCCTCGGGCAGCAGGCGGCGCAACGTACGCAGCACGGCGGCGAACGGCGCGAACGGCAGCCCCTCGGCCCCGCTCTCCACACAGGCGCCGAGAGCGACGCACTCCCCCTCCCGCCCGGCCTCGGCGGCGAACTCCTCCAGCAGCCGGGTCTTTCCGACCCCCGCCTCGCCGCCGATCAGCAGCGCCTGCGGCTCACCGGTCCGAGCCGCCGTCAACGCCCCCCGCAGCGCGCCGAGTTCCCCCACGCGCCCAACAAAGACAGGACTGACCGACTTGTGTTCCACGCCCGCGAGCATCGCACACGTGGCCCCCGCCACGGAGGCCCGGAGGGGCAGCGCCTCGCCCCGCCCCGCCGGGTGTCCGCGCCTCACGCGGCTCTGCCGTACGGCGGCCGGGTCTCCCGCTCTCCGGGTTCCTGCCCGTCCGACGGTCGCCCCTCGCCACCCCGGCGCCGCTCCACCCGCCGGACAAGCCGGTCCCGCGCCGCCTCCTCGATGAGTTCGGCGGAACGAAGCCGGTACAGCGCGTAATCAAACACAAGATCCCCCAGTCCTGGCGAGCCGCCAGGCGCTTCCCCGGCGACACCCCGACTGTCCCCGCCCAGCCCGGCCCCCCGCATCGGGAAGACGACCGATCCCCCACGCCGCCGGGCCTTAGCCCACACCCTCGACCGCCTTAGCCCACCCGGCCGACCCCTACGACGCCCCCTAAGCCAGCAGGCCGAACGGCCACCGCACCCTCCGACATCCCGCCCACCACTTCAGCGAGCCGCCGACGCCCGCCCGCCGCACGCCGAGCGAAAGCGAAGCCCGGCCGGCGCTCGAGGCCCGTCGATGACGCGACCACACATCCGGAGCACCCCGCACGACACCCCGCGCCCCGACCCCGCAGAGTGGACCTCATGCCCCGCCTCCCCGCCACCTGCCCCCACACCCACCTCTTCCGAGGCGCCCGAGTCCTGGTGGAGGAACTCCCCGACCCGCCCGGCTACGCCACCACCCCCCACCCGCTGGACCTGGCCCTCCGCTTCTCCGACGACTCCCCCGCCGACGGGGAGGTCCTCGTCTCCCCCACATCGGGCGACATGGTCCTCGCGGTGGGCACCTACACCACCGAGGCGGGCACCACCCTCCCGACCAGGACCTGGCTGATCAGCGAGGTGAGCCCGCTGGAGACCCAGGTCGAGCTGAAGATCGGCGTACGCGTCGGCTGAGCCCGTCCCGCCCGACATCCGTACGACCTCCGTACGACCTCCGTACGACGAGGAGGCCCGCGCCCCCGAGAGCGGCGGCCACCGAACGCGACGACGCCCCGCCCCGCGCAAGCGGGACGGGGCGAAGGCTCACCTTGCGAGGCGCTCACCCCGCCGACGGCAGCCCCAGCAGCAGCCCCGTGTACTTGGACAGGGCCAGCAGCACCCCGATGAGGCCGACGGCCACCCCGGCCCAGGCGGCGGAGCGCACCCAGACGGGCCCGGTCCGCGCCGGCCAGTAGGCGACCCGGAGCACCACGCCGATGCCGACGAGCAGCCCGGCCGCCGCGAAGGCCCCGCCGACGAGGGCGGCCGCCTCCCACGAGTCGCCGTAGATGGCCTGCACCTGGTCGGCGACACCGGCGCCGGAGGAGGTCTCCAACTGGCCGATGAGCGAGGCGCGGGCGGAGGCGATGGTCCCCAGCCAGCCCCCGGTCAGCGAGACGACGCCGAGCACGACGGAGACGATCGCCGCGGCCCCGGCCGCCATCCCCGTACGCGCCGACGCGACGACGGCGCCGTCGGCCCCGGCCGCGCCCTCGTCGCCATCGCTCTCCCCGTCCGCGACGCCCGCCCCGGTGTCCGCCCCCGCCGCCGGTCCCTGGGCCGGCTCCGCTCCGCTCTCCTTCTTCTCGCCGAGCGTCTTCTCAGGGGTCTCGTGCTGCTCGTCCTCCGCTCCGTTCGCCGGGCGCTTGCCGTCAGCCGTCTTGGTATCCATGCCAGGCACCGTACGGACGGAGTCTGAGAGTCCGCTTAACGGACGGCGGTCGGTCCCGCGGCGGCCCGCTCCGGGTCGGCCGCGGGGCGCGGCTCCCCGTCCGGCGGGCGCGGAACCGGTACGGCGGCCGGGCGCCCGGCCCGGTGCTCGGGCGGTCCCTCGACGCTGACGCGGGGCAGGACGCGGTCCAGGGAACGCGGCAGCCACCAGTTGGCGCGGCCCAGCAGGTGCATGAGGGCGGGGACCAGCAGAGTGCGCAGGACGAAGGCGTCGAGGGCGACGGCGACGGCGAGCGCGATCCCGAACATCGCGATGAGCCGGTCGCCGCTGAGCACGAAGGCGAGGAAGACGGAGATCATGATGACGGCGGCCGAGTTGATGACCCGGCCGGTCTCGGCGAGGCCGACCCGGACCGCCCGGGCGTTGTCGCCGGTGGCCAGCCACTCCTCGTGCATCCGGCTGACCAGGAAGACCTGGTAGTCCATGGAGAGCCCGAAAAGCACCGAGACCATGATCACCGGCAGGAACGGCTCGATCGGGCCCGAACTGCCGAGGCCGAGGAGTTCGCTGCCCCACCCCCACTGGAAGATCGCCACCACCACGCCGAAGGCTCCGGCGACGGCCATGACGTTCATCAGCGCGGCCTTGAGCGGGATCCCGACCGAGCGGAAGGCGAGCAGCAGCAGGGCGAAGCCGAGGCCGATGACGGTGCCGATGAAGAGCGGCAGCTTGCCGACGATCAGCTCGGCGAAGTCGTCGTAGGCGGCGGTGACCCCGCCCACCATGAGGTCGAGCCCGGTGCCCGCCTCGGCACGCGGCAGCACCTCGGCGCGGAGCCGGTCGACCAGCGCGCTGGTCTCCTCGGACTGCGGCGAGGAGGTGGGGACGACGGTGAGCAGGGCGGTGTCGGAGGCGTCGTTGAAGACGACGGGGGTGACGTCGGCGACGCCATCGGTCTGCCGGAGCGTCTGCTCCAGGCCGTCGAGGGCTAGCCGGTCCTGGGCGCCGCCGACCTCGGTGACGAGGGTCAGCGGCCCGTTGACGCCGGGCCCGAAGTCGTCGGCGAGCAGGTCGTACGCCTGGCGGGTGGTACTGGTGGCCGGATTGTTGCCCTGGTCGGAGGTGCCGAGGTGGAGGGTGAGCATGGGCAGCGCGAGGACGGCCATGAAGGCGGTGGCGAGGACGCCCAGCAGCTTGGGATGGCGCTCGACAAAGCCCGACCAGCGAGCGGCGAACCCGGTGGGCTCCTCCGGCCGCGGCCCCTCGGCGGCCAGCCGTCGCCGCTCGCGGCGGCTCAGCGCACGCCGCCCGATGTACGCGAGGAGCGCCGGCAGCAGGGTGAGGGAGGCGGCGACCGTCAGCAGCACCGTGAGGGAGGCGGCGATGGCGACGCCGTTGAGGAACTCCAGGCGGAGGATGAGCATGCCGAGCAGGGCGATGCAGACGGTGGCCCCGGCGAAGACGACGGCCCGCCCGGTGGTGGCGACGGCGCGCGCGGCGGCCGCCTCGACGGCCAGGCCCTGCCTCAGCCCGGTGCGGTGCCGGGTGACGATGAACAGGGCGTAGTCGATGCCGACGCCGAGGCCGATCAGCATGCCGAGCATCGGGGCGAAGTCGGCGACGGTCATGACGTGGCCGAGCAGCACGATCCCCGCGTAGGCGATGCCGACGCTGACCAGGGCGGTGGCGATCGGCAGCAGAGAGGCGGCGAGGGAGCCGAAGGCGAGGAAGAGGACGACGGCGGCCACGGCCACACCGATCAGTTCGGCGGTGTGCAGGGCGGGGGCCTCGGTGAGGGCGACGGCGGAGCCGCCCACCTCGACCTGGAGTCCACCGCCGCCGGCGGCGTGCGCGGCGTCCACCACGGCCTGGGCCTGGGCGGGGTCGATGTCGCTGCTCTGGGCGGCGAAGGTGACGGTGGCGTAGGCGGTGCCGCCGTCCTCGCTGACGCCGCCGCCGGGGCCGGTGCCCGCCTCGGCGTAGGGCCCCGCGACCGAGGCGACGCCCGGCAGACCCGCGATGCGGTCCAGCGCGTGGGTCATGGTCTGCTCGACGTCGGCGGCCCGCACGGAGCCGGCGGGGGCGTGCCAGACGACGGTGTCGCTGTCTCCGGCGAGGCCGGGGAAGCCGCGTTCGATGAGGGCCGTGGCGTCGCCGGACTCGGTGCCGCCCGCCGCGTAGTCGTTGGTGTACGCCGGTCCCGCCAGCCCGGCCGCGGTACCGGCACCGCCGAGGACGAGCAGCCAGAGCAGGACGGCCAGGAGGCGGTGGTGCATGCACCAGCGGGCGAGTGCGGCCACGGACGTGCTCCCTCGGGGGTCGTGCTTCACCGGGGAGCCGCCGGGCAGGGGGGTGCCCGGGTGGGTACGGCCCGCGAGAAAGCGTGAGCAGTGGTGCCACTTTGGCAGGGGAAAAAGATCCTTTGACTGTTTCGTGCGCTTCGTCACAGCGCCCGTGTCGCACCGTGACGGCCCGTCCCGGCAGCCGCACGCTCCGCACGGGCCGACTCCCCCGGACTCTCCTTCACAGCCCCGCCGGGGTCTCGCGCGCCCCGGCCTGAAAGCGCCGAGGGACGCCCCGTACCTCCTGGTACGGGACGCCCCTCGGGGTGCACTGCGGCGGCGTCAGCCTCTCCGGCCCGCCACGCGTGCCGTGCCGGTGTCAGCCGTCGACGCCGGACAGGGCGCCGCTCAGCCCTCGACGCCGAGCTGCGCGAGGATCAGCTCCTTCACGCGGGCGGCGTCGGCCTGGCCGCGCGTCGCCTTCATGACGGCGCCGACCAGGGCGCCGGCGGCGGCGACCTTGCCGCCGCGGATCTTGTCCGCGATGGCCGGGTTCCCGGCGATGGCCTCCTCGACGGCGGTGGTGAGCGCGCCCTCGTCGGAGACGACCTTCAGGCCGCGCTTCTCCACCACGGCGTCGGGGTCGCCCTCACCCGCGAGGACGCCCTCGATGACCTGGCGGGCCAGCTTGTCGTTGAGGTCGCCGCCCTTGACCAGCTCGGCGACCCGGGCGACCTGCGCCGGGGTGATCGGCAGGCCCTCCAGAGGACGGCCGGTCTCGTTGGCGTTACGGGCCAGCTCACCCATCCACCACTTGCGCGCGGCGGCCGCGTCGGCGCCCGCCTCGATGGTGGCGACGATCGGGTCGATCGCCCCGGCGTTGAGGATCGACTGCATGTCGTGCTCGGAGACGCCCCACTCCTCGCGGAGCCGGTTGCGGCGCACGCGGGGCAGTTCGGGAAGGGCGGCGCGCAGTTCCTCGACCCACTCACGCGGCGGGGCGACCGGCACCAGGTCCGGCTCGGGGAAGTAGCGGTAGTCCTCGGCGTTGTCCTTGATGCGGCCGGCCGTGGTGGAGCCGTCCTCCTCGTGGAAGTGCCGGGTCTCCTGGACGATGGTGCCGCCGGAGGAGAGGACCGCGGCGTGCCGCTGGACCTCGAACCGGGCGGCGCGCTCGACGGAGCGGAGCGAGTTGACGTTCTTCGTCTCCGAGCGCGTGCCGAACTCCTGCTGCCCCTTGGGGCGCAGCGAGAGGTTGACGTCGCACCGCATCTGGCCCATCTCCATGCGGGCCTCGGAGACGCCGAGCGCCTTGATCAGCTCGCGGAGCTCGGCGACGTACGCCTTGGCGACCTCCGGGGCCCGCTCGCCCGCGCCCTCGATCGGCTTGGTGACGATCTCGATGAGCGGGATGCCCGCGCGGTTGTAGTCGAGCAGGGAGTGGGACGCGCCGTGGATACGGCCGGTGGCGCCGCCGACGTGGGTCGACTTGCCGGTGTCCTCCTCCATGTGGGCGCGCTCGATCTGCACCCGGAAGACCTCGCCGTCCTCCAGCTGCACGTCGAGGTAGCCGTCGAAGGCGATGGGCTCGTCGTACTGGGAGGTCTGGAAGTTCTTCGGCATGTCCGGATAGAAGTAGTTCTTCCGGGCGAAGCGGCACCATTCGGCGATCTCGCAGTGGAGCGCCAGGCCGATCTTGACGGCCGACTCCACGCCGACGGCGTTGACGACCGGCAGGGAGCCGGGCAGGCCGAGGCAGGTGGGGCAGGTCTGCGAGTTGGCGTCCGCGCCCAGCTCCGTGGAGCAGCCGCAGAACATCTTGGTCTTGGTGCCGAGCTCGACATGGACCTCCAGGCCCATGACGGGGTCGTACGCCGCCAGCGCGTCGTCGTACGGCACCAGGTCAGTGACAGTCACGGTGAAACTTTTCCCTCTCAGCCCAGCAGGACGTCGTCGTCGCCGAGGCGCTTGAGCTCACGCACGAGCAGGGCGACGCCGGTGACGATCCCGGCCGCGGTCGCGACCGCGTCGACCAGGCTCAGCGTGTCGTGATCGTGGCGGGCGGCCTTCATCTGCTTGTAGACGCTCAGGGCGCCGAAGGCGGTGGTGCCGATGGACAGGTACGTACCGGCCTTGGACTTCTTGAAACCCTTGGCCTTGGACAGTGCGCTCACAGGGACGGAGCCTCCTCCAGCAGCGGATGACCCCACTGTTCCACGAAGGCGGCCTCGACGGCTGCCCCGACCTTGTACAGCCGGTCGTCCTTCATGGCGGGGGCGATGATCTGGAGCCCCACCGGGAGGCCGTCCTCCGGCGCGAGGCCGCAGGGCAGCGACATCGCGGCGTTGCCGGCCAGGTTGGCGGGGATGGTGCAGAGGTCGGCGAGGTACATCGCCATCGGGTCGTCGGCCCGCTCCCCGATGGGGAAGGCGGTCGTCGGGGTGGTCGGCGAGACGATCACGTCGACCTCCTCGAAGGCCCGCTCGAAGTCGCGCGTGATGAGCGTGCGGACCTTCTGCGCGGAGCCGTAGTACGCGTCGTAGTAGCCGGAGCTGAGCGCGTACGTGCCGAGGATGACGCGGCGCTTGACCTCGTCGCCGAACCCCTCCTCACGGGTGATGGCGGTGACCTCTTCGGCCGATCGCGTCCCGTCGTCGCCGGCCCGCAGGCCGTAGCGCATGGCGTCGAACCGGGCGAGGTTCGAGGAGCACTCCGAGGGGGCGATCAGGTAGTACGCGGAGAGCGCCAGGTCGAACGAGGGGCAGTCCAGCTCGACCACGGTGGCGCCGAGCTTGCGCAGCAGCTCCACCGACTCGTCGAACCGCTGCACCACACCGGCCTGGTAGCCCTCGCCGCGGAACTGCTTGACCACGCCGACCCGCATCCCGGCGACCGAGCCGTTCCGGGCGGCCTCGACCACCGGCGGGACGGGGGCGTCGATGGAGGTCGAGTCGAGCGGGTCGTGCCCGGCGATGGCCTCGTGCAGCAGCGCCGCGTCGAGCACCGTACGGGCGCAGGGCCCGCCCTGGTCGAGGGAGCTGGAGAAGGCGACCATGCCGTAGCGGGAGACGCCGCCGTAGGTCGGCTTGACGCCGACGGTGCCGGTGACGGCGGCGGGCTGGCGGATGGAGCCGCCGGTGTCCGTGCCGATGGCCAGCGGCGCCTCGAAGGCGGCGAGCGCGGCGGAGGAGCCGCCGCCGGAGCCGCCGGGGATGCGGGTGAGGTCCCACGGGTTGCCGGTGGGGCCGTAGGCGCTGTTCTCGGTGGAGGACCCCATGGCGAACTCGTCCATGTTGGTCTTGCCGAGGATCACCACGTCGGCGTCCTTGAGCCGCTGGGTGACGGTGGCGTCGTACGGCGGGATCCAGCCTTCGAGGATCTTCGAGCCGACCGTGGTGGGAATGCCCTCGGTGGTGAAGATGTCCTTCAGCGCCAGCGGGACGCCGGCGAGCGGGCCGAGCTTCTCGCCGGCCTCCCGCTTGGCGTCGACGGCACGGGCCTGGGCGAGGGCGCCCTCGCGGTCGACGTGGAGGAAGGCGTGGACCTTCTCGTCGACGGCCTCGATCCGGGCCAGGTGGGCCTCGGCGACCTGGACGGCGGTGAGTTCGCCGGAGGCGATCTTCGCGGCCGTCTCGGCCGCGGTGAGCTTGATGATGCTGTCCGTCATGGCGGTCAGTCCTCCCCGAGGATCTGCGGCACCTTGAAACGCTGCTGCTCCTGGGCGGGTGCGCCGGAGAGCGCCTGCTCGGGGGTGAGCGACGGACGGACCTCGTCCGCGCGCATGACGTTCGTCATCGGCAGCGGGTGGGAGGTCGGCGGAACGTCTTGGCCGGCGACTTCCGAGACGCGGGCGACCGCGCCGAGAATGTCGTCGAGCTGTCCGGCGAAGTGTTCGAGTTCTTCGGCCTTGAGCTCCAGACGCGCCAGCCGAGCGAGGTGAGCGACCTCCTCGCGCGTGATGCCAGGCATGCGGCGATCCTCAGGGTGAGAGTGGCGGGTGTGCGGACCCAATCCTATGGGGCCGCACCACCACCCGACGAAACGCTCCCACGATCGGCCGGGCGGGTGACGGTGCCAGGGGCGCGACCGGCTCGCGCCGGGCCATACGAAAGCGCCCACCGCAAGCCCGGCCGGCGCTTGAGGCCCTTGACGACCGGCAGGGACCAGCGGGGACCAGCAGACCCCGGCCAACCCCAGCCCGGCCGGCGCTTGAGGCCACCACTGACCGGCACGGCCGAGCGGCGCCCGGCCGAACCCGGTGGCCGAACGGCACCGGCCGCGACGAGAAGGGGCGAACGTTACTGCGGAGGCCCGGACCGCACGGCGTGACCGCTCGCGCGAGCCGCCGCGGCCTCCGCGGCGAGATCGACGGGCCGCCGCCACCCCCGGGACCCACGTGCCCGCAACCAGGCCGTGGTCTCGTCGGGCGGCATCGCGGCAGCGACCAGCCAGCCCTGCACCGCGTCGCACCCCAGGTCGCGCAGCCGCTCCCAGGTCTCGTCGTCCTCCACGCCCTCGGCGACGACCAGCAGGCCCAGCGAGTGGGCGAGGTCGACGGTGCAGCGGACGATCTCCGCGTCCTCGGTGTCGACGGCGAGGCGGGCGACGAAGCTGCGGTCGATCTTCAGTTCGCTGACCGGCAGCCGCCGCAGGTGGACCAGGGAGGAGTAGCCGGTGCCGAAGTCGTCCAGGGACATCTTCACGCCGTGCCCGGTCAGCCCGGCGAGGGTGTCGGCGGCCCGCTGCGGGTCCTCCAGCAGGACGTGCTCCGTTATCTCCAGCTGGAGCGACCCGGCCGGCACGCCGTGCCGGGCGAGCCGGGCGGCGACGGCGCCCGCGAAGCCGGGACTGTGGACGTCGCGCGGGGAGACGTTGACCGCGACGGGGACGTTGAGCCCCTGGGCGCGCCAGCGGGCCACCTGGGCGAGGGCGGTCTCCAGGACGTACTCGGTGAGATGAGGCATCAGCCCGGAGGACTCGGCGATGGCGATGAACTCGTCCGGGGGGACCCGTCCGCGCTCCGGGTGGACCCAGCGCACCAGCGCCTCAAGACCGGCGACGTGGCCGTCGAAGCGGACCTTCGGCTGGTAGTGCAGCTCGACCTCGCAGGCGTCCAGGGCGCGGCGCAGGTCGCCGAGGAGGCCGAGGCGGTCGGGGGTGTTGGAGTCGCGCTTCGACTCGTAGACCTCGACGCCGGTGCGGTCCCGCTTGGCCTGGTACATCGCCACGTCGGCGCGGCGCAGCAGGCCCTCCGCGTCCTGGGCGTGCTCCGGGTAGACGGCGACCCCGGCGCTGGCCTCCAGGACCAGGGTGAGGCCGTCCAGGTCGAGCGGGGAGCCGAGTTCGGCGACGAGGCGGCGGGCGACGCGCTGGGCGGCGGTGGTGGAGTCGGCCACCGGGAGCAGGACCGCGAACTCGTCGCCGCCGAGCCGGGCCGCCTCGGCGCCGCGCGGCAGGGCGGGGCGCAGCCGTTCCGCTATCTGCAGCAGGAGCCGGTCGCCCGCGAGGTGGCCGAGGGTGTCGTTGACCGAGCGGAACCGGTCGAGGTCGATGAGGACCAGCGCGGAGCGGGTCCCGGCCTGCTCGGCCTCGTCGAGGGCGGTCCAGATCCGCTCCAGCAGCCACTGGCGGTTGGGCAGGCCGGTGAGCGGGTCGCGCAACTGCTCCTCGGCGCGGGCGCGGGCGATCCAGAGCGTGGAGTCGAGGGCGATCAGCGGGATGGAGAAGAGCGGCAGCAGCACCGGCAGGGCGACGGCGACCACGCAGATCAGCGGGGCGATGCCGAGCAGGGCGACGCCGACCAGGCTCTGCCGGATCACGGCGGTGCGGGTGACGGTCGGCAGGGTGCCCGGGGTCGGGGTGTGGACCAGCCACAGCAGCAGGCGGGTCATCAGCAGGTATCCCGCGGCGGCGAAGAGGACGCCGGTGCCGGTGGCGAGGGTCCAGCTCCGCGGGTCCCAGGGGTGTTCGACGCTGGGGGTGACGCCGGTGAGGGTGAGCAGGAGGGCGGCGGCGCCGATACCGAGGATGTCGACGGCGCCGTGCAGCAGACCCTGGCGCCAGCGGTGCCGTCGGGCGACGCCGACCAGGACCACGACGGTGATGCTGACCAGCCCGGCCGGGACCCAGCCGTAGAGGAGCAGGACGGCGAGGGTCAGGGCGGCGCCGGAGCCGGTCCCGCCCCACCAGCGGTCGCGGCCGAGGGCGACCAGGTGGCCGACGACGATGCCGGTGAGGACGGCGAGCGCCCAGCCGGCGGCACCCGCCGGGAAGAGGGCGTGACCGGTGGCGACAGCACGGACGATGCCGGTGACGAGGACGACGGCGGCGAGCGCGATGACGGCGACGGGGAGCAGAGGGGAGAGGCCCTCGGCGCGGCCGGGGGCGTGCGGGGCCCGACGCGCGCCGGCGCGTGCGGCGATGGTGCGGCGCAGGCGCGGCCATGAGGCCGGTGCGGCGCTCTCGGTCGGTTCCATTCCCGTCCCTCTCCCAGCCGACAGGTGCCGCGGGTGCGGGGCCGACGGCCTTGACTGTCACCGCCTGGGTGCCCGCCCGGCCCCGTGAGTCGGCCGGGCACCGCGAGGCGCGTCCCCCAACAGTAGGCCGCTCAGGGCCTTCACGGGCACCGGTCGGGGACGGTTGCCCGAATGAGACCCGGCCACCCGGATGCATCTGGTATGCGCCGAACGGGTGGCCCGCGGGGGTCATTCCGGAAGCGGAAGTGCCACTTCACGTGCGGCGTCGGGGCCTTGTTCGAGGAGGACGGCGAAGCCCGCCTCGTCCAGGACCGGCACCTTGGCCTGCATGGCCTTGTCGTACTTGGAGCCGGGATTGTCGCCGACGACCACGAACGAAGTCTTCTTCGAGACAGAACCTGTCACTTTGGCGCCCCGGCTCTGCAGAGCTTCCTTGGCATTGTCCCTGGTGTGGTGTTCGAGGGTGCCGGTGACGACGACGGTCAGGCCCTCCAGCGGACGGGGGCCCTCGTCCTCGCCGGCGGACTCCTCCTCCATGCGCACGCCCGCCTCGCGCCACTTGCGGACGATCTCGCGGTGCCACTCCTCGGCGAACCAGCTCTTTAGGGAGGCGGCGATGGTCGGGCCGACGCCCTCGGTCTGCGCCAGCTCCTCCTCGGTGGCGGCCTCGATCCGCTCGATCGAGCGGAACTCGCGGGCCAGCGCCTGGGCGGCGACCGGGCCGACGTGGCGGATGGACAGGCCGGTGAGGACGCGGGCGAGCGGGCGCTGCTTGGCCTGCTCGATGTGGTCGAGCATGGCGAGGGTGTTCTTCTTCGCCTCGCCCTGCTTGTTGGCGAAGAAGGTGACGATCTTCTCCTCGCCGGTCTTCGGGTCGCGCTTGGGCAGGCCGCTGTCCGGGTCCAGGACGTAGGAGCGGATGGGCAGGAGCTGGTCGACGGTGAGGTCGAAGAGGTCGCCCTCGTCGCGCAGCGGCGGCTCGGCGGGCTCCAGCGGCTGGGTGAGGGCGGTGGCGGCGACGTATCCGAAGTTCTCGATGTCCAGGCTCTTGCGGCCCGCGAGGTAGTAGATCCGCTCGCGCAACTGGGCGGGGCAGGAGCGGGCGTTGGGGCAGCGGAGGTCGATGTCGCCCTCCTTCATCGGCTTCAGCGGCGTGCCGCACTCGGGGCACTCGGCCGGCATGGCGAAGGGCCGCTCTGTGCCGTCCCGCAGGTCGGCGACGGGGCCGAGGATCTCCGGGATGACGTCACCGGCCTTGCGCAGCACGACGGTGTCGCCGATGAGGACGCCCTTGGCGCGGACGACCTCCTGGTTGTGCAGGGTGGCGAACTCGACCTCGGACCCGGCCACGGTGACCGGCTCGACCTGGGCGTACGGCGTGACGCGGCCGGTGCGGCCGACGCCGACGCGGATGTCGATGAGGCGGCTGTTGACCTCCTCGGGCGGGTACTTCCAGGCGATGGCCCAGCGGGGGGCGCGGGAGGTGGAGCCGAGGCGGCCCTGGAGGGGGATCTCGTCCAGCTTCACCACGACGCCGTCGATCTCGTGCTCGACGGAGTGCCGGTGCTCGCCGTAGTACCGGATGAACTCGCGGGCGCCGTCGAGGCCGTCCACGACCTTGTTGTGCCGGGCGGTGGGCAGGCCCCACTCCCTCAGCAGGTCGTAGGCGTGGGAGAGGCAGTCGAGGGTGAGGCCTTCGAGGGCGCCGATGCCGTGGACGACCATGTGCAGGGGGCGCGTCGCGGTGACCCGGGGGTCCTTCTGGCGCAGGGAGCCGGCGGCGGCGTTGCGCGGGTTGGCGAAGGGCTTCTCCCCCGCTTCGACCAGGCGGGCGTTGAGCTTCTCGAACTCCTCCATCGGGAAGAAGACCTCGCCGCGGATCTCGACCAGGGCGGGCAGGTCGTCGCCGTGCAGGTGCTCGGGGATGTCGGCGACGGTGCGGACGTTCGGGCTGATGTCCTCGCCGACGCGGCCGTCGCCGCGGGTGGCGGCACGGACGAGGCGGCCGTGCTCGTAGGTGAGGTTGACGGCGAGTCCGTCGACCTTCAGCTCGCAGAGGAAGTGGTAGCCGGGGGCGCCGACCTCCTTGGCGACGCGGTCGGCCCAGGCGGCGAGTTCCTCGTCGTCGAAAGCGTTGTCGAGGGAGAGCATGCGCTCGCGGTGCTCGACGGAGGTGAACTCCGTCTCGTACTGCCCGGCGACCTTCTGGGTGGGCGAGTCAGGGGTGCGCAGGGGCGGGTACTGCTCCTCCAGCTCGGTGAGGGAGCGGAGCAGCTGGTCGAACTCGGCGTCGCTGACGACCGGCTGGTCCTTGACGTAGTAGCGGAAGCGGTGCTCCTCGACCTGTTCGGCGAGGTGCTTGTGCCGCTCCCGCGCGTCCGCGGGAACGCCTGCGTTCTGCTGTTCGCCGGCCACTGTCCTGTCCTCCCGTTTCGTCACTCCGGGTTGTCCGCGAGTGAGTTCGCCGCCTGGACGCAGTGGGCGAGCGCCGCACGGGCGTAGCCGGGCGAGGCGCCGGCCAGACCGCACGACGGGGTGAGTGCCACCGCCTCGGTGAGCAGCCCCGGATTCAGCCCCAGCCTGCGCCACCACGTCCTGACCCCCATGACGCTACCGGCCGGGTCCGACAATGCGGTGTCGGTACCGGGCACGACACCGGCGAGCAGCCGGAACCCGGCCTCGACGCCCTCACCCAGCGCCTCGTCGTCACCCTCGGTGAGGAGGGAGAAATCGAACGAGGCGCCCGCGAATCCGGCGCGGCGCAGCAGGCCGAACGGGACGGACGGAGCGCAGGAGTGCACGATCGCGGGCCCGTCGTGGACGGCGGCGGTCTCGCGCAGCGCCGACTCCACGAGCTGCCGGTCGACGGCGCGGTAGGTGCGGTAGCCGCTGGCGGTGCGGACGGCGCCGGTGAGGACGGCGGTCAGGGAGGGCTCGTCGAGCTGGAGGACGAGGCGGGCGCCGGGGACGCGGCGGCGCACCTCGGCGAGGTGGTCGCGGAGCCCTTCGGCGAGGGAGGCGGCGAGGTCGCGGCAGGCGCCGAGGTCGCCGAGGCAGGCCTCGCCGCCGCGGGTCTGGAGGGCGGCGGCGAGCGTCCAGGGGCCGACGGCCTGGACCTTGAGCGGGCCCTCGTACCCCTGGGTGAACTCCTCCAGGGCGTCGAGGTCCTCGCGGAGCCAGGAGACGGCGCGGCGCATGTCGCGGCCCGGGCGGTCGGCGATGCGCCAGCCGCTGGGCTCCAGCTGGGTGTGGACGTCGACCAGGAGTCCCGCGGTGCGGCCCACCATGTCCGCGCCGGGCCCCCGGGCGGGGAGTTCGGGCAGGTACGGCATGCCCTCGCCACCCGCGAAGGTGCCGGTCACGGTCTTGGCCGCCTCGCGGGCGTCGCCGCCGGGCATCGAGCCGATGCCGGTGGCGCGGAGGGTGCGGAAGTCGTCGGTGTCGCTCACGCCGGACAGGCTACGGGCCCGGGAGCGCGGCCGGCACCGGGAGGGCGGGGTGCGGCGCCGGGGCGGGGGCGTCCGGCCCGCCCCGGTACGGGCGGGTCAGCCGCGCGGGCGGATGGTGAGGTCGTTGATCACCGCGTCGGCGGGCAGGTCGAGGGCGGTGAGCAGGGCGGTGGCCACCGAGTCGGGGCTGATCCACTGGGCGGGGTCGTATTCCTTGCCCTCCTGCTGGTGGATCTTCTGCTGCATGGCGCTGGCGGTGCGGCCAGGGTAGACCGAGGTGACGCGGACGCCGTGCGGTTGCTCCTCCTGGCGCAGGGCGTCGGCGAGGGCCTTGAGGCCGTGCTTGGCGGCGGCGTAGGCGGCCCAGCCGCCGTTGGCGCTGAGGCCCGCGCCGGAGTTGACGAAGGCGACGTGGCCGTGGGTGAGGCGCAGCTGCGGCAGGAAGTGGCGGGTCAGCTCGGCGGGGGCGAGGAGGTTGACGTTGAGCTGGTGGCGCCAGCTCTTCGGGGTGAGCTCGCCGACGGCGCCGAGGTCGACGACGCCCGCGATGTGCAGGAGCGAGTCGATGCGGTCGGGCAGGCTCTGGTGGGAGAGCGCCCAGGAGATCCGGTCGGGGTCGGCGAGGTCGGCGACGAGGGTGCCGGCGCCGGGGTGGGCGACGGCCAGTTCCCTGGCGCGGCCCGCGTCGCGGGCGACGAGGACGAGGTGGTCGCCGCGCTCGTGGAGGCGGCGGGCGACGGCGGCGCCGATGCCGGAACCGGCGCCGGTGATCACATGAGTAGCCATGGCCCGCATGATCCCACCGGGCGCCGCGGACCGGCCAGCCGGCATGGACGCGGGGCGCCCCGCCGGCCCTACTGCACCCCGGCGCTCTCCTCCAGGTGGGCGAGGGCGCCGACGGGCTCCTCGGCGAAGAAGACCAGTTCGGTCAGGGGCAGCGGCAGGAATCCCTCGTCCTCCATCCGCTGGAACTGCTCGCGCAGGCCGTCGTAGAAGCCGGCGGTGTTGAGCAGCACGACGGGCTTGGTGTGCAGACCGTGCTTCTTGAGTTCGAGGATCTCGGTGGCCTCGTCCAGGGTTCCGGTGCCGCCCACCATGATCACGACGGCGTCGGCGCGGGCGAGGAGGTGCGCCTTCCGCTCGGCCAGGTCGGCGGTGACGATCATCTCCCCGGCCTCGGCGGGGACCGGGCGCGCCGAGGCGGCGAGGAACTCCACGGAGACCCCGAGGAGCCGGCCGCCGGACTCCTGCACGCCGTCCGCCACGACCTTCATGAGCCCCTTGTCGGAGCCGCCCCACACCAGGGTGTGGCCGCCCTTGCCGAGGAGTTCGGCGAACTCGCGGGCGGGCCGCGTGTAGCGCTCGGGCAGGTCGGCGGCGGACAGGAAGACGCATATGTTCATGGCCGCAACCTATCGCCCGCGCGGGCCGGCGCAGAAGCCGCGTACCGGACAGCTCCTGTCGGTGGCCGGGAGTACGGTCGGGGGCATGACTCAGGGACACGGAGACGACACCGCGCGCGGCCACCGGATCACCGTCGAGCAGGCCCCCGTGCACGTCCGGGTGGTGCGGGACGGGCAGGTGGTCGCGGAGAGCCGCCGCCCGCTGCTGCTGCACGAGACGGGGCTGCCCGTCCGGTACTACCTGCCGCCCGAGGACGTCCGCACCGAGCTGCTGGAGCCCTCGGACACCCACACGGTCTGCCCCTTCAAGGGCACCGCCTCCTACTGGTCGCTGCCGGACGAGCCCGACCTGGTCTGGGCGTACCCGGAGCCGATCGAGGCGGTCGCCGAAATCAAGGACCACTTCTGCTTCTACGGCACGGAGGTGGTCGAGGAGCCCACCGGGTGACCTCCCGGGCGCGGCCCGTGTGGTGAGCGGCGCCTCTTCGGGCAGGCTGCCCGGTATGGACACAGTGGTTTCCCAGGACGGCACGCCGATCGCCTACGAGCGCCGGGGCGAGGGCCCCACGCTGGTGCTGGTCGGCGGTGCGATGACGACCGGGGAGCATGCCGCGCCGCTGGCCGGGCTGCTCGCCGGTGACTTCGCGGTCGTGACCTACGACCGGCGGGGGCGCGGCCGCAGCGGCGACACGCGGCCCTACACGGTGCACCGCGAGGTGGAGGACCTCGCGAAGGTCGTCGGGGCGGTGGGTGCGCCCGCCGCGCTCTACGGCGTCTCCTCGGGGGCGGCGCTGGCGCTGCACGCGGCGTCGGCAGGGCTGCCGGTGAGCCGGATCGCGCTGTACGAGCCGCCGTTCACCATCGGCGAGGCGGACCCCTCGCGGCGGGAGGCGTACCGGTCGCGGCTGGTGGCGCTGCTGGCGGCGGACGACCGGGGCGGGGCGGTGGAGCTGTTCATGACGCACATCGGGCTGACCCCGGAGATGATCGCGGGGGCCCGCCAGTCCCCCGCCTGGCCCGGCCTGGAGGCGGTCGCGCCGACGCTGGCCTACGACGACGAGGTGCTCGGCGACGGCGGCCCGCCGCTGGACCGGCTCGCCCTGGTGTCGGTGCCGACGCTGGTCATGGCCGGTTCGGCGAGCCCGCCGGCGATGGGCGAGGCGGCGCGCACGGTGGCGGGGGCGCTGCCGGACGCCGAGTACCGGGAGCTGGACGGGCAGACCCACGACGTGGCCCCCGAGGCGGTGGCGGCGGTGCTGCGGGAGTTCCTGCGCTGAGGGGTGCGGCGGGCCCGGAC
>NZ_JBHXJE010000049.1:0-48542 GCF_042723275.1 Streptomyces sp. NPDC058373 | reverse complement strand
TACGGTGGGACACGAAGACCTCCGTGCGGTGAAGACTCGACACCTCCACCACACCGGAGGTCTTCGCCATGATCAAGACCCGTCGGCGTTAACAACGCTCGTGGTCAATACACCTAGGGGGTGCCCCCCCGCTCCTCCTCCCGGGGCCCGAAGAGCCCCGTCAATCCCAGATGCACCAGCAGTGCCGCGATCGGCCAGGCGACCAGCACCCCGAGCGCCCCGAGCTCCAGCGGCGCGTCGAAGGTGACGCCCTGGCCGGCGCTCCGGGCGTGCCCGGCGACGTCTCCGTCGGGGCCGAGGGCCATGCCGAGCTGCCAGGCGATGGCGGCGCCGCCGAGGGAGCCGAGGGCGAGGCCGCAGACCATGGGGATGCCGCCGGCGCGGTGGACGAGGAAGGCGGCGGCGCCGGCGAGCGCGCCGAAGGCCAGGGCGAGGAGGGCGAAGGTGCCGTCGGCGCCGATGGCCTGTTCGCCCTCGGTGTCCTTGAGGTAGACGGCGTCGCCGTCGGAGACCAGCGGGACGTGCGGGGCCAGCCGGGACCAGAGGAAACCGAGCGCCAGCCCCAGGACGGCCACGGCGAGGCCGGTCAGCGCGGCGCGGCGGATCTCGCGGCCGAGCGGCTCGTCCCGGACCGTACCGGGGTGGGACGGGTACGCGCCCTCGGGCGTCTGCCAGGGGTCGTACCCGGGGTGGCCGTGCGGTGGCGTGGGCGGGTTCAGCGGTGCGGTCACCCGGACATCGTGCCAGGCCCGGCCGGGGGGACGCGGGCCGGGAGGGCCGATCGTGGGGCGGTGGGGGCGGGGCGCGCGGTCAGCGGACGGCCGCCCGGCGGTACGCCCAGGTGGCGAGGGTCAGCGAGACGACGCCGACGCCCGCGCAGACCCCGAGGTCGACGAGGACGGCCGCCCAGTCGGGGTGCGGCGCGAAGGTCCGCGCGAAGGCCTCCACGCCGTAGGTGGAGGGGAGCAGGTCGCGGGCGAGGACCAGCAGGGCGGGCAGCCGGTCGGGGGGCAGCACGCCGAGGAGCAGCGCCGCGGACATGCCGAGCTGGCCGAGGAGGGTGGCGAGCTCGGCGCGGGGCGCGAGCAGGCCGAGGGCGGCGCCGAGGCCCGAGAGGGCGGCCCCGGCGAGCGGGATGACGGCGATCAGCACCCAGAGCTGGGCCAGCGGCAGCTGGAAGAGGACGCAGCCGACGAGGGCGGTCACCAGGGTGCCGGGGACGGTGAAGGAGGCGTACGCCCCGGCGGCGCCCAGGACGACCGCGGCGGGCGGCACGGGCAGCGTCGCGTAGTGGTCGAGGCCGCCGCCCGCGCGGAGCTGCCCGAAGTACTGGGCGAGGAGGTTGAGGGCGACGAAGGCGACGACGAGGACGCTGGACCCGGCGACCACCGCGTGCGCCTCGGTGCCGCCGTCGACCACGCCGCGCATCAGGATCATGATGCCGACGGACTGGAAGGTCGCGACGAAGAGCAGCGGGATGCGGGCGACGCGGGCCCGGGAGAGCTGGGCCCGGTAGACCGCGGCGAGGGAGGGCAGCAGCCGGGCGCGGGGCGCGAGCGCGGCGGGTGCGGCGACGGGCCGGGGGGTGGCCGCTGGGGCGGTGGTGCTCATGCCGGGTCCCGTTCCGTGGGCGGCGCGGCCGGGCGCGGGGACCCGGCGGTCGGTCGTGGGGGTCGGGGGGCCGCCTGTCATGTCTTCACCAGTCCCGTTCCGCTGCCGCCGAGTGCCAGGTAGACGTCTTCGAGGCTCGGCGTGGCCAGGGTGAAGTCGTCCAGTGCCGCGAAGGCCGAGCCGCCGGTGACGGCGGCGACGGCGGCGCGTGCCTCGTCGGGTGCGAGCCGCAGCACCCAGCGGCGGCCCGACTCGGCGGCGGAGTCGCGCAGGGCGGCGACCTCGGGCACGTCGAGCGGCGGCCGCTCGCGCCAGAGCAGGTCGAGCCGGACCTCGTGGGCGACCCGCGTCTTGAGGCCGGAGGGGGTGTCGCAGGCGATGACGCGGCCCTGTTCGAGGACGGCGACCCGGTCGAGGACGGTCTCGGCCTCGATGACGTTGTGGGTGACGAGCAGGACCGTGGTGCCCTCTTCGGCACGGCGGCGGTCGACGGCGGCCCAGACGGCGCGGCGGGCGACGGGGTCCATGCCGGTGGTGGGCTCGTCCAGGACGAGCAGCGGCCTGCTGCCGACCAGGGCGGTGGCGAAGCAGGCGAGGCGGCGCTGTCCGCCGGAGAGCTTCTTCAGCGGCCGGGAGGCGAGCGGGCCGAGGCCGAGTTCGTCGAGGACGTCGTCGCGCTGGGCGCGGGCGGCCGGGGCGTCGAGGCCGCGCAGCCGGGCGGTGGTCTCGGCGGCGAGGGCGACGGTCAGCTCGTCCAGGGCGGTGGACTCCTGGCCGAGGTAGGCGAGGAGCCGCGAGGCCCGCTCGGGGTGGCGGACGACGTCGTGGCCGAGGAGGTGGACGGTGCCGGAGTCGGGCCGCATGAGTCCGGTGAGCTGCCGGACGAGGGTGGACTTGCCGGCGCCGTTGGGGCCGAGCAGGCCGAAGATCTCGCCGCCGCGCACGTCGAGGTCGATGTGGTCGGTGGCGCGGACCTCGGAGATCGCGGGGGCGCCGCGTCTGCCCCGGGTCGCCGGGTACGTCTTCACGAGGTCACGCACGACGCAGACGGCTTGCTCCTGGGGGGCGGATGCGGAGTCCGTGCGGTCCATGCTCACGAGGGACGAGCCTACGGGGTCGCGTTGCCTGCTTTGTGCCCGGGGCCGGGGTGCCGTGCCGAGGCGGCAGGCACGCCTGCGGCACCCTCGGACGGGGTGCGGCGGCGGTGCGGCCCTGACCGGCGGGGCGGTCCCCTCAGCTCAGCGGGCGGACGTGGTGGAGGGGCTGCGGGGCGGTCGGCTGGCCGGTGGCGGGGAGATCGATCTCGCGCCAGAACCCGGCCCGGATCGCGTACCGGTCGTGTTCGTCGATCTGGTCGTCCTTGTGGGCGAGGAGGCCGAACCGGGCGGCGTAGCGCAGCAGCTCGCCGTCGATGCGGTGCGGGATGCGCGGGTAGAGGGTGGCGAGGCGGGGCAGCAGGGTGCGGTCGGCGAGGCGGCCGAGCCAGCGGCGGGCGAAGACCTGGCCGACCTCGAAGGGGTCGCCGCCGACGGTGGTGATGTCCTCCTCGCGGTCGGCCCACCGCTGCTCGGCCGTGGTGAGCTGGGCGAGGGTGGGCAGGGCGGCGTCGTCCGGGGAGTCGGCGGGGCCGGAGCGTTCGACCAGGCCCTTGTCGGAGGACCAGCGCAGGGTGGCGGTGGCGGGCTGCTCCTTGGCGGCGGGGGCGGGCCGGTCGCCGGGGGCGCGCAGGGCGGCGAGGTCCTTGGGGGTGGGGACGGTGCGGGGGTGGGTGGTGCCCGGGTCGGTGCCGTTGGCCTCGGCGGGGGCCGGGGCGTGCTCGGGCTCGGAGTCGCGGCCGGGGCGGGTGGCGGTGTCGGGCAGCGGCGCGGAGAGGATGGCGGCGATCTCGGGGCCGGGCGTCGGCTGCGGGGCGCAGGCGCCGACGGCGTCGCGGGCGCGGATGGCGCGGGTGATCCAGGTGCGGTCGAGCAGGCGGCGCTCGTCGGCCTCGGCGACGAGGTCCTCGGACTGGTTGTAGTCGCCGCCTGCCGCCTGCACGGCCCAGAGGTGGACGGCGACGCCGTGTTCCTTGGCGGCGGTCATGCCGGGCAGCAGGTCGCCGTCGCCGGTGACGAGGACGATGTCGGAGCAGGCCTTGTTGCGGGCGAGTTCGGTGAGTTCGGCGTGCATGGCGGCGTCCACGCCCTTCTGCGCCCACCGCCCGTCGCTGCGGGTCAGGGCGCCGAGTCGGACGGTGACGCGGGGCATGACGCGCAGGCGGCGGTGCTCGGGCTGGGGGACGCGGTCGGGCGCGCCGTCGAACCAGTAGATACGCAGCAGGGGCTGGGCAGTCTCGACCTCGGCGCGCTCGCGGAGCTGCCGGACGAGGGTGGCGTGGTCGACGGAGATACGGGACCGGGAGGGGTCTCCTGCGAGCAGGCTGGCGGCGGCGCCCAACAAGTATCCGGCGTCCACCAGAACGACGCAGCGGTCCACGCGTACCACCTCTTTCCCCTTGGTCCCGGGGCGGGCGGGGGCCCGGCGCCGGGTTTCCTTCGAGTCTGCCCGACCTGGTGGGCGTTAACGGCCCGAACTCGATCTTCGGCGTGGCGCATCGGGCGAGGAATCCACCACTTGCCCGCTCACGCACGGTAATTACACGAAATGCGCAGAGTGTCCGCCTGTGTGAATCTGGAGTCGGCCCCGGACCCACACCTTTTCGGGAGGCAGATTTCCATGGCCAAGAACAAGAACCGCAAGCAGGGCAGTAGTAAGGGCCGCGAGTCGGCCGAGAACCCGGCGCAGCAGGCGAAGGAGAAGTCGACCGAGACCATCTCCTCGATCCAGTCCACGGCGCAGGGCAGCCCGGCCGACGTGGCGCGCAAGCACCAGCGCCGGTTCGGCCACAACTGACCGGCCGGTCGCGGCCCCTGGGGGCGTCTCCCCGAGGGCAGAGCTGACGAGAAGGGGCGCACCCCGTACCGGGGGTGCGCCCCTTCTCGTCGCGCCGTGGTTCGGCCGCCGCCCGCTCTCAGCCTGCCAGGCAGGAGGCGCCGAGGAGCACCTTCAGGTCGCCGAAGAGCGACGGGTCCGGCTGGACCCGGTGGCGGTCGAGCCTGAGAACGGTGGTCTTGCGGGGGCCCTGGAGCTTGATCCGCACCTCGGAGTTGCCGCGGTGGGAGTCGAGCACCTCGCTGAGGCGGCTGACCATCGGCGGGGTCACCTTGACGGCCGGGATGGTGATGATCACCGGCGCGTTGGTGCCCGCGTTGGACAGGTCGGGGGCCTGGAGCTCCATCGCGACCAGCCGCGGAATGTCCTCCCGCTTGTCCAGGCGCCCCTTGACGAAGACGACGGCGTCCTCGACGAGTTGGGTGGAGACGAGCTGATAGGTGGCGGGGAAGAACATGCACTCGATGGAACCGGCCAGGTCCTCGACGGTGGCGATCGCCCAGGCGTTGCCCTGCTTGGTCATCTTGCGCTGGAGGCCGGAGATGATGCCGCCGACCGTCACGACGGCGCCGTCCCCGTAGTCGCCGCCGGTGAGCTGGCCGATTCCGGCGTCGGCCTTGTCGGAGAGGACGTGCTCCAGGCCGAAGAGCGGGTGGTCGGAGACGTAGAGGCCGAGCATCTCGCGCTCCTGGGCGAGGAGGTAGGTCTTGTCCCACTCCTCGTCGGTGAACTCGATGTCGAGCCCGAAGCCCGGCTCGTCCGCGCTCTCGTCACCCATGCCGCCGAAGAGGTCGAACTGCCCCTCGGCCTCCTTGCGCTTGACCTGCACCACGTTGTCGATCATGGGCTCGTAGTGCGCGGTGAGGCCCTTGCGGGTGTGGCCCATCTCGTCGAAGGCGCCGGCCTTGATCAGCGACTCGGTGGTGCGCTTGTTGCAGACGACGGCCTCGACCTTGTCGAGGTAGTCGGGGAAGGTGGCGAACTTCCCCTTGGCCTTGCGGCTGCGGATGATCGACTCGACGACGTTGGAGCCGACGTTGCGGACGGCGGAGAGGCCGAAGAGGATCACGTCGTCGCCCTGGGCGGCGAAGTTGGAGACGGACTCGTTGACGTTGGGCGGGAGGACCTTGATGCCCATACGGCGGCACTCGTTGAGGTAGACCGCCGACTTGTCCTTGTCGTCGCGGACCGAGGTGAGCAGCGCCGCCATGTACTCGGCCGGGTAGTTGGCCTTGAGGTAGGCGGTCCAGTAGGTGACCAGGCCGTACGCGGAGGAGTGGGCCTTGTTGAAGGCGTATCCGGCGAACGGCACCAGGACGTCCCAGAGGGCCTGGATGGCCTCGTCGGAGAAGCCGTTCTTGCGGGCTCCGGCCTGGAAGAGGACGAAGTTCTTCTCCAGCTCCTCGGGCTTCTTCTTGCCCATCACGCGGCGCAGGATGTCGGCCTCGCCGAGCGAGTACCCGGCGATGATCTGGGCGGCCTTCTGCACCTGCTCCTGGTACACGATGAGGCCGTAGGTGAGGCCGAGGATCTCCTTGAGGGGCTCCTCCAGCTCCGGGTGGATCGGGGTGATCTCCTGCTGGCCGTTCTTGCGCAGGGCGTAGTTGGTGTGCGAGTTCATGCCCATCGGGCCCGGGCGGTACAGCGCCGAGACGGCGGAAATGTCCTCGAAGTTGTCGGGCTTCATCAGCCGCAGCAGGGACCGCATGGGTCCGCCGTCGAACTGGAAGACGCCCAGGGTGTCGCCGCGGCAGAGCAGCTCGAAGGTCTTGGGGTCGTCCAGCGGCAGGGAGAGCAGGTCGAGGTCGATGCCCTTGTTGGCCTCCACCATCTTGCGGGCGTCGTCCATGATGGTGAGGTTGCGCAGGCCCAGGAAGTCCATCTTCAGCAGGCCGAGCGACTCGCACTGCGGGTAGTCCCACTGCGTGATGGTGACGCCGTCGGTGTGCCGCGTCCACAGCGGGGCGTGGTCGACGATCGGCTCGCTGGACATGATCACGCCGGCGGCGTGCACGCCCATCTGCCGGACCAGGCCCTCGACGCCCTTGGCGGTGTCGATGACCTTCTTGACGTCCGGCTCGTTCTCGTACATCCCCCGGATCTCGCCCGCCTCGGAGTAACGCGGGTGCTGCGGGTTGGTGATGCCGTCGAGGTCGATGCCCTTGCCGAGGACGTCGGCGGGCATCGCCTTGGTGAGCCGGTCACCCATGGCGTACGGGTACCCCAGCACGCGGGCCGAGTCCTTGATGGCGTTCTTCGCCTTGATCTTGCCGTACGTGCCGATCATGGCGACCTTGTCGGCGCCGTACTTCTCCGTGACGTACCGGATGACCTCGACGCGCCTGCGCTCGTCGAAGTCGATGTCGACGTCGGGCATGGAGACGCGCTCCGGGTTGAGGAAGCGCTCGAAGATCAGGCCGTGCTCGATCGGGTCGAGGTCGGTGATGCCCATGGCGTACGCGACGATCGAACCGGCGGCGGAACCTCGGCCGGGGCCGACCGCGATGCCGTTGTTCTTCGCCCACATGATGAAGTCGGCGACGACGAGGAAGTACCCGGGGAACCCCATCTGGATGATGACGTCCATCTCGTACTCGGCCTGCCGCTGGCGGTCCTCGGGGACGCCGGCGGGGAAGCGCCGCGCCATGCCGCGGCGCACCTCCTCCTGGAACCAGGTGACCTCGGTGAAGCCTTCGGGGATGTCGAACTTCGGCATGAGGTCGCGCTTCTCGAACATGCCGGTGGTGTCGATCTGCTCGGCGACCAGCAGGGTGTTGCGGCACCCCTCCTGCCAGGCGTCGGAGGAGTCGATGGCGTACATCTCCTCCGTCGACTTGAGGTAGTACCCCGTGCCGTCGAAGCGGAAGCGGTCCGGGTCGGAGAGGTTCTTGCCGGTCTGGATGCAGAGCAGGGCGTCGTGCGCGACCGACTCGTGGGAGTACGTGTAGTGCGAGTCGTTGGTGACCAGCGGGGGGATGCCGAGTTTCTTGCCGATGTCGAGCAGGCCCTGGCGGACCCGGCGCTCGATCTCGATGCCGTGGTCCATCAGCTCCAGGAAGTACCGGTCCTTGCCGAAGATCTCCTGGTACTCGGCGGCGGCCCGCAGCGCCTCCTCCTCCTGGCCCAGGCGCAGCCGGGTCTGCACCTCGCCGGAGGGGCAGCCGGTGGAGGCGATCAGCCCCTCGGACCACTGGGAGATGGACTCCTTGTCCATCCGGGGCCACTTCTGGAGCCAGCCCTCGGCGTACGCGTCGGAGGAGAGGCGGAAGAGGTTGTGCAGGCCGGTGGAGTTGGCCGCCCAGATGGTCTTGTGGGTGTAACCACCGGAGCCCGAGACGTCGTCGCGCTTCTGGTGCGGCTGGCCCCACTGGATCTTCCGCTTGGTCCGCCGGGACTCGGGCGCCACGTACGCCTCGATGCCGATGATCGGCGTGACGCCGGCCTTCTGGGCGCTGTGGAAGAAGTCGTACGCGCCGTGGAGGTTGCCGTGGTCGGACATGGCGATGTGGCTCATGCCCATCTCGTTGCACGCGTCGAACATGTCCTTGAGCCGCGCGGCACCGTCCAGCAGCGAGTACTGGGTGTGGACGTGCAGGTGCGTGAAGGGCGGCTTGGACGTCGTGGACACGGACTGGCCTCCGGGGCGTCGGCAGGGCGGGGTCTGGCAGCTCCGGAGTCTACGTGGGACCACTGACACCCCCCGGGTCCTCCCCTGCCGGGGGGGGCTGGGCCGTCCTGGGCCGGGCGCCGCTTCCCCGCGCCCGTCGCCGATCGGCCTCAAGCGCCGGCCGGGCTGTCCTTCGGCCGCGGCCCGGCTTGCCCGTGGCGCCCACTGACTCGCCTCAAGCGCCGGCTGGGCTGTCTTTGGCCGCGGCCCGATTGCCCGTGCCGGTCACAGATGGCCTCAAACGCCGGCCGGGCTGTGGGATCCGCGGTTTGTCCGCCGGGTGGCGCGGGCGGGGCCGCACCGGAGCAACCGCGAACCCCGTGGCGGCCCCGCCTCTCAAGACCACCGGCAACCAAAAAATCCCAGCCCGGCCGGCGCTTGAGGCCATCTAGGACCGGCACGGTCGACCGGCGCTCAACCTCAAAACAGCCCGACCGGCGCTTGAGGCCATCTAGGACCGGCACGGTCGACCGGCGCTCAGCCATAAAACAGCCCGGCCGGCGCCTGAGGCCATCTGTGACGGGCGCGGACGAGCGGCGCCCAGCCGAAAGAGCAGCCCGGCCGGCGCTTGAGCCCACCGGCGACCGGCACGGTCGAGACGGACAGGCGGCCGAAGAGAGCCCAGCCGGAATACGAGGGCCCCAGCCCTCTTAGCCATCCCTTACGGGCCCCCGTGGCAGACTCGACGGCACAATGGGATGAGAAGAAAGCGCGCCCACGGTGGCGCGCCCCTAGCCGACGGAACGAAGACGCCCGTGGACACGCCGATAGCCGAGACGGCGCCGCGCCTGCTGCGCGCGGCGCTGTTCACCGTGCTCGCGGTCACCCTGTCCACCACCTCGCACGTCCTGCTCTCCGGAGCCCCGCTGCCGCTCGGCACGGTGACCCTGGTGGGTGCGGCCGTCTTCGCCCTCGCGTGGACCCTGGCGGGTCGCGAGCGCCGCTTCGGGCGGATCGCCGCCCTGCTGGTGCCCCTGGAACTGGCCGCGGACACGGTCTTCACCGCTGGCCAGCACCTCTGCTACGGGGCGGCGGGCGGCCCGGTCGCGGGCCCCCTGCGCACCGTCGGCGTCGACCTGCTCTGCGGCGGCGGCGCGCTCGGCGCGCCCCTGGCCCGGCTGCTGGGCACGCCGCCGGAGGCGACCGCCGCGCACCCCCGGCCCGAGCTGGCCTGGCTGCTGCTCGGCGCGCACGTCGGCGTGGGCCTGCTGGCCGCCGCCTGGCTGCGGTACGGCGAGCGGGCCCTGGCACAGGTGCTGCGGGCTGCGGCCGCGCAGGCCTTCCGCCCGCTGCGGCTGGCCGTGGCGCGGGTTCCGGCGCCCCTCGCCGCCGGCACCGCCCGGGTGCGGCCCGAGGCGGGTCCCGCCGGGCGCCCGGGCCTGCTCATCGCGCACTCGGTGGGCCGCCGCGGGCCTCCCGTGCTGCTCCGTCCCGCCTGACACAGGCCCTCCCGGGCCATGGCGCGGCGGGCTCCCTCCGGTCATCATCCGGTCACCCCCAGCGACGTCCCACACGGAGAGCACACCCATGAGCAAGCGGAACAGCCAGGCGGCGAAGAGCGCGGCACGCGAGCGGCTGCGGATCGAGCGCGAGAAGCAGGCGAAGAAGGACAAGATGCGGCGGCAGCTGATCGTCGCCGGTTCGGTCGTCGGCGTCCTGGCGATAGCGGGCGGCGTCGGCTTCGCCGTCGTCAAGGCCAACGAGCCGGGCCACTGGGAGAAGGCCGCCGACCAGAAGCTGGTCAAGCCCGCCAACACCTCCGGCGCCCAGGGCACCACCGTCG
This sequence comes from Streptomyces sp. NPDC058373, assembly GCF_042723275.1. Classification (NCBI taxonomy): domain Bacteria; kingdom Bacillati; phylum Actinomycetota; class Actinomycetes; order Kitasatosporales; family Streptomycetaceae; genus Streptomyces; species Streptomyces sp. NPDC058373. Next base: position 38,550 of record NZ_JBHXJE010000049.1, on the reverse strand, counting down.
TCATCGGCAAGGACGACGCCGCCAAGACGCTGAAGATCTACGAGGACCCGCGCTGCCCGGTCTGCGCCACCTTCGAGCAGAACGTCGGCGACACCATCGACCAGGACCTCAAGGACGGCAAGTACAAGCTCCAGTTCGTCGGCGCCTCCTTCCTGGACCGGGGCCTGGGCGGCGAGGGCTCCAAGAACGCGCTGAGCGCGCTGGGCGCGGCGCTCAACGTCAGCGACGAGGCGTTCATGGCGTACAAGTCGGCGCTCTTCTCGGTGGAGAACCACCCGGAGGAGTCGAAGGACGAGTTCGCCAAGGACAGCAGGCTGCTGGAGATCGCCAACCAGGTGCCCGAGCTGAAGGACAACAGCGCCTTCAAGAAGGACGTGGAGAACGGCACCTACGACAAGTGGGCGCTGGAGATGTCGAAGGTCTTCGACGACAACAAGGACGACGTCAAGGGCACCCCGTCGCTGATCATGGACGGCAAGAAGGTCACCGCCGAGGGCAGCGACAACGCGCCGCAGACCCCTGAGCAGTTCAACGCCGCCGTCGACAAGGCGCTGAAGGGCTGACCCGCCCGCCCGTACGGCGCGGCGGCCCGCCCCGCCGCGCCGTACGGGCGGCATCCGGCCGACGAGCGGGCGAACTTTCCCTGGTTCGCCCTTTCTTGGCGTGTACGGGACAGTGGTGCGCGTCTACGGTACTCAGCCGTGACCAGTCGAACCGAGCACCATCAGACCCCCGGCGCCCCCAGCCGCCGCACCGTCGTCAAGGCCGCGGCCGCCACCGGCGCCCTGCTGCCGCTCGCCGCGGCCACCACCGCCACGGCCGCGGCCACGCCCCAGTTCCTGCACGGCGTCGCCTCCGGAGACCCGCTGCCCGACGGCGTCCTGCTGTGGACCCGCGTCACCCCCACCGAGGAGGCGGGGCCCGGTTCCGGCGCGGGCCCGGACACCGAAGTCGGCTGGGAGGTCGCCGCCGACGCCTCCTTCGCCGCGGTCGTCGCCCGCGGCACGGTCATCGCGCGGGCCGCCACCGACCACACCGTCAAGGCCGACGTACGCGGCCTCGCCCCCGCCACCGGCTACTGGTTCCGTTTCACCTCGGGCTCCACCGTCTCCCCCGTCGGGCGCACCCGGACCGCCCCGGCCGCCGAGGCCGCCCCCGCCGGGCTGCGGTTCGGCGTGGTCTCCTGCGCCCACTGGGAGGCCGGCTGGTTCTCCGCCTACCGCCACCTCGCGGCCCGGGGCGACCTGTCTGGGACGACCACGAATTCGCCAACGACGCCTGGTCGGGCGGGGCGGAGAACCACACGCCGGGCGCGGAGGGCGAGTGGAGCGAGCGGGCGGCCGCCGCCCGGCAGGCGTACTTCGAGTGGATGCCGGTCCGAGCCTCCACCGAGGGCACCGTCTTCCGGCGGTTGCGCTTCGGCCGTCTCGCCGATCTGCACCTGCTGGACCTGCGCAGCTTCCGCTCGCAGCAGGCGTCCATCGGCAACGGCGCGGTCGACTCCCCGGAGCGCAGCATCACCGGGCGCGCCCAGCTGGACTGGCTCAAGGCGGGACTCTCCGGCTCGCAGGCCGCCTGGCAGCTGGTCGGCACCTCCGTGATGATCTCCCCGGTCGCCTTCGGCTCGGTCCCCGCCCATCTGCTGCGGCCGCTCGCCGAACTCCTGGGCCTGCCCACGCAGGGCCTCGCGATCAACGTCGACCAGTGGGACGGCTACACCGCCGACCGCACCGAGCTGATCCGGCACCTGCGCACCGCCGGCGTCCGCGACACCGTCTTCCTCACCGGCGACATCCACATGGCGTGGGCCAACGACGTGCCGGTGACGGCGGCGACGTACCCGCTCTCGGAGTCGGCGGCCACCGAGTTCGTCGTCACCTCGGTCACCTCGGACAATCTCGACGACCTGCTGAACGTCGCCCCGGGCACTGTCTCCACGGTGGCCGAGGGCGCGGTGAAGGCCGCCAACCGGCACGTGAAGTGGCTCGACATGGACGGGCACGGCTTCGGCGTCCTCGACGTCACCGCCGAGCGCTCCCAGATGGACTACTACCTGCTCTCCGACCGGGCCGACCCGGCCGCCTGGCTCCGGTCGTACCGCACCCGCCGCGGCACCCAGCGGGTGGAGCGGGCGGATGCGCCGGTCGCCTGACACGAGCGGCACCCCCCGCTCCGGCCTCCTGACGGGACGTGTCGTTCCGTCAGGCGACCGGCGGCGGCGGGCGCTTGGCTCTATACGCTGTGCCCCATGAGCGCACCGGGGGAGTCGATCGGCGGCCGTTTCACCTTGCTGGGGCCGCTCGGCAGCGGCGGCATGGGGACCGTCTGGCGGGCCAGGGACGAGGTGCTCCACCGAGAGGTGGCGTTGAAGGAGGTCCGTCCGCCCGACCCGGCGCTGACCGGCCCGGAGGCCGCCGCCACCCTGCGCGAACGCGTGTTGCGCGAGGCCCGCGCACTGGCCCGGCTCAGCCACCCGCACGTCGTCACCATCCACCAGATCGTGGACGCCGGAGCCGGGACGCACCCCTGGATCGTGATGGAACTCGTACCCGGCGAGAGCCTCGCCGACCGGCTCGGGCGCGGTCCGCTCCTCCCCCAGGAGGCGGCCGTTCTCGGCCGGCAGATCCTCGCCGCGCTGCGCGCCGCGCACGCCGCGGGCATCCACCACCGCGACGTGAAGCCCGCCAACATCCTGCTCCGCACCGATCCGGGCGTTCCCGGCCCGCCCAGCGCCGTCCTCACCGACTTCGGCATCGCCGCCCTCCAGGGCTCCACCGCGCTCACCGCCACCGGCGACCTGATCGGCTCGCCCGAGTACATCGCCCCCGAACGGATCCGCGGCCGCGACGACCACCCCGCCTCCGACCTGTGGTCGCTGGGCCTGGTCCTCTACGTCGCCGTGGAAGGGCACAGTCCGCTGCGCCGGGCCACCACCCTCGCCACCCTCGCGGCCGTCCTCGACGAGCCGGTGCCGCCGCCGGTCCGCTCCGGCCCGCTGGCCGCCGTCCTCGGCGCCCTGCTGGTCCGCGACCCCGCCGCCCGGCCCGACGCCGCCACACTCGACCGCCTCCTCGCCGAGGTCGCCTCGGGCAACGCCCCCTCCTGGGCCGAGCCGACCGTCTCCGGCGATCGCCCGGCCCCGGCCGCCTCCCCCGGTACGCCCCCGCCCCCGGCGCCACCCGCACCGGGTACTCCCCCGCCGCCTCGCCCCGCCGCCACCACGGCGGTCACCCCGCCCCGGCGCCGTACGGCGGCCCTGGTCGCGGGCGCCGCCGCGCTGGTCGCGGTCGCGGTGACGGCGACGGTCCTGGTCCTCGCCCCTTGGGAACGGGACGACCTCTCCGGCCCCGGCCCGGACCCCACGCCGACGGCGACCCAGGACCCGGCCGGGAACGGCGGCGGGCAGCCCTTCCCCGACGCGGACCGGAGCACGGAAGCGGACGACGCCCCATCCGGGGAGGACGCCGCCGATGACGGCGACCAGGCCGACGACTCCGACTCCGGCTCCCAGCCGGAGTCCGGTCCCGCCCCGTCCGCTTCGGGTACGCCGCAGCCCCCGTCCGGCGGGTCGTGGATCGCCCAGCTCTTCTCCGAGCCCGTCTCCACCGGCACCGCCACCCGCGACCGGCGCCTGGCCGCGGTACGCGCCGAGGTGCCCGAGGCCCGCTACCTGCGCAGCGACGACTACGCCTCGTTGCGCCCGGGGTACTGGGTCTTCTACGTGCCCGGGCCGTTCGACGACGGGCACGCGGCTCTGCGGTTCTGCGCCGGGAAGGGGCGGACCACGGGCAACGAGTGCGTGGGGCGCTACCTCAGCGACGACCGGGGCGACGCCGACGCCATCTGCCACCCTCCGGCGGGCAGCCCGAAGGGCCGCTGCACCCGGCCGTGAGCCGGGCCGGTCAGGGTCCGGTCAGAGCGAGTCGAGGAAACCCCGGACCGTCCGCCAGGTGGCCTCCGCCGCCTCGGCGTCGTAGTCGGGCAGCTCGGGGTCGGTGTACAGGTGCCCGGCGCCCGGGTGGCGGTAGATCTCCACGTCGGCTCCGGCGCGCTGCATCCGCAGGTACCAGGCGTTGAGCCAGTCGTGCGGCTCGAACGGGTCGTTCTCGGTGACGTGCAGCTGGACCGGGAGCTCCTCGGCACTGGCGTCGTCGGGGAGGTCGGAGGTGCCGGAGAAGAGGACCAGGCCGCGGGCCTTCTCGTCGGCGAGGGCCAGGTTCTGCGCGATGGCACCGCCCAGCGAGAAGCCGGCGTAGACCAGGCCCTTGTCGGAGTGGGGCGCAGCGGCCCGTACGGCGCGCTTCAACAGCTCGTCCGTCCCGATCTCGTCGCGCAGCGCCAGCCCCTCCTCCATGTCCGCCGGGCTGCGCCCCTCGAACAGATCGGGCACATGCACCTCATGCCCAGCAGCCCGCAGCCGCTCCGCCGCCTGCCGCAAGGCAGGCCGCACCCCGTACACGGAGTGGATCAACAAAATCTCCATACCCGCATCCTCCCACCCCCACCCGAAGCACCCCTCAACCCCCGCCCGGGCACGGTCCCCACTCCAGCCCGACCACCGCCCCCTCCAGCCCGGCCGGCGCCCTCCTCAGCCCGACCACCGCCCCCTCCAGCCCGGCCGGCGCCCTCCTCAGCCCGACCACCGCCCCCTCCAGCCCGACCGGCGCCCTCCTCAGCCCGACCACCGCCCCCTCCAGCCCGGCCGGCGCTTGAGGCCAATCAGTGACCGCCACTCAAGTACAACGAGCGGCCAAAACCCAGCCCGGCCGGCGCCTGAGGCCACCCCACCGCGGCCCCGTCAGGGGCACACCCAGCCGAAACTCCGGCCCGGCACCGACACCACCGCCCCCGGTACAGCCCGGCCGGCGCCTGAGGTCACCGCAAGCTGCGCACATCGAGCTGCCGAAGCACCCGGTCGACCACCTCGGGATCGGCCCCGGGCTCATTCCGAGCCGACAGCACCTCGTGCCGCGCAGCGGACATCATCTCCCGCTGCACCCGCGACATCGCGGCCACCCTCTCGGCCCGCTGCAAGTACCACTCACGCCGCTCGTCGTCGAGAAGGTCGGGGCTGATCCGCACCCCGATGTCGAGCGCCCCACGCTGCAGCCGCTCGCTGATGTCCTCGGGCAGCTCCTCGGTCGCCTCGATCTCCTTGAGCCGCCGCCGCGCCGCCTTCGCCGCCCGGATCGCCAGATCGTGCTCCAGCCGGTGCTCGGCGTCGGTGTCGGCCTTGACCCCGAGCTTGCGCACCAGCCACGGCAGGGTCAGCCCCTGCACCAGCAGGGTGGCCATGATCACGCAGAAGGCGATGAAGATGATCTCGTCACGCGCCGGGAAGGGCTCCCCGTCGTCGGTGGTGAGCGGAATGGCGAGGGCCAGCGCGACCGAGGCCACCCCGCGCATCCCCGACCACCACATGACGACGGTCTCGCGCCAGGAGGCGGGGAGCTCCTCGTTCTCGTCGCGCAGCCCGTGCATCTTCTGGGCGAGCCAGGTGGTGGGCAGCAGCCAGAGCAGCCGTACCCCGACGACGACGGCGACGATCGCCACGCCCCAGCCGATCATCTGCCCCTCGCGGCCCTCGGCGGCGCGGATGACGGTGTGCAGCTCCAGCCCGATCAGGCCGAAGGCGATACCGGTGACCAGGGTGTCGACCACGTGCCAGAAGGTCTGCCCGGTGATGCGCCCCAGCACGTCGTCGGCGTCGAGGGCGGTGCCCGCCAGCAGCAGCGCGGTGGTGAGGACGGCGAGGACGCCGGAGCCGTGCAGCTCCTCGGCGAGGATGTAGCTGGCGAACGGCACCAGCAGGGTCAGACCGGTCTGGAGCGTGGCGTCGCCCAGCATGGACATGGCCTTCTTGCTGATCCAGCCGAGCGCCAGACCGACCGCGACGGCGACCGCGGCGGAGAGGAAGAACTGGGCGACGGCCCCGCCCCAGGAGAAGGTGCCGGTCAGCGCCGCGGCGATCGCCACGTGGTAGAGCACGATGGCGGTGACGTCGTTGAAGAGCCCTTCGCCCTCCAGTACGGAGACCAGGCGCCGGGGCAGCCCCAGCTGTCCGGCGACGGCGGTCGCGGCGACCGGGTCGGGCGGCGCGACCAACGCGCCGAGCGCGACGGCGGCGGCGAGCGGCAGCCCCGGCACGATGGCGTTGGCGACGCCCGCCACGGCCGCGGTGGTGACGAAGACCAGCGCGACCGCCAGCAGCAGGATGGGCCGGTAGTTGGCGGTGAACTGCCGCCAGGAGGTCCGTTGCACCGCGGCGTAGAGCAGGGGCGGCAGGACCAGCGGGAGGATGTACTCCGGCGGCACGTTCACGTTGGGGACGAACGGCAGCAGCGCGAGGACGATGCCGCCGAGGGTCATCAGCACGGGCGCGGGCAGCCCCAGCCGGTCCCCCAGCGGCACCGTGATCACGGAGCCGAGCAGTAGCAGAAGCAGCAGCGCCAACTGGTCCACTGTGTGCCCTCCGGCAAGGTCGGTACGTCAGGAAAACGTCCCCACTCTGCCACGTCACCGCCCCGGCCCGGCCCGCGCCCCCCTACCCGGCAGCGTCGCGCCGCTGGTCAGGGGCGCGGACAGGCGCCGGTCAGCTCTCCTGGAGCTCCCGGCGCATCGCCCGGTGCGGGATGCCCGCGTCCTCGAACTCCGGTCCGTACGCCTGGTATCCGAGCCGCTCGTAGAAGCCGAGGGCGTGGGTCTGGGCGTGCAGGTCGACCGCGCGCAGTCCCCGTTGAGCCGCCGCCCGCTCCAGCCCGCGCACCAGGGCGGCGCCGACGCCGAGGCCGCGCGCGGCCTGGAGCACCGCGAGCCGGCCGAGGGCGCCCACACCCAGGTCGCCGCCGGTGCGGTCGGCCGCGGCAGGTCCGTACAGCAGCCGGCCGGTGCCGAGCGGTCCGTCGGGGCCTTCGGCGAGGACGTGCACGGTGTCGCCGCCCAGAGCGTCGAAGGCGTCGTACTCGATGTCCTCGGGGACGCCCTGCTCGGCGACGAAGACCTCCTTGCGGACCGCGAAGCAGGCCTCGCGGTCGGCGGGGTCTTCGGCGACGCGTACGCGCACGTCGCTGGGGGCGGGGTTGCTCACGCGGGGTCTCCTTCGCGGGTCGGTCCCGGCACCGGGGCCGGGGCGGTCAGGCGCCGCTCTCGGCGCGCACCGTGTCCAGCGCGTGCTGGAGGTCGGCCGGGTACTCGCTGGCGAACTCCGCCCAGCTCCCGTCAGCCGGGTGCTCGAAGCCGAGCCGGACCGCGTGCAGCCACTGCCGGGTCAGGCCGAGCCGCTTGGCGAGGGTGGGGTCGGCGCCGTAGGTGAGGTCGCCGACGCAGGGGTGGCGGTGGGCCGACATGTGCACCCGGATCTGGTGGGTGCGGCCGGTCTCCAGCTTGATGTCGAGCAGGGAGGCGGCGCGGTAGGCCTCGATCAGGTCGTAGTGGGTGACCGAGGGCTTGCCCTCGGCGGTGACGGCCCACTTGTAGTCGTGCTGGGGGTGGCGGCCGATGGGGGCGTCGATGGTGCCGCTCATCGGGTCGGGGTGGCCCTGGACGAGGGCGTGGTAGCGCTTGTCGACGGTCCGCTCGCGGAACTGCTGCTTGAGCAGCGTGTACGCCCGCTCGGACTTGGCGACCACCATCAGGCCGGAGGTGCCGACGTCGAGGCGGTGGACGATGCCCTGGCGTTCGGCGGCGCCGGAGGTGGAGATGCGGTAGCCGGCGGCGGCGAGGCCGCCGATGACGGTGGTGCCGGTCCAGCCGGGGCTGGGGTGCGCGGCGACGCCGACCGGCTTGACGATGACGACGATGTCGTCGTCGTCATGGACGATCTCCATGCCCTCGACGGGCTCGGCGACGACCTGGACGGGTGCGGGGGCGGCCGGCATCTCGACCTCCAGCCAGGCGCCGCCGTGCACGCGCTCCGACTTTCCGACCGCGGCGCCGTCGACCAGCACCTTGCCTGCTGCGGCCAGCTCGGCGGCCTTGGTGCGGGAGAAGCCGAACATCCGGGAGATGGCGGCGTCGACGCGCTCGCCCTCCAGGCCGTCCGGCACGGGCAGGGTGCGGATCTCGGGAATCGTGCTCACCCGTCGAGTATGCCGGACGGCGGAGGCGCGCCGGACGCCGCCGTCGGACAGAGGTACGACCCGGGGGGGGTGCTCGGCCCCCGGGGAACTCAGTCCTTGTGGACGGTGCCGTCGGGGTCGAGGCCGCGGAAGGAGAGGATCACGATCAGGATGCCGCCGCAGACGATCGCGGAGTCGGCGAGGTTGAAGACCGCGAAGTTCTTCGGCGCGAGGAAGTCCACCACCGCGCCCTCCATGACCCCGGGGGCCCGGAAGATGCGGTCGGTGAGATTGCCGAGGGCTCCGCCGAGCAGCAGGCCGAGCGCGATCGCCCACGGCAGGCTGTGGAGCTTGCGGGCGAGCCGGGCGATGACGACGATCACGGAGGCGGCGATCACCGTGAAGATGATGGTGAACGCCTCACCGATGCCGAAGGCAGCGCCCGCGTTGCGGATGACCCGCAGCTCGAACCAGTCGCCGAGGACCTGGATCGGCGCGTGGTGCTCCAGCTCCGCCACCACCAGCAGCTTGCTGCCGAGGTCCAGCAGGTACGCGACGACGGCGACGGCGAAGAGCACGGCGACCCGGCGCGGCCCGCGCGGCGCGGCCGGGGTGGCCCCGTCCTGCCCGTCCTCGGTCGGCTCCGGCGGCTCGGCCCGGCCGGGCTCCTGCGCTTCAGGGGTCTCAGGCATACCGATGATGCGCTCCGCCTCTGCCACGTGTGTCCCTCGACGATGGGATAGATGCCCCGAGGGTACGACACCGCCGCGCGCGCCCGGGTGCCAGTACGCCCCCGGGGCAGCGCCCGGGCGCGTACGCCGCCGGGGCGCGCCCCGGCGGAGGGCGGGCCGCTCAGCCCCGGCGCTCCTGCTTCTGCTTGCAGTCGACGCAGAGGGTGGCGCGGGGGAACGCCTGGAGGCGGGCCTTGCCGATCGGATTGCCGCAGTTCTCGCAGTTGCCGTAGGTGCCCTCGTCGAGCCGGACAAGGGCCTGCTCGGTCTGGCGGAGCATCTCGCGGGCGTTGGCGGCGAGCGACAGCTCGTGCTCGCGGGTGATGTTCTTGGTGCCGGTGTCGGCCTCGTCGTCCCCGGCCCCGCCGCCGCTGTCCCGCATCAGTCCGGCCAGCGCCTGGCCCGACGCGTCGATCTCGGTGCGGATGCGCTCGGCGTCGGTGCGCAGCCCCGCCCGGGCCTCCTCGGCCTCGGCCTCGGTCCAGGGGTCCTCCCCCGGCCGTACCGCCAGCGCCTCGTGCCCGGCGCGTGCCTGCGGCACCGGCCCGGACTTCTCCGCCGTACCCGTCTTCTTCGCCACCACGGAGCCGACCTCCTGCGTCTCGTCGGCCGGCGCCGGGGCGGCGGCCTTCCTGCCCGGGGACGTGGCCGCCCTCTCCGGGATCCTGCCCGCGGCACCCGCACTCGCGTCCTGTCCGTCGCGCGGCGGGTCGGCTGCCGCTGTTCTGTCCGTCGCCATCCGGCAGCCCCTTCACCCGGTGTGACCTGCTCGCGCGTCGTGCTGGGACGATAAATCGACTTCCGGCCGACGGCAACGGGGCACGCCACCACCTGTCACCGCCCGCCGGACGCCGGTCGGGCGCCCGAACTCCTTTGTGCCCCCGCGGCCCGCCGGATATGCCCCCGGCCCGCCGGACGGCCCCGGACGGCCGCCCGCGGCGCCCGGGGAAACCCGGTCGGCCGGTCCGCTCCGGCGCCGTACACTGGCGGCAGCGAGAAGCGACGATGGGGACGAGTAGCGTCGTCAGCGGCCGTGAGCGACCCGGGGACGGTGGAAGCCCGGGGGTCCGCCCGACGTGAAGATCACCCCGGAGCCGCCGGAGGAAAGCCCGCGGCAGGGCGAGTAGAACCGGCATCGCGCCCCCAATGAGTGGGCGGCGCCGTCCCGGCGACGGCGCAGGCCAAGGAGGGTGGTACCGCGGCGGTCCGAGAGGCCGTCGTCCCTCCGACGGAATGCAGCAGTCCGTTGGAGGAGCGCGTCGATGACACCCCCGGTGACCCCGCCCCAGTACCGCCAGGTACCCGCCCAGGTCGACCTTCCCGCCCTGGAGCACGCGGTGCTCGACTTCTGGCGTGAGAACAAGATCTTCGCCAAGACCCTGGAGCAGTCCGAGGGCCGCCCGGAATGGGTCTTCTACGAGGGCCCGCCGACCGCCAACGGCATGCCCGGCGCCCATCACATCGAGGCCCGCGTCTTCAAGGACGTCTTCCCCCGCTTCCGCACCATGCGCGGCTACCACGTGGGCCGCAAGGCCGGCTGGGACTGCCACGGCCTCCCCGTCGAGCTGGCGGTGGAGAAGGAGCTGGGGTTCAACGGCAAGAAGGACATCGAGGCGTACGGCATCGCCGAGTTCAACGCCAAGTGCCGCGAGTCGGTGACCCGGCACACCGACGCCTTCGCCGAGCTGACCACCCGCATGGGCTACTGGGTCGACATGGACGACGCCTACCGCACCATGGACCCCTCGTACGTCCAGTCGGTCTGGTGGTCGCTGAAGCAGATCTTCGAGAAGGAGCTGCTGGTCCAGGACCACCGCGTCGCCCCCTGGTGCCCGCGCTGCGGCACCGGCCTCTCCGACCACGAGCTGGCGCAGGGGTACGAGACGGTCGTCGACCCGTCGGTCTTCGTCCGCTTCCCCCTCACCTCGGGCCCGCTCGCCGGCGAGGCCTCCCTGCTGGTCTGGACGACCACGCCGTGGACCCTGGTCTCCAACACCGCCGTCGCCGCCCACCCCGACGTGCGGTACGTCGTCGCCACCGACGGCGCCGAGAAGCTGGTCGTCGCCGAGCCGCTGCTCGAGAAGGCGCTCGGCGAGGGCTGGGAGGCGACCGGCGAGTCCTTCACCGGCCGGGAGATGGAGCGCTGGAGCTACCAGCGCCCCTTCGAGATGGTGGAGTTCCCGGCCGAGGCGCACTATGTCGTCAACGCCGAGTACGTCACCACCGAGGACGGCACCGGTCTGGTCCACCAGTCCCCCGCCTTCGGTGAGGACGACCTCCAGGTCTGCAAGGCGTACGGCCTGCCGGTGGTCAACCCGGTCCGCCCGGACGGCACCTTCGAGGAGGAGCTGCCGCTGGTCGGCGGGGTCTTCTTCAAGAAGGCCGACGAGGCGCTCACCGCCGACCTGGACGCCCGCGGCGTCCTCTTCCGCCACGTGCCGTACGAGCACAGCTACCCGCACTGCTGGCGCTGCCACACCGCGCTGCTCTACTACGCGCAGCCGTCCTGGTACATCCGCACCACCGCGGTCAAGGACCGGCTGCTGGAGGAGAACGAGCGGACCAACTGGTTCCCCGACTCGGTCAAGCACGGACGGTTCGGCGACTGGCTCCAGAACAACGTCGACTGGGCGCTCTCCCGCAACCGCTACTGGGGCACGCCGCTGCCCATCTGGCGCTGCGAGGAGTCCCACCTCACCTGCGTCGGTTCGCTGGCCGAGCTGAGCGAGCTGACCGGGACCGACCAGTCCGAGCTGGACCCGCACCGCCCGTACATCGACGAGATCACCTTCACCTGCACCCACGCCAACTGCCAGCTGGAGGCCTACCGCGTCCCGGAGGTCATCGACGCCTGGTACGACTCGGGCTCGATGCCGTTCGCACAGTGGGGCTACCCGCACCGGAACAAGGAGCTGTTCGAGCAGCGCTACCCGGCGCAGTTCATCTCCGAGGCGATCGACCAGACCCGCGGCTGGTTCTACACGCTGATGGCCGTGGGCACCCTGGTCTTCGACAAGTCGAGCTACGAGAACGTCGTCTGCCTCGGCCACATCCTGGCCGAGGACGGCCGGAAGATGTCCAAGCACCTGGGCAACATCCTCCAGCCCATCCCGCTGATGGACCAGCACGGCGCCGACGCCGTCCGCTGGTTCATGGCGGCCGGCGGCTCCCCGTGGGCGGCCCGCCGGGTCGGCCACGGCACCATCCAGGAGGTCGTCCGCAAGACGCTCCTCACCTACTGGAACACCGTCGCCTTCCAGGCCCTGTACGCCCGTACGGCCACCTGGGCGCCGTCCGCCGCCGACCCGGCCCCGGCCGACCGGAGCGTCCTGGACCGCTGGCTGCTCGGCGAGTTGAACACCCTGGTGCAGGGCGTCACCGAGGCGCTGGACGGCTACGACACGCAGCGCGCCGGCAAGCTCCTCTCGGCCTTCGTCGACGACCTCTCCAACTGGTACGTGCGCCGCTCGCGCCGCCGCTTCTGGCAGGGCGACCCGGCCGCGCTGCGCACCCTGCACGACGTGCTCGACACGGTGACGCGGCTGATGGCGCCGCTGGTGCCGTTCATCACCGAACGGGTCTGGCAGGACCTGGTGGTGCCGGTCACCCCGGACGCCCCCGAGTCGGTCCACCTCGCGGCCTGGCCCGAGGCCGACACCGCCGCCGTCGATCCCGAGCTGTCCCGGCACATGGCGCTGGTGCGCCGCCTGGTCGAGCTGGGCCGGGCCACCCGCGCCGAGTCCGGCGTGAAGACCCGCCAGCCGCTCTCCCGCGCGCTGGTCGGCGCGACCGGCTTCGCCGAGCTGCCCGCGGAGCTGCGCGCGCAGATCACCGAGGAGCTGAACGTCTCCTCGGTGGAGTCCCTCTCCGAGGTCGGCGGCTCGCTGGTCGACACCACCGCCAAGGCCAACTTCCGGACGCTGGGCAAGCGGTTCGGCAAGCGCGTCCAGGACGTCGCCAAGGCGGTCGCCGCGGCCGACGCGGCGGCGCTCTCACTGGCCCTGCGCGAGGGGAACGCCACCGTCACCGTGGACGGCGAGGTGATCGAGCTGGCCCCCGAGGAGGTCATCGTCACCGAGACGCCGCGCGAGGGCTGGTCGGTCGCCTCCGACGCCGGTGCCACCGTCGCCCTCGACCTGGAGATCACCGAGGAGCTGCGCCGGGCGGGCCTGGCCCGGGACGCGATCCGGCTGATCCAGGAGGCCCGCAAGAACAGCGGCCTGGACGTCGCCGACCGGATCGCGCTGCGCTGGTCCGCGACCGACCCGGCCGTGGCGGAGGCGCTCACCGAGCACGCCGGGCTCATCGCCGACGAGGTCCTCGCCACGGACTTCGCCACCGGTTCGGGTGACGAGGCGTACGGCGAGCCGTTCACCGACGAGCCGCTGACCCTCACCTTCCAGCTGCGCCGCGTCTGACGGACGCCGCACCCGGACGAAGAGCCGGGCGGACCTCCTCGGAGGACCGCCCGGCTCTTCGCTTTCCCGGCGACCCGCGCGTGGTCCGCACGCACGACGACGCGGGCCCGGCCCCCACCAGGGGGGCCGGGCCCGCGTCTGAATGCCTAGGACACCCTAGGGCGCCGTCAGTTGTCGTCCTCGTCGATCAGGAAACCGCGCATCGGGGCCGGAGCCTGCTGCATCGGTGCGGGTGCCTGCGGCCGGACCGGAGCCATCGGCTGGGTCATGGCCGGGGACATCTGCTGCTGACCGCCGCCGTACGACGGGCCGCCGGACTGCTGGTTGCCGCCCATGGACTGGTTCGGGTGCCCACCCATGCCGTTCGCACCGGCTCCTGCCATGGACCCGCTCATCTGCGGGGCCGGCGGCAGCGAGGCGGCGGCGGGGGTACGCGGCGGCGCCAGCGAGTCGTCGGACTGGGTCTCCAGCTGACGCAGCTGGCTCTCCAGGTACGACTTCAGGCGGGTGCGGTACTCGCGCTCGAAGCCGCGCAGGTCCTCGACCTTGCGCTCCAGCGTGGCGCGGGCGGACTCCAGGGAGCCCATCGCGACACGGTGCTTCTCCTGCGCGTCCCGCTCCAGGGCGTCGGCCTTGGCACGGGCGTCCCGCTCCAGACCCTCGGCACGGCTGCGCGCCTCACCGACGATCTTGTTGGCCTCGGAACGCGCCTCGGCGATGGCCTGGTCGGCCGTCTGCTGAGCGAGCGAGAGCACCCGGGCGGCGCTGTCGCCACCGGGGCCCTGACCGGGCTGGGGCAGCTGCGGGCCGCCGTGGCCGCCCATGGGGCCACCCATCGGACCACCCTGGCCCATCGGACCGGGACCCTGCTGGCCCATCGGACCACCGGGGCCCTGCTGGCCCATGGGGCCGGGACCCTGCTGGCCCATCGGGCCGGGGCCGTGCTGGCCCTGGGGGCCGGGGCCGTGCTGACCCTGCGGGCCGGGACCGTGGCCGTGGCCGCCGGGGCCTGCCGGAAGCTGCGGGGCACCGCCCGGAAGCTGCGGCGGGCCACCCATGTGCTGCTGCTGTTGCTGCTGCTGGGGCGGCACCGGCTGCGGTCCCGATATGGCGGCGGGCACCGGAGCACCGGGACGATCCTGCTGCTCCTGCTGCTTGCGCATCCCCTGCTGCTGCTGGTTCTGCGCGGCCGCCCGCGTGGCGGCGGCGAGTTTGGCGCGCAGGTCCTCGTTCTCACGGAGCAGGCGCGTCAGTTCGGACTCGACCTCGTCGAGGAAGGCATCGACCTCGTCCTCGTCATAGCCTTCTCGGAGGCGGACGGTCGTGAACTGCTTGTTCCGCACGTCCTCGGGGGTCAACGGCATCTCTTCACCTCAACGTAGTCGTCGGCATTCGGCAAGAACGTAGCTGACATCACGCTCACAGCAGGCTCACGACGGAGATCAAGATGTAGACGATGATCATCAGTACGAAGAAGGACAGGTCGAGCGCTACGCCCCCGAGACGGAGAGGCGGGATGAACCGCCGCAGAAGCTTGAGCGGTGGATCGGTGACAGTGTAGGTCGCCTCCAGAAGCACGACCATCGCCTTGCCCGGTTGCCACGAGCGGGCGAACTGGAACACGTAGTCCATGACCAAACGGAAGATCAGCACGATGAGGAAACACATCAGCGCGATGTAGAGCACATCCCCGAAAACGCTCATTGCCGCGCTGCCCTCTCCCCTGACTCATGCTGTCGTCTTGTCGTCGGCGTCTCAGCTCTGGTTGAAGAACCCGCCCTCTGCGATGCGAGCCTTGTCCTCCGCCGTGACATCGACGTTAGCAGGCGACAACAGGAACACCTTCTGCGTCACCCGCTCAATGCTTCCATGAAGACCGAAGACCAAACCCGCGGCAAAGTCGACAAGTCGCTTCGCGTCGGTGTCGTCCATCTCCGTGAGATTCATGATCACCGGAGTGCCCTCGCGGAAGTGTTCCCCGATGGTACGGGCTTCGTTGTAGGTCCGGGGGTGCAGAGTCGTGATGCGGTAGGGCTCACGCTCGGAGACAACCTTGGGCATGATCACCGGGGCGTTCTTCTCCAGGCTCTGACGTTCAGGTGTGATGGATGCCACGGGGGCGATTCGGGCGGGTCGTCCGGATTCCGCCGGCAGCGGAACGGGTTCGCGCTCGCGCTGCGCCGGCGGCTGGGGGGCGCGTACCGGCTCCTCGACAGGCTCTTGGTGCGCCGGAGCGTGTCGGCGCCGGTCGCGCTCGGGCTCCGGCTCGGGCTCGAACTCGTCGTCGGGGTCGAACCCCGGGCCGTCGTACCCATCGTCCTCCACGAGGCCGAGGTAGACCGCCATCTTGCGCATCGCGCCGGCCATGCTCTGAGTCCTCCGCTCTGTGGTGGATCAACTGACGTCAAACGTGCCCGCGATCCACGAAGTCACCCCGCCGAACTGCGGGAATGACCATATTTTCTGCTGTGGTCCGACTTGCTTCGCGACGTTACCCGAGCGCGGGTCGGACTCCGAGTACCGCACTGCCGACGCGTACATGTGTCGCCCCGGCGGCCACGGCGTGTTCGAGATCCCCGCTCATCCCCGCAGAAACCATGGTGGCAGCAGGCCAGGCCGAGCGCAGGGAGGTTGAGATTTCCCTCAGTCGTTCGAAGGCCGCTGACGGCCGCCCGGCGTACGCGCCGGACAGAGGTGCGACGGTCATCACGCCGCCGAGCCGCAGCCCCGGGGCCGCGTCGATCAGGCCGGCCAACTCCTCGGCACCGTCCGGCGCCACGCCACCCCGGTCACCCCGGCCGCCGGCCTCCGCGTCGAGGGCGATCTGGACCAGGCAACCCAGTTCGCGCCCGGCGCGCCCGGCCGCGGAGGAGAGAGAGGTCACCAGCTTCGCGCGGTCGACCGACTGCACGAAATCGGCGTAACCCGCCACGGAACGGGCCTTATTGGTCTGCAACTGGCCCACGAAGTGCCAGGTGAGGTCCAGATCCGCGCAGTCGGCCGCCTTCGGGGCGGCGTCCTGGTCGCGGTTCTCGGCGACCTGCCTGACACCCAGTTCGGCCAGCAGCCGCACGTCGGAGGCGGGGTAGGTCTTGGTGACCACGATCAGGGCCACCTCGCTCCGGTCCCGGCCCGCGGCCGCGCAGGCTCCGGCGATCCGCTGCTCCACCCGCTCGAGGTTGGCGGCGAGTTCGGTCTTTCGGTCGGTCATCTCTTCCAGTCCCGCCACGCTCATCGGTCCAGTGCCCCGGCGAACTTCGCCTGCCGCGGCGCCAGCCACACATAACCGGCGAGCCGCCCCGTGGTCCCCTCGCGCCGGTACGAGAAGTGGTCGGCCGACTCCAGGGTGCAGACCGGCGAGGCCTGCCGGTCCGTCACCCCGAGCCGCTCCAGCTGGGCGTGCACCCCGGCGACCACGTCGACCGCCGGCGTACCCCGACGCGTCTCGGCGTACGCCGCCGGCTCCGCCGACGCCACCTCGGCGCGCAGCGCCTCGGGCACCTCGTAGCACCGGCCGCAGACGGCCGGGCCGGTGCGGGCGGTGATCCGGGCGGGGTCGGCGCCGAGCCGCACCATGGCCTCGACGGTCGCGGGCACCACCCCGGCGGCCATGCCGGGGCGTCCGGCGTGGGCGGCGGCGCAGACCCCGGCGACCGGATCGGCCAGCAGCACCGGGACACAGTCGGCGGTGAGGACGGCGAGGGCGAGGCCGGGCCGGGCGGTCACCACGGCGTCCACCTCGGGGACCGGCCGCTCGCCCCACGCCCCGTCGACCACGGCGACGTCCCGGCCGTGCACCTGGTTCATCCAGACGACGTCGGCCGCGTCGAGCCCGAGGGCCTCGGCGGCGCGGGCGCGGTTGGCGCGCACGGCGGCGGGGTCGTCACCGACGGCCCCGCCGAGATTGAGCCGCTCGTACGGAACGGCGCTCACCCCGCCCCACCGGTCGGTGAAGGCGAAGTGGGCGCCGCCCGCGGTGCCGTGCTCCCCGGACACGGGTCCGGGCACCGGCGATATCACTTGAGGAAGTCCGGCACGTCCAGTTCCTCGGCCTGGCTGTCGTACCGGGCCGGGGGAACCTGCGGCGGCGTCACCGGCGGGGTGGGCAGTTCGGTGGCCGGAACCGGCTCCGGCTCGGGGGTGGCGGCCGGCTGCTGGGTGGGCTCCTCGCGCGGGGTCACGCTGCCGAGGCCGCCGAAGGCGGGGCGGGTGGGCTCGGGCGTCGCCGCCGGGCGGGCGGCGGGCGCCGGCTCCTCGCGCTTGGCGGAGGAGGAGCCGAGGACGTTGTCCCGCTTGGACGGGGGCTGGCCGCCGTCGAACCCGGCGGCGATGACGGTGACCCGCACCTCGTCGCCGAGGGCGTCGTCGATGACGGCGCCGAAGATGATGTTGGCCTCCGGGTGGGCGGCCTCGCTGACCAGTTGGGCGGCTTCGTTGATCTCGAACAGGCCGAGGTCGGAGCCGCCGGAGATGGAGAGGAGGACCCCGCGGGCGCCGTCGATCGACGCCTCCAGGAGGGGGGAGGAGATGGCCATCTCGGCGGCGGCCACCGCGCGGTCGTCGCCGCGGGCCGAGCCGATGCCCATCAGGGCCGAACCGGCCTCGGACATGACCGACTTGACGTCGGCGAAGTCGAGGTTGATCAGGCCGGGGGTGGTGATGAGGTCGGTGATGCCCTGGACGCCGGAGAGGAGCACCTGGTCCGCGGACTTGAAGGCGTCGAGAACGCTCACCTGGCGGTCCGAGATGGACAGCAGGCGGTCGTTGGGGATGACGATGAGGGTGTCGACCTCTTCGCGGAGTTCGGCGATGCCGTCCTCCGCCTGGTTGGCGCGGCGGCGTCCCTCGAAGGTGAACGGGCGGGTGACCACGCCGATCGTGAGGGCGCCGAGCGAGCGCGCGATGTTGGCCACGACGGGGGCGCCGCCGGTGCCGGTGCCGCCGCCTTCACCGGCGGTGACGAAGACCATGTCGGCCCCCTTGAGGACCTCTTCGATCTCCTCGCGGTGGTCCTCTGCCGCCTTGCGGCCGACGGCCGGGTTGGCTCCGGCGCCGAGTCCGCGGGTGAGTTCCCGGCCGACGTCGAGCTTGACGTCGGCGTCGCTCATCAACAGCGCCTGGGCGTCGGTGTTGATGGCGATGAACTCGACGCCCTTGAGACCGACCTCGATCATCCGGTTGATGGCATTGACACCACCGCCGCCGACACCGATGACTTTGATGACTGCGAGGTAGTTCTGCGGTGCTGCCACGTCGAAGGCCTCTCGCCTCGATTACGTGTCGCCGCCGGGCGATGCCGCTCGGCGGACGACTGATGTCGAATGGGGACGGTCCGAACGCCGACCCGAACCCTAACGTTGAAGTTCAGGGTTACCAGTGTGCCTGTTTCCTGGACTGTTCCGGACAGGACACTAAGTCGACAAGCGGCGCGCGTTCAACGAACACGCCGAACCTCCCGTTTTTCTTTTCACCCTATGTGATCACCCGTAGCACGGGCCAACCAGGGTGCTGGCCTGCGGATTTCCCGTCAACCACCTGATGCCGCAGGGGCGGTGGGCACACTCACGTCGAAGTGACGGGCCTTCGGCGCCGCCTTCAGCAACGCGGTGAGCGCCTTCGCCTTCGTATCACCCTTCTCACCACTCCCCCAGACCACCGTGCGGTTCCCGCTCAACTCCAGCGAGATGGCGTCGAAGGAACGCACCCGTACGGCCCTCAGCTCCCCCCGCACCGCCGCGGGGACGTCGGCGGCCGCGGTGACCGCCTCGGTCCGGAGCCTGCTCGCGGGAAAGCGCTTCAGGCTCGGGGAGCGGGCGGCGTCCAGCTTCAGCAGGGGCACGCCCTTCGGCCGTGTACCCACCGTCGCGAACCGCACTCCTTCGCGGTCCACTTCACCATATTGTCCGTTCTTCTCGATGATCAGAACGGGTCGGCGCTCGGTCACCCGCAGCAGGACACCGTGCGGCCAGGAGCGTTCGACCTCGGCGGTACGCAGCCGGGGCAGTCGGTCGAGCAGGCGGACGGCGACGGCGTCGGTGTCGACGGAGGCCAGGGGGACCCCGGTGGGCACGGCGGCGGCCTCGCGGACCTGTGCGGGCGTCAGCACCCGGGTCCCCTCGGCCCGGACGTCCTCCACCCGCAGCCACGAGGAGCCGTAGAGCGCCCAGACGGCCGCCCCGCCCAGCAGGGCGGTGGCGGCCGCGAGGAGCAGGAGGAGGCGTCCGCGGCGCGGGCCGGACCCCGGTGCCTTCGCGGTCCGCGCGGGCGGTTCCTCGGTCTCGGGGGTCCGCCCGCGCCGGGCGGTCGTCGTTGCGGCCACGCTCCCTGTCGCCTCCTGCGTCACGCGGGGCGTAGGCCGCCCCTCAGTGGTTGGCGCGCCGTGCGGCGATCGCCTCGTACACCATGCCGACGAGCAGGTCGTCGGCGTCCCGGCGGCCGAACTCGGAGGCTGCGCGGGACATTTCGTAGAGCCGGTGCGGGTCCGCGAGGACCGGCAGCACATTCTGCTGCACCCACTCCGGCGTCAGCTCCGCGTCGTCGACGAGGAGTCCGCCGCCGGCCTTGACCACCGGCTGGGCGTTGAGCCGCTGTTCGCCGTTGCCGATGGGCAGCGGGACGTAGGCGGCCGGGAGTCCGACGGCGGAGAGTTCGGCGACGGTCATCGCGCCCGCGCGGCAGAGCATCATGTCCGCCGCCGCGTAGGCGAGGTCCATGCGGTCCACGTACGGTACCGGGATGTAGGGCGGCATCCCGGGCATGTTGTCGACATGCGGCAGTTCGTTCTTCGGGCCGACCGCGTGCAGGATCTGGATGCCCGCCCGCTGGAGCGAGGGCGCGGCCTGCTGGACGACCTCGTTGAGGCGCCGGGCACCCTGGGAGCCGCCGGAGACCAGCAGCGTCGGCAGGTTCGGGTCGAGGCCGAAGGCGGCGCGGGCCTCGGGCCGGACCCGGGCGCGGTCGAGGGTGGCGATGGCGCGGCGCAGCGGGATGCCGATGTAGCGGGCGTCACGCAGCTTGCTGTCGGGGGTGGAGACGGCGACCCCGTGGGCGTACCGGGATCCGATCTTGTTGGCCAGGCCCGGGCGGGCGTTGGCCTCGTGGACGACGATGGGCACGCCGAGCCGCTTGGCGGCGAGGTAGCCGGGCAGGGCCACGTAGCCGCCGAAGCCGACGACCGCGTCGGCCTTGGTGCGCTCCAGGATCTGCTCGGCAGCCTTGATCGTGCCGCGCAGCCGCCCGGGGACGGTGATCAGCTCGGGGGTGGGCTTGCGGGGCAGGGGGACGGCGGGGATCAGCGCCAGTTCATAGCCGCGCTCCGGCACGAGCCTGGTCTCCAGGCCTCGTTCCGTGCCCAGCGCCGTGATCCCCACGGTCGGGTCCTGCCTGCGCAGGGCGTCCGCGAGGGCGAGCGCCGGCTCGATATGACCGGCGGTCCCCCCACCGGCGAGTACGACATGCACCGAAATTCACCGCTCTCCGGACGTGCGCCCGCGGGCGCGCCGTCGCATCGTGTTCCATCTCACCGCTGCCCGCTTCCTGCCGGGCAGTCTCGTGTCCAGTGCCGCCCGTGCGGCCGGGTCCGCCCGCGCGAACGCGATGAGCAGCCCGATGGCGGCCATGGTCGGCAGCAGGGCGGACCCACCGTAGGAGAACAGCGGGAGCGGGACCCCGGCGATCGGCAGCAGGCCGAGCACCGCACCGATGTTGATCACGGCTTGCGCCATGATCCAGGTGATCACACCTCCCGCGGCGTACCTCACGAAGGGGTCCTCCGTGCGTCCGGCCACGCGGATACCCGCATAGCCTAGAGCCGCGAAGAGCGCGAGTACCGACAGCGTCCCGGCGAGGCCGAGTTCCTCCCCGGTGACGGCGAAGATGAAGTCGGTGTGCGCTTCCGGCAGTTGACCCCATTTTTCCACACCCGCACCGAGCCCGGAACCGAAGAATCCGCCGGAGGCGAGGGCGTAGCTGCCGTGCAGCGGCTGGAGGCAGATGTCGGCGGGCCCGGCGTCGGTCGCCCCCAGGCAGCTGAGCCGCGCCATCCGGTTGGGGCTGGTCCAGATCAGCAGCGCGCCGATGGCGGCGGCCACCGCGAGGACCGAGGCGAAGAGCCGGGTGGGGGCGCCGGCGATCCACAGCAGCCCGAAGAGGATCGCGGTGACGATGACCGCGGTGCCCATGTCGCCGCCGAGCATGATCAGGCCGAGCAGTATGAAGGCGGCCGGGACCAGCGGCACCAGCAGGTGCTTCCACTGGGTCAGCAGCCGCCGCTCCTGCTTGCGGGCGAGCAGGTCGGCCCCCCACAGCACGAGGGCGAGCTTGCCGAACTCGCTGGGCTGGATCTGGAAGGGGCCGCCGAAGGAGAGCCAGTTGGTGTTGCCGTTGATCTCCTGGCCGACCCCGGGGACCTGGACCAGCGCCATCAGCGCGACCGAGCCGACGGTGATCGGGTACGCCAGCGCCCGGTGGAGCTTGACCGGCATCCGGGAGGCGATCACCAGCAGGACCCCGCCGATGAGGGCGGCGACGAGCTGCTTGGAGAAGAAGTAGGAGCTGCCCAGGTTCTTGTTGATGGCGTACACCATCGAGGAGGAGTACACCATGATCAGCCCGAGCACGATGATGAGTACGCTGGCGCCGACGATGACGTAGTAGGCGGTCAGCGGCCGGTCCCAGGCCCGTTGCACGCGGCGCCGGAACCGGGCGGCCGGGTTGTCGCGCAGGCGGGCGCCGAGGGGGCGCCGGGCCGGGGGCGCGGCGCTGCGCGGGCGCGGCGCGGTGCGCCGGCTCCGGTCGGTGTCGGCCGGCATGGTCGCTGTCCCCTCCAGTCGTCCCCGGCGCGGCGGTCCTCGCCCGGCGGCCCGCCCCGCCCTCCGAGGGCGGGGCGGGCCGCGCCGTGGGCGGGCGCGGGCCCTCAGGCGTCGGGGGCCAGCGCCCGCACCGCCTCGGCGAACGCCTCGCCGCGCCGGTTGTAGTTGGTGAACATGTCCATCGAGGCGCAGGCCGGGGCCAGCAGCACGGTGTCGCCCGCCTCGGCGAGGCCGCGGGCGGCGGTGACCGCCGCGGACATCGCCCCAGTGTCGGTCCGGTCCAGGTCGACGACCGGGAGGTCGGGGGCGTGTCGGGCGAGGGCCTCACGGATCAGGGCGCGGTCCTGGCCGATGAGGACGGCGCCGCGCAGCCGGTCGGCGGCGGAGGCGACCAGTTCGTCGAAGGTGGCTCCCTTGGCCAGCCCGCCGGCGATCCAGACGATCGGCCGGTAGGAGTTGAGGGATGCTTCGGCGGCGTGGGTGTTGGTGGCCTTGGAGTCGTCGACGTAGGTGACGCCGTCGATCTCGGCGACCTTCTCGATCCGGTGCGGGTCCGGGGCGAAGGCGCGCAGCCCGTCGCGTACGGCGGTGGCGGGCACCCCGTAGGCGCGGGCGAGGGCGGCGGCGGCCAGGGCGTTGGCGATGTTGTGCGGGGCCGGGGGGTCCACGTCGGCGGTCTCGGCCAGTTCCTGGGCCTGCCGGTGCCGGTCGGGGACGAAGGCCCGGTCGACCAGGAGCCCTTCGACCACGCCGAGTTCGGAGGGGCCGGGGGCGCCGAGGGTGAACCCGACGGCGCGGGCGCCCTCCTCCACGTCGGCGGCGCGGACCAGGGCCTCGGTGGCCGGGTCGGCGGTGTTGTAGACGCAGGCGACGCGGTTGCCCTCGTAGATCCGGCCCTTGTCGGAGGCGTACGCCTCCATGGAGCCGTGCCAGTCGAGGTGGTCGGGGGCGAGGTTGAGGACCGCCCCGGAGTGGGCGCGCAGCGAGGGCGTCCAGTGCAGCTGGTAGCTGGAGAGTTCGACGGCGAGGACGTCGTAGGACTCCTCGGCGAGGACCACGTCGATCAGCGGGGTGCCGATGTTGCCGACGGCGGCGGTGCGCAGTCCGGCGGCGGTGAGGATCGAGGCCAGCATCCGGGTGGTGGTGGTCTTGCCGTTGGTGCCGGTGACGCAGAGCCAGTCGGCGGCGCCCTCGGGCCGCAGCCGCCAGGCGATCTCGACGTCGCCGACGACCTCGGCGCCCGCCTCGGCGGCGGCCGCGAAGAGCGGCGAGGTGGGCTTCCACCCGGGTGAGGTGACGACCAGGTCGGTCGGCTCGGGGAGGGTGTCGGCGTCGCCGAGGCGGACCGCGACGGTGCCGGGGGTGTCCGGTGCGTCGAAGGCGGCGGTGAGTTCGGCGGCGCGCGCCAGGTGCGCCTCGCCCTCGCCGCCGTCCACGACGGTGACGTGCGCGCCGAGGCCGGCCAGGGCGCGGGCGGCGCTGATGCCGCTCACACCGAGGCCGGCCACGGTGATGTGCTGGTCCTTCCAGGTCACTTGGTGGCTGCCCATCCCGCGTAGAAGATGCCGAGGCCGACGATGACGCACATGCCCTGGATGATCCAGAAGCGGACCACCACAAGGACTTCGGACCACCCCTTGAGTTCGAAGTGGTGCTGGAGTGGCGCCATCCTGAACACCCGCTTGCCGGTGAGGCGGAACGAACCGACCTGGATCACCACGGACATGGTGATGAGGACGAAGAGGCCGCCGAGGACGGCGAGCAGCAGCTCGGTGCGGGAGCAGATGGCGAGACCGGCGAGGGCGCCGCCGAGGGCGAGCGAACCGGTGTCGCCCATGAAGATCTTGGCGGGCGAGGTGTTCCACCACAGGAAGCCGAAGCAGGCGCCCATCAGCGCGGAGGCCACCACGGCGAGGTCGAGTGGATCTCGTACCTCGAAGCAGGCCGCCGGGTTGGTGAGGACCTCCGCGTTGGCGCAGGACTCCTGGAACTGCCAGACGCCGATGAAGGTGTACGCGCCGAAGACCATGACGGAGGCGCCGGTGGCGAGGCCGTCGAGGCCGTCGGTGAGGTTCACGCCGTTCGACATGGCGAGGATCATGAAGAGCGCCCAGATGACGAAGAGCACCGGGCCGATCTTCCAGCCGAAGTCGGTGATGAACGACAGGCGGGTGGAGGCCGGTGTCTGGTCCCGCTGGTCGGGGAACTGGAGGGCGAGCACGGCGAAGGCGATGCCGACGGTGAGCTGTCCGGCCATCTTCGCCTTGGCGCGCAGGCCCAGCGAGCGCCGCTTCACGATCTTGATGTAGTCGTCGAGGAACCCGACGAGGCCCATGCCCGCCATCAGTCCGAGGACCAGGAGACCCGAGAAGGTCACCTGGTAGCCGGTGATCAGCTTGGACAGGAAGTACGCGATGATCGTCGCGAGGATGAAGGCGATACCGCCCATCGTCGGCGTCCCGCGCTTGGCGTGGTGCTCGCGCGGACCGTCGTCGCGGATGTACTGGCCGTAGCCCTTCTTGGCCAGCAGCTTGATCAGCAGTGGTGTGCCGATCAGCGTCAGGAACAGTCCAATGACGCCGGAGAGCAGGATCTGCTTCATCATCGGGCGGCGACCTCGCCCTCGCCCGTACCGTCCGCCAGCAGAGCGGCGGCGACCTTCTCCAGTCCCACGGACCGGGAAGCCTTCACGAGTACGACATCTCCTGGGCGCAGCTCGCTGCGCAGCAGGTCGACCGCCGCCTGTGCGTCGGACACGTGCACCGACTCCTCACCCCACGAACCCTCGTTGTATGCGCCCATGCGCAGCCAGGCCGCTTCCCTGCCGCCGACTGCCACGAGCTTGCTCACGTTCAGCCGGACGGCGAGCCGTCCGACGGCGTCGTGTTCGGTGAGCGCCTCGTCCCCCAGCTCGGCCATCTGTCCGAGCACCGCCCAGGTGCGGCCCCCCTCGCCGCGGCGGGCGCCGCCCATCGCCACGAGCGCGCGCAGGGCGGCCCGCGTGGATTCGGGGTTCGCGTTGTAGGCGTCGTTGACGATCGTCACACCGTCCGGGCGCTCGGTGACCTCCATCCGCCAGCGGGACAGGGACTCCGCCTCGGAGAGCGCTTGGGCGATCTCGTCCACGGGCATGCCCAGTTCCGATGCGACGGCGGCGGCGGCGAGCGCGTTCGACACGTGGTGCTCACCGTACAGGCGCATGGTCACATCGCCGCACCCGGAGGGTGTGTGCAGCGTGAAGGCGGGGCGGCCGTTCTCCGTGAGCCGGACATTCTCGGCGCGGATGTCCGCTTCGGGCGCTTCGCCGAAGGTGACGACGCGCGCCTTGGTACGTGACGCCATGTCACGGACGTAACGGTCGTCGGCGTTGAGGACGGCGACGCCGTCCTCGGGGAGCGCCTCGACCAGTTCGCCCTTGGCGAGGGCGATCTGCTCGCGGCCGCCGAACTCGCCGATGTGCGCGCTGCCGACGTTGAGGACGACGCCGATCCGCGGCGGGGTGAGTCCGGTGAGGTACCGGATGTGGCCGACGCCGCGGGCCCCCATCTCCAGGACGAGGTGGCGGGTGTCCGCGTCGGCGCGCAGCGCGGTCAGCGGCAGCCCGATCTCGTTGTTGAGGGAGCCGGGCGTCCACACCGTGGGCGCGGCGCGCTGCAGGAGTTGCGCGACGAGGTCCTTGGTGGAGGTCTTGCCCGCGGAGCCGGTGAGGGCGACGACGGTGGTGCCGAGGCGCTCGACGACGGCACGGGCGAGCGCGCCGAGGGCGCGCTCCACGTCGTCCACCACGAGGGCGGGCACGCCGACGGGCCGCGTCGCGAGGACGGCGACGGCGCCGGTCTCCACGGCGGTGGCCGCGTAGTCGTGGCCGTCGGCCCGTTCACCGGCGAAGGCGGCGAAGAGGCTGCCGGGGGCGGCGAGCCGGGAGTCGATCACGACCGGTCCGGTGACCTGGGCGTCCAGGTCCGGTATGTCGACGGGTTGCCCGCCGACGATGCTGCTGATCTCGGCCAGGGAGAGGGCGATCACAAGTTCATCCCGCGTTCTTCTGAGGGGCTGCCTGTGTGCCAGCGGCCGCCTCGGCGGCCTGCTGGGTGGTGCCCGGCCGGTCCGCGGCGGCCCGGCGGGCCTCGGCCCGCTCGATGGCGGCACGCAGCACCAGCCGGTCGTCGAAGGGGCGGACCACGCCGTTGATGTCCTGGCCCTGTTCGTGGCCCTTGCCCGCGACCAGGACGGTGTCCCCGGCCTCGGCGCGGACGACGGCCTCGGCGATGGCTCCGGCCCGGTCGGCGTCGATGATGACGTCGCCGCGCTCGTGGATGGGTACCTCGGCGGCACCGGCGAGCATGGCGGAGAGGATCGCGAGGGGGTCCTCGGAGCGCGGGTTGTCCGAGGTGAGGACGGCGAGGTCGGCGAGGCGGGCGGCGGCCGCGCCCATCGGTCCGCGCTTGGTGGTGTCGCGGTCGCCGCCGCAGCCGAGCACGATGTACAGCCGCCCCTCGGTGACCTTGCGCAGGGCGCGCAGCACCGATTCGACGGCGTCGGTCTTGTGGGCGTAGTCGACGACCGCGAGGTACGGCTGTCCGGCGTCGACGCGCTCCAGGCGGCCGGGGACGCCGGGGACGGCGGCGATGCCGTCGGCGGCGGTCTGCGGGTCGATGCCCGCGGCGGCCAGGGCGACGACGGCGGCCAGCGTGTTGGCGACGTTGAACGGCCCGGCCAGCGGCGAACGGGCGCTGATCCGCTCGCCCTTGGGGCCGACCGCGGTGAAGGTGGAGTCGAGGCTGCCGACCACCACGTCCTCGGCGCGCCAGTCGGCGTCGGGGTGGCCCTCGGCGGAGAAGGAGATGACGGGCACCTCGGACTCGGTGAGCAGGCGGCGCCCGTACTCGTCGTCGTAGTTGACGACGCCCTGTTTGGAGCGGGCGGCGGTGAAGAGCTGCGCCTTGGCCCGGAAGTAGTCCTCCATGTCGGAGTGGAACTCCATGTGTTCCGGGCTGAGGTTGTTGAAGACGGCGACATCGAAGACGCAGGCGTCGACGCGGCCGAGGACCAGGGCGTGGCTGGAGACCTCCATGGCGACGGCGCGGACGCCGCGTTCGCGCATGACGGCGAAGAGCGCCTGGAGGTCGGTGGCCTCGGGGGTGGTGCGCTCGGACTTGATGCGCTCGTCGCCGATGCGCATCTCGACGGTGCCGATCAGACCGGTCGGCGGTACCTCCTCGCCGGACCCCTTCGCCTCGGCCTCCTGGGCGGCGCGCAGGCCGCCCTCCATGAGGTAGGCGGTGGTGGTCTTGCCGGAGGTGCCGGTGATGCCGATCTGGAGCAGGTCGCGGCCGGGGTGCCCGTAGAGGGTGGCGGCGACCTCGCCCATCCGGCCGCGCGGGTCGCCGACGACCAGCACGGGCAGGCCGGTGGCGAGGGCGGGGCCCGCTCCGGCCGGGTCGGTGAGGACGACGGCGGCGCCGAGGCCCGCGGCCTGGGCGGCGAAGTCGGCGCCGTGGAAGCGGGCGCCGGGCAGGGCCGCGTAGACGTCGCCGGGGCGCACGGCCCGGGAGTCGTGGGTGATGCCGCTGATGGCGACGGCGGCGGGGTACTCGGCCCCGCGGGCGTCGACGCCGAGCTGATCGGCCAGTTCCTCCAGCGTGGTGGCGGGAACCTGGAGCGGGCGCGGAGGCCCCGGGTAGGTCACGGGAGCACCCTTCAGTGCGGCCTGCGGTGTTTCGGAGTGATCAGCGTGTGGCACGGCGGTGAGCGTACCGGGCGCACCCCTCGGGTCGCGAAATGAGGGGGCGGCGGGTCCGGTGGCGTCGTTGCCGTCCGGGCGGTGGTTCCCCGGTTCGGGGGTGATCGTATCCACGCGGTTCCTGGTCAGTCCTCGGGGGTGAAGGTGACGGGCAGTCGGGCCTGTTTGGCGCCGCTGGGCGGCACCTGGAGGCTCTTCAGGGCGAATTCCATGACCTGCTTGTAGACGGGGCCGCAGATCTGGCCGCCGAAGTAGCTGCCCCTGGTGGCGTCCTGGATGGCGCAGTAGACGGTGACGCGGGGCTTGTCGGAGGGGGCGAAGCCGGCGAAGGACGAGGTGTAGCCCTTGTAGCGGCCGGTCTCGGGGTCGACGCGGTTGGCGGTGCCGGTCTTTCCGGCGACGCGGTAGCCGGGGATGCGGGCCTTGACGCCGGTGCCCTCCTCGTCGTCGACGACCGACTCCAGCATGAGGGCGAGGGTCTTGGCGGTCTTCTCGCTGACCACGCGGGTCTTCTCGGCCTCGGGCGCGGGGGTGAACGCCTCGCCGTCGTGGGTGCCGCGGACCAGGGTGGGGGCGACCCGGACGCCGCCGTTGGCGATGGTCGAGTAGACCGAGGCGGCCTGGAGGGCGTTGATGGAGACGCCCTGGCCGAAGGGGATCGTGTACTGCTGCGACGTCGACCAGCTCTCCGGCCGGGCGAGGATGCCCGGGGTCTCGCCGGGGAAGCCCAGGCCGGTGGGGCGGCCGATGCCGAACTTCCTGAGGTAGGAGTGGAGCACCTTGTTGGCCTCGGGCTGGGTCTTGCCGAGCTGTTCGACGGCGAGGATGGTGCCGATGTTGCTGGACTTGGCGAGGACGCCGTTGAGCGTGAGGTACCAGGTCGGGTGGTCGACGTCGTCCTGGAAGAGCCGGTCGCCGCGGTGGAGGCGGTTGGGGACGGTGACGTGGGTGCCGGGGGTGGCCGCGTTCTCCTCCAGCACCGCCGCCATCGACATGACCTTGGCGGTGGAGCCGGGCTCGTAGGCGTCCTGGACGGCGGCGTTGCCCATCGAGGTGGCGGCGGCCCCGGTCAGGTCGTTGGGGTCGAAGCCGGGGGCGTTGGCGAGGGCCAGGACCTCGCCGGTGGCGGTGTCCTGGACGATGACGTACCCGCGGGCGGCCTTGGACTTGGCCACCTGTTCGGAGATGGCGTTCTGGGCGGCCCACTGGATGTCGCGGTCGATGGTGAGTTCCAGCCCTGAGCCGGGGACCGCGGGGTCCTCCTCGCTGCCGGCGGTGGGCACCTGGCGGCCGCCCGCCTGGGCGTAGGTGATCCGGCCGTCCTCACCGGCCAGTTTCTTGTCCCACTGCGCCTCCAGGCCGCCCGCGCCCTTGCCGTCGGCGTTGACCCAGCCCAGTATCCCGGCGGCCAGGTCGCCGCCCGGATAGACGCGCTTGCTGGTGGAGACGGGGAAGATCCCGGCGAGGACGCTGTTCAGGTCGGGGTTGCCCGCCTTGCGCCCGCTCTTCTGGAGCTCCTCGGCGAAGGTGTTCCTGAGGTCCTTGATCTGCTTCCACACCTGCGGCGTCTGACGCCGGGCCAGCACCACGTAGCGGGTGTCGTCGCGCCGGAGCTTGGCGGTCAGCTCCTCGGCCTCGGCGCCGAGGATCGGGGCGAGGATCTGCGCGGCCTGCAGCGGCGCGTCCTTCTCGCCGGTCTTCTCCGGGGTGAACATCGAGGGGTCGGCGGTGATGTCGTACGCGTCGACGCTGGAGGCGAGTTCGACGCCGTTGCGGTCGGTGATCGGCCCGCGCTCGGCGGGCAGCACCCCGCTGTACGAGCGGCTGGCGGCCGCGGCCGCGCCGTACGCCTGCGGGTCGACGGCCTGGAGCTGGAGCAGCCGCCCGACGAAGACCGCCATCACCAGGGTCAGCGCGAACCCGACCAGCCGCAGCCGGGGCCGGGGCCTGCCGAGCCGCAGCTTGGCGGCCCTGGGCGGGGTCCGTGGGTTACGGGGACGGGGCGCGGGCCTGCCGGAGCCCTGCCCGGCGCGCGGCGTGCGGCGCTCGGCGGGCTTGCGGGCCGTGCTCCTGGCGGCGGCGCCTGAGCGGGCCCCGCCACCGGAACGGCCGGAGCCGGAGCCGGAGCGCCCACCGCCGGAGCCGCCCGCCGGGCGGGCCGGGCCGGGTACGCGGCGGCGCGGGGGTTGCCTGTCGGACACGGCGTCACCTGCCAGGGGTCGGGGCGGCGGGGGCGGGCTCGCCCGCGGGCGGCGGGGCGGGGGTGTCCGAGGGCGCGGGGGCGTCCGGTGGGGCCGGGCTCGGGGAGGGGGCCGGGGCGCCGGAGGCGGCGGGAGCGGCGGGGGCGCCCGAAGGCGGGCTCGCGCCGGGCGAGGGGGACGCCTGGGGCGAGGGGGGCGGGGGCGCCTCGGCGACGACCGGGGTGGGGGCGGGGCTGGGCACGCCGCGGACGGTGCCGTCCGGGTCGAGGAAGACCGGGATGCCGCCGGGGACCAGGCCCAGCGTGTCGGCGCGGCGGCGCAGGGCGTCGGGCCGGGAGCGGGCGTCGACGTCGCGCTGGAGGGCCTGCTGCTCGTCGGTCAGCTCGGTGGTCTCGCGCTTGAGCTCGCTGAGGGTGAAGGAGCCTTCGTTGAGGGCGGAGTTGAGCACCAGCAGGGTGATCAGGCCGCCGCCGAGCAGCACCACCACGAGCAGCACGAACGGGGTCCGGGCGGCGCTCGCCGGGCCGGCGGGCAGCAGCCGCGCCAGCCGGGCGGCACGGCCGCGCAGTTCGGGGCCGCCCACCTGGCGGCTCACTCCTGGTACTCCTCGCGGATGCGCTGGGCGCCGCGCAGCCGGGCGGGGGCGGCCCGCCGGTTCTCGGCGACCTCCGCATCGGTGGGCAGTTCGGCGCCCCGGGTCAGCAGCTTCAGGCGCGGCTGGTAGCGCTCGGGGACCACCGGCAGCCCGGGCGGGGCCGTGGAGGCGGCCCCGGCCGCGAAGACCTGCTTGACCAGCCGGTCCTCCAGCGAGTGGTACGACAGGACGGCGATGCGTCCGCCGACGGCGAGCGAGCCGACCGCCGCCGGGATGGCGCGCTCCAGGACGGCCAGTTCGCCGTTGACCTCGATGCGCAGCGCCTGGAAGGTGCGCTTGGCCGGGTTGCCGCCGGTGCGCTTGGCGGCCTGCGGCAGGGCGTCCCGGATGACCTCGACCAGGCGGGCGCTGTGGCTGAAGGGTTCCTTGGCGCGCTCGTCCACGATCGCGGAGACGATGCGGCGGGCCTGCTTCTCCTCGCCGTAGGCGCGCAGCACGCGGACCAGGTCGCCGGGGGCGTAGGTGTTGAGGACCTCGGCGGCGCTCATGCCGGTCGTCTGGTCCATCCGCATGTCGAGCGGGGCGTCCTGGGCGTAGGCGAAGCCGCGGTCGGCCTCGTCCAGCTGCATGGAGGAGACACCGAGGTCGAAGAGGACGCCCTGGACGCGGGGGACGCCGAGCCTCGCCAACACCTCGGGCAGCTCGTCGTAGACCGCGTGCACGAGGGTGGCGCGGTCGCCGTACGGGGCGAGGCGCTCCCCGGAGAGGCGCAGCGCCTCCTTGTCGCGGTCGAGGGCGACGAGCCGGGCGGCGGGGAAGGTGGCGAGCAGGGCCTCGCTGTGACCGCCGAGGCCCAGGGTGCAGTCGACGACGACGGCGCCGGGTTCGGCGAGGGCCGGGGCGAGGAGGTCCAGGCAGCGGCTGAGCATCACCGGGACGTGCCGGGTGTTGCCGTCCTCGGGGGCCGGGGCCTGGTGGCCGGCAGCGCTCTGTGCGCCGCTCGTCTCGTCTGCGTCGCGCCCCAGCATTGCGCCCTCTCGGTCCGGCGCGGAGCCGCACGGAGGGGCCGGGTGCCCGCCGGGGGCGGCGAGCGGTCGGGAGCCGCGCCGTACGCGCACCGCACGCGTCAGATCTCTCGGGGGCCGGTTCGGTGGTCCCCCCGGTGGCGGCGGGGAGCGTGTCGCCCCTGCCACTTCGCGTCACTTTAGTCCACTCCCGACGGCGGTCAATCAGCCGCTCCGCGCGTCGCCCGGGGCGGTGCGGGTGGCCGGGTTGCGCCGTGTGGGTTACCTCACAAGGGGTGCCGCCGGGGCGCTTCGCCCCCCTCCGCGCGAGCCCGGAGCGGCGGCGCGCATTACCTTCGTATCCATGTCGACTCCCGCTCACACCGAAGGCCGCCCCACCCCGGCCGGCACCGACGTCACCGACCGCCTCGTCGAGGCCAACGGCCGGTACGCGGCCAAGTTCACCGACCCCGGCATGGACGCTCGCCCCGTGCTGAAGGTCGCGGTCGTGGCGTGCATGGACGCCCGCCTCGACCTGCACGCCGCGCTCGGCCTGGACCTCGGCGACTGCCACACCATCCGCAACGCGGGCGGTGTGGTCACCGACGACGTGATCCGCTCCCTCACCATCAGCCAGCGCGCGCTGGAGACCCGCAGCGTCATCCTCATCCACCACACCAACTGCGGCCTGGAGAGCCTGACGGAGGAGTTCCGCCAGGACCTGGAGGCGGAGGTCGGGCAGCGGCCGACGTGGGCGGTGGAGTCCTTCCGCGACGTCGAGCAGGACGTGCGCCAGTCGATGCAGCGGGTGCGGACCTCACCGTTCCTCCTGCACACCGACGACGTGCGCGGCTTCGTCTTCGACGTGAAGACCGGCGCTCTCACCGAGATCGACCCCGCCTAGCCGCCGCCCACCCCGAACCCTCCCCGCCGAACACGGCAATTCCCCGCAAAACCGCAGTTGTCGTCCGGGGGCGAGTGACACACGCCCTTGGCGGCAACAAGAATGCGCAGGAGGCATCGCGTGACGGCCCCCGGCCGTACGCGCTGCCCACGCATCGGGGAGGGTCCGGCCGCGCCGTCGCGCACCGGCCCGACAAGGGGCCGAGGAGGGCCGGGTGACGACCTATGACGGGCGAGCGAGCCTCACAGATCTGACCGCCACAGTGGAACGGGTGCGCAGGTCGGTCGAGGAGGTGATCGAGGGCAAGCCGGAGGTCGTACGGCTCTCCCTGACCGTCCTGCTGGCCGAGGGCCACCTCCTCATCGAGGACGTGCCGGGCGTCGGCAAGACGATGCTGGCGAAGGCGCTGGCGAGATCGGTGGACTGCTCGGTCCGCCGGATCCAGTTCACCCCCGACCTGCTGCCCTCGGACATCACCGGCGTGAGCGTCTACGACCAGCAGCACGCCGAGTTCGAGTTCAAGCCCGGGGCGATCTTCGCGCAGATCGTCATCGGCGACGAGATCAACCGCGCTTCCCCCAAGACCCAGTCCGCGCTGCTGGAGTCGATGGAGGAGCGCCAGGTCACGGTGGACGGTCACAGCTACCCGCTGCCCGGCCCGTTCATGGTGGTCGCCACCCAGAACCCGGTCGAGATGGAGGGCACCTACCCCCTGCCGGAGGCGCAGCGGGACCGCTTCATGGCCCGCGTCTCCATCGGCTATCCCTCCCCCGACGCCGAACTGCGCATGCTCGACGTGCACGGCGCCACCTCCCCGCTGGACGACCTCCAGCCGGTCGCGCACGCCCACGACATCCTCAAACTGATCGACACGGTTCGCGCCGTCCACGTCTCGGACGCGGTACGCCGCTACGCCGTCGCCCTGGTCGGCGCCACCCGCAGTCATCCCGAGCTGCGGCTCGGCGCCTCCCCGCGCGCCACCCTGCACCTGGTGCGCGCCGCCAAGGCCGCCGCCGCGCTGGCCGGCCGGGAGTTCGCGCTCCCCGACGACGTGCAGGCGCTGGCGGTACCGGTCCTCGCGCACCGGCTGCTGCCGACCGCCCAGGCCCAGTTGGCCCACCGCACCTCGGAGCAGGTGGTCCACGAGATCGTCCAGGGCACCCCCGTCCCCGGCTCGTCCAACGGCTCGGTGCCGCACGGCAGGCGCCCGTACTCCGCCCCCCGGGGCATGTGATGCCCGGCCCTGGCCCCGGCGCCGAGGAGGCGCAGGACCGGGGCGGGCTGCGCGGGGCGTTCGGCGGGCTCACCACCCGGGGCCGCTCGTTCCTGGCCGCCGGGCTGGCCGCGGCGCTCTGCGCCTACCTGCTCGGCCAGGGCGACCTGCTCCGGGTCGGCCTGCTGCTGGCCGTGCTGCCGCTGCTCTGCGCCCTGTTCCTGTACCGCACCCGCCACCGCGTCGAGGGCAGCCGCCGGCTGACCCCCGCCCAGGTCCCGGCGGGCTCCGAGGCCCGGGTGACGCTCCGCGTGGACAGCGTCTCGCGGCTGCCCACCGGCCTGCTGATGCTCCAGGACCGGGTGCCCTACGTGCTCGGGCCGCGCCCGCGCTTCCTGCTGGACCGGGTGGAGCCGGGCGGCCGCCGTGAGGTCTCCTACCGTGTCCGCTCCGACCTGCGCGGCCGCTATCCGCTGGGCCCGCTCCAGCTCCGGCTGACCGACCCGTTCGGGATGTGCGAGCTGAACCGCGCCTTCTCCGGCCAGGACACGCTGACCGTCGTCCCGCGGGTCGAACGGCTGCCCCCGCTGCGGCCGGGCGGCGAGGCGCGGGGCTTCGGCGAGGGGCGGCAGCACACGCTGGCGCTGGCCGGTGAGGACGACCTGATTCCGCGTGGCTACCGTCACGGTGACGACCTGCGCCGGGTCCACTGGCGCTCCACGGCCCGCCTCGGCGAGCTGATGGTCCGCCGCGAGGAGCAGCCGCAACGGGCGGGCTGCACCGTCCTGCTCGACACCCGGGCCGCCGGTTACGCCGGTTCCGGCCCCGGCTCCGCCTTCGAGTGGGCGGTGGCGGGGGCGGCCTCGGCCCTGCTCCACCTGCTGGAGCGCAACGTCACGGTCAGGCTGGTCACCGACACCGGCGACGCGGTCCCCGCCGAGGGGCCCCCGCAGGCGTACGGCGGCCAGTCCGGACAGACGGCCGCGCTGATGATGGACCTGCTCGCCGTGGTCGGGCACTCCGACGGTGCCGGTCTCTCGCGGGCCCACGCGGCGCTCAGCCAGAGCGGCGAAGGCCTGCTGGTGGCCTTCCTCGGCGACCTGGACGAGGAGCAGACCACGCTGGCCGCCCGGGTCCGCCGCCCCGGCTCGACGGCGGTGGCGTTCCTGCTGGACTCCGAGGTCTGGGCGGGCGAGGGGCGGACCGAGGCGCTCGACGCCCGGGCCCGGCGGCTGCGGGAGGCGGGCTGGACCGTGGTCCCGGTGCCGCCCGGTGTCGCGCTGGCCCCCCTGTGGGGCGGCGCCGGTGTCCCCCGTTCCGGTCCGGCCGGACCACGTACCGCAGCTTCGACGCCCTCGGGGGGTACCGCGTGAGCGGACGGATCGGCATTCTCCTCGCCTCGTGGGCGGCGACGCTGCTCGCCTCGGCCGCGCTGCTGCCGCTGGTGGACCGCTCCACCTGGCTGCTCCAGGCCGCGCTGCTGCTGGGGCTGATGGCCGGCACCGGCGCGGCGGCGCGCCGGGTGCCGCTGGCCCGGCCGCTGACGGCGGGCGCCCAGCTCGTCGTCGGGGTGCTGCTGCTGACCCTGGTCTTCGCCCGTAACCAGGCGTTCCTCGGTTTCCTGCCGACCCCGGGGTCGGTGCGCGAGCTGGGGACGCTGATCGGCACCGGGGTGCAGGACGTGGGCCGGTTCGCGACTCCGGCGCCGCTGACCGACGGCATCGCGCTGCTGCTGGTGGGCGGGGTCCTGGCGATCGGCCTGCTGGTCGACACCTTCGCCGTCACCTACCGGGCCGCGGCCCCGGCCGGGCTGCCGCTGCTCGCGCTGTACTCGGTCGCGGCCGGGCTCTCGGCCGACGGCGCGGGCGCGCTGTGGTTCGCGCTGGCCGCCGCCGGCTACCTGGTGCTGCTCCTCGCCGAGAGCCGGGACCGGCTGGCGCAGTGGGGCCGGGTCTTCGGCGGCCCGGCCCGCGGCGGCCGCCTCTCCTCGGGGTCGGAGGGCGGAGCGGGCGGCACCGCGGCCCCGCTGCGCTCGGGCCGCCGGATCGGCGCCGTCGCGCTGGGCCTGGCCCTGGTGGTGCCGCTGGCGCTGCCCTCGCTCGGCACGGGGCTGCTCGACGGGACCGGTCCCGGACGCGGCGGCGGGGGCGGCGGCGGGGGCACGATCTCCGCCGTCAACCCGCTGGTCTCGCTCCAGAACAGCCTGAACCAGCCGGAGAACCGCGAGGTGCTGAAGTACCGCACCAACGCCACCGAGACCGACGACCTCTACCTGCGGATCGTCTCGCTGGACCAGTTCGACGGCTCCTCGTGGAAGTCGGCGGGCCGCCGGGTCACCGACGTGCCCGAGCGGCTGCCGCCCCCGGCCGGGCTCTCCGGCGACGTCCCGGTCACCGAGATCTCCACCAACGTCGCGGCCGCCGACTGGTACGCCCAGGACTGGCTGCCGATGCCGTATCCGGCGACCCGTGCCGAGGTGCCGGGCGACTGGCGGTTCGAGCGGGTCGGCCGCACCCTGGTCGGCGACCGCGACCAGACCACCCGGGGCGTCAACTACTCCGTCGACAGCCTCCTGGTGCGCCCCACCGCCCCCCAGCTCTCCGCCGCCGAATCGGCCGGGGTGGCCGACACGCTGCCCCGCGAGTTCTCCTCCGTCCCCGACTCCCTCCCCGCCGTGGTGGAGCGCACCGCCCGGCGCGTGACCGAAGGCGCCGCCAACGACTACGAGCGGGCGGTACGGCTCCAGGACTGGTTCGCGCAGGAGGGCGGATTCACCTACGACACCCAGGTACGGGCGGGCAGCGGCGCGCAGGCCATCGCGCGGTTCCTCCGCGACAAGGAGGGGTTCTGCGTGCACTTCTCCTTCGCGATGGCCTCGATGGCCCGCACCCTCGGCATGCCCTCGCGGGTGGCGGTGGGCTTCACGCCGGGAACGGCGAAGAGCTCCGGTGAGATGTCGGTGGGGCTGCGGGACGCCCACGCCTGGCCCGAGCTGTACTTCGAGGGCATCGGCTGGACCCGGTTCGAGCCGACCCCGAACCGCGGCTCGGTGCCCGAGTACACCCGGCCCGACGTCCCCGACAGCGAGGTGGACGACCCGGAGCAGCCCGAGGAGTCGGCCTCCGCCGCCCCCTCCGCCGAGTCGGGCGACGACCCGGACTGCCCGCGCGCGGAGCGGGCGCTCGGCGAGTGCGGCTCCGAGGACCCCGACGCCGGGGCGGCCGCGGGCGGCGGCGGCCCGCCCTGGGGCACGCTGCTCGGTGTGACCGGCGCCCTCCTGCTGCTGGCGGCCGCGCTGCTGGGCCCGATGGTGTGGCGCCGCCGGGTCCGCACGCTGCGGCTCACCCCGGTGGGCGGCGGCGCGGGCGAGCGCGGCGTCTCCGCGCTCGCGGCGTGGCAGGAGCTGACCGACACCGTCTGGGACCACGGCATCCCGCCAGACGAGGCACTGACTCCCCGCCGGGCCGCCGAGCGGCTGGTCCGGCTCGCCGAACCGGGCCCGGACGCCGCCGAGGCCGTGCACCGGGTGGCGGGAGCGGTGGAGCAGGTGCTGTACGCGCCGCGTCCGGTCCCCGTGGCGGGGCTCGCCGACGACGTCGCCCTGGTCCGGGCCGCCCTGCACGCGCGGGCCTCCCGCCGTACCCGGCTGCGGGCACTGCTGCTGCCGCGTTCGGCCGTCCGGGTGATCTGGGCCGCGGCCGACCGCTGGGCACGGCTGCGGGGACGCGGCGAGGCGGCGGCCGCCCGGCTGCCGCGGCTTCGGGGGCGCGGGGCTCAGGGCGGCTGAGGCGCCGGGCCGGGGGACGGCTGAGCGGAGGGCGGGCCCGCCTGGGAGGCGGGCTCATCCTCCGCTGTGCCGTGTGCGGAGCGGAGTGGGGCGTACCCGTGGGCTCACGTACGCCGGGCGGTCTCAGGGGCGGCCGTGCGCGTGCCCGGCCCGGTCGGCCACCCTCGGGCACGGCCCTCCGCCCGCCGCCTCGGCCGAAACCCATGTACCGCACAACGAGGTGGGGCCCGCCCTGGAAGGCGAGCCCCACCTCGTCATCACTCGGGACCGGCCTGACCGGCCGGCCCCCGCGCTTACTGCCCTTGTCCGTCCCGGCGCTGCTGCCAGCGCTGTTCGATACGGTTCATCACGGAGCGGCGCTGTCTGCCTTGCTTGCCCTGACGTCGCTTGATGTCGGCATCCGCGGGATCCGTGGAGCCAGGGGCCGGCTGCTCGCCCGGCTTCGGCGCTTTGCGCCAACCGGTGACCGCGAGTACCGCGCAGCCCAGCATGACGAGGAATCCCACCACGCTGACCCAGATCTGCTGCGCGACCATTCCGGCCATGAGGAGCACGATACCCACGAGGAAGCCGACGACTGCCTGGTACACCCGGCGACGGGTGTACGTACGCAGCTTGCTTCCCTCAAGCGCTGTCGCGAACTTGGGATCTTCGGCGTACAACGCTCGCTCCATCTGCTCGAGCATGCGCTGCTCGTGCTCTGAGAGCGGCACGGAGTCCTCCTCATCGTGCAGTCGCCGAGGCGACAGGGGGGTCCCCTTCAGGATAGGCAGGGAATCGCCCCCGTGAAACCCGCCCCTCTGCGCCAATTCGCCATCCGGTTCGAGCCGACACACCAATTCACTGAGGCGTCCATTCCCCAGGAACCGACCTGCCATGCCTTGCCGGACTCCCTCGATCATACGGCGCCGACCGCCCGAACGGGTTCCCGTGCCGTACTCCGTCCGGCCCGGTTGCCCTGATCACAGCCCTGTGCGGCGGTGACGGAGGGACTAGGCCCTGTCCGGCGGATCTTCGTGGAAGAGCCTGCGGCGTCTGGTGCGTGCTCTCGGCGTGCGCCCGGATCTCCCTCGTACTGGACGTACTC
>NZ_JBHXJE010000048.1:0-48667 GCF_042723275.1 Streptomyces sp. NPDC058373 | reverse complement strand
GCCCCACCCCGTACGGGGTGGGGCGGCGGGCCCGTGCGCCGAGGACGGGGGCGGCTCAGGCCGCCGTGCCGGCGTCCCGCGCCCGCGCCCGGTGCGCGCGCGCCAAGTCGTCCCGGGCCTCCAGGACCAGGCGGCGCAGGGCCGGCGCCGCGTCCGCGTGGTCGCGCAGCCAGGCGTCGGCCGCCGCCAGCGGCTCAGGCCCGTCCTGCAGCGAGGGGAACAGCCCCCGCACGATGAGCACCCCGATCTGGATCGACCGCTCCTCCCACACCCGCTCGATCACGTCGAAGTACTTCGCAGCGTACGGCGCGGTCAACTCCCGCTGCGACCCCTGCGCGAACCCGGCGATCGTCGCCTCCACCAGCGCGTTCGACAACTGGTCGGACTCCACCACCTGGGCCCAGGCCTGGGCCTTCACCGCCTCCGACGGCCGCGCCGCCAGGCACCGCACCTGGTGCCGCTTGCCCGAGGCGGTGTCGTCCCGGGCCAGCTCGGCCGCGATCCGCTCCTCGTCCGCGACGCCGTACGCGGCCAGCGGCTCCAGGAACGTCCAGCGCAACTCCTGGTCCATGTCGAGCCCGTCGACCCGGGCCGGGCCGTCCAGCAGCGACTCCAGCAG
The DNA here is from genome assembly GCF_042723275.1 of Streptomyces sp. NPDC058373. NCBI lineage: Bacteria > Bacillati > Actinomycetota > Actinomycetes > Kitasatosporales > Streptomycetaceae > Streptomyces > Streptomyces sp. NPDC058373. Next base: position 48,048 of record NZ_JBHXJE010000048.1, on the reverse strand, counting down.
CTGAAGGTCGGCCTGGTCGGCGGCGACCGAGGCGAAGAACCGCGCCCATGTGAGCTGGGAGGACCCGCCCGGTTCGGCCGCCCGCAGCTCCGCCAGCGCGCCCTGCGCCAGCGCCCGCCCGGCCTCCTCGCGGTGCGCCGGGTCGACGTAGTGCGTCAGCGCCGTCCGCGTCCAGGCGTGCAGCATCTGCAGGACGCCGATGTCGCTCTCGCGCCCCGCGTGCTCCAGCACCAGGGTGAGGAAGTCCCGGGCGGGCATCAGCGCGTCCCGGGTCATGTTCCACAGCGCCGACCAGCACAGCGCGCGGGCCAGCGGGTCGGTGAGGTCGCCGAGCCGGGTCCGCAGCGTCGCCAGCGAGTTCTCGTCGAACCGGACCTTGCAGTACGTCAGGTCGTCGTCGTTGACCAGGACCAGGTCCGGCGCCTGGGCCCCGGCCAGCTCGGTGACGACGGTGCGCGCCCCGGTCACGTCCAGCTCGGCGCGGGCGTACCGCACCAGCGCGCCCTCGACACCGTCCAGCCGGTAGAGGCCCACCGCGACCCGGTGCGGCCGCAGCTCCGGGTGGGAGGCGGCGGCCTCCTGGGCGACGGCCAGCTCGGTGATCCGGTTCTGCGCGTCGAGGGTCAGCTCGGGGGTGAGCGCGTTGACCCCGGCCGTCTGGAGCCACGCCTTCGACCAGCCCGCGAGGTCGCGCCCGGAGGTCTCCGCCAGCACCGCCAGCAGGTCGGCGAGGGTGGTGTTGCCGTAGGCGTGGCGCTGGAAGTAGCGGCGGCTACCCTCCAGGAAGGCGTCCCGGCCGACGTAGGCGACGAGCTGCTTGAGGACCGAGGCGCCCTTGGCGTAGGTGATGCCGTCGAAGTTGAGCTTGGCGTCCTGGAGGTCGCGGATGTCGGCGGTGACGGGGTGGGTGGAGGGGAGCTGGTCGGCGCGGTAGGCCCACGCCTTGCGGTTGTTGGCGAAGGTGGTCCAGCCGTTGGTGAAGCGCGTCGCCTCGACCAGCGCGAAGCTGCCCATGAAGTCGGCGAAGGACTCCTTCAGCCACAGGTCGTCCCACCACTTCATGGTGACCAGGTCGCCGAACCACATGTGCGCCATCTCGTGCAGGATGGTGGTGGCCCGCCGCTCGTACGAGGCGGCGGTGACCTTGCCCCGGTAGATGTACTCCTCGCGGAAGGTCACCATCCCCGGGTTCTCCATCGCGCCGAGGTTGTACTCGGGCACGAACGCCTGGTCGTACTTGCCGAACGGGTACGGGTAGCCGAAGTGGTCGTGGAAGAAGTCCAGGCCCTGCCTGGTGACGAGGAAGACGTCGTCGGCGTCGAAGAACGGCGCCAGTCCCTTGCGGCACATCGCGCCGAGCGGGATCCGCAGCTCGGAGCCGTCGGGGAGGGTCCGCCGGTAGTCGTCGGTGACGTAGTGGTAGGGCCCGGCCACCACGCAGGTGATGTACGTCGAGATGGGCTCGGTCTCGGCGAACCGCCACACCCCGTCGGCGTCCCGCTCGCCCGCGCCGTTGGACCAGACCCGCCACGCGTCGGGAGCGGTCACCGAGAAGCGGTAGCGGCCCTTCAGGTCGGGCTGCTCGAAGTTGGCGTAGACGCGGCGGGCGTCGGCCGGCTCGTACTGCGTGTAGAGGTAGACCTCGCCGTCCTCCGGGTCGACGAAGCGGTGCATGCCCTCGCCGGTGCGGCTGTACGCGCACTGCGCGTCGACCACCAGGGTGTTCTCGGCCTCCAGGCCGTCCAGCGCGATCCGGGTGCCGTCGAAGACCTCCGCCGGGTCCAGGCTCCGGCCGTTGAGCGTCACCGCCGTCACCGAGGGGGCGATCAGGTCCACGAAGGTGGCGGCGCCCGGCTTCCGCCCGGCGAACCGGACGGTGGTCACCGACCGGAAGGTGCGCGGCCCGTCCCCCTCCGCCTCGCCGAGCGCCGAGCGCAGGTCGAGTGCGACGTCGTAGGACTCGACGGCGACCAGGGCGGCCCGCTCGCGGGCCTCTTCTCGGGTCAGGTTCTCTCCGGGCACGGCGGTACTCCTTCGTGGCGCATTTCGACACGCAGATCCTGTCACGGGCGGTTCGCGGGACCACCCGTGACGCCGGGGAATGGACCCGGCCTCCCGGCGGTTGCCGCTCGCGTACGGCTCCGAGGGGATGCCTTCGCCGTCCCGTCCGACACCTGAGGGAGAGACATGACCGACCCGCAGCAGCCCACCGAGGTCACCGCCGACTTCTGGTTCGACCCGCTCTGCCCCTGGGCCTGGATGACGTCCCGCTGGATGCTGGAGGTCGAGAAGGTCCGGCCCGTCCGCGTCCGCTGGAACGTCATGAGCCTCGCCGTCCTCAACGAGGACCGCCTCGACGAACTCCCCGAGAGCTACCGGGAGCTCCTGCAGCAGGCGTGGGGCCCGGTACGTGTCGTCATCGCCGCCCAGCAGCTGCACGGCGCCGAGGTCGCGGGCCCGCTCTACACCGCCCTCGGCACCCGCTACCACAACCAGCAGCAGCCGAAGGACCGCGCCACCCTGGTCGCCGCCCTCGAAGAGGCCGGCCTCCCCGCCGACCTCGCCGACTACGCGGAGAAGGACACCTACGACGCCGAACTGCGCGCCTCGCACGCCGAGGGCATCACCAAGGTCGGCCAGGACGTCGGCACCCCGGTCATCGCCGTCCCCGGCGCCGACGGCGAGGAGGTCGCCTTCTTCGGCCCCGTCGTCACCCCCGCCCCCAAGGGCGAGCAGGCCGCCGCCCTCTGGGACGGCACCCTGCTGGTCGCTTCAGTCCCCGGCTTCTACGAGCTGAAGCGCACCCGGACCGCCGAGCCCAGCTTCGACTGACCCCCGCCCGGCAGGGCCCGCCCGGCCACGGGGCGGGCCCCGCCAGGAACCGACGAGGAGGCGGCGGCGGAGATACCCGCCTACGCGGGCATCGCGGCGGACCATCGGGTACCCCCGACCGCATGGCCCCGTACTGGCCCTCCCCGACGCCCTCCCGAACCGCCTGAAGGAGCGCCTCCTGACCGAGCTCGTCGGCTCGGCCTTCCACATCCAGCGCACATACGGCCCGGCCGGCGTTTGCGGCCGTCTTGTACGGGCGGGTGGGGCGCCACGCCCACCACCTCCAGCCCGGCCGGCGTTTGAGGCCGTCTTGTGCCGGCGGGTGGGGTGCCACGTTCGCCATCCCCAGCCCGGCCGGCGTTTGAGGCCGTCTTGTACGGGCGGGTGGGGCGCCATGTCCACCATCCCCAGCCCGGCCGGCGTTTGAGGCCATCGTGAACCGGCACGGAAAGGCCCCTGTGAGTCACGTCCTCACAGGGGCCTTCCCTTCATCCGCCCGCCAGGCGAAGGTTGAGAAGACGATCACGAGGCGGGCCGCTCAGAGAACCCGCTCCTCAGGGAGCGAGAAGCACATTGACCCGCTCCTTGGCCGCGGCATAGCGCCGAGCGACGTCCTGCCAGTTGACGACCCGCCACATCGCCTCGATGAAGTCCACCTTCTGGTTCTTGTACTGCAGGTAGAAGGCGTGCTCCCAGGCGTCGAAGACCAGGATCGGCGTGGACCCCTGCCCGACATTGCCCTGGTGGTCGTAGATCTGCTCGACGATCAGGCGGCCGGAGAGCGGCTCGTAGGCGAGGACGCCCCAGCCGGAGCCCTGGGTGGTCGCCGCGGCCTTGGTGAGCTGCGCCTTGAACCCGGCGAAGGAGCCGAAGGAGTCGCGGATCGCGTCGGCCAGATCGCCCACGCCGTCCTCCGCCAGCGGCTCGCCCCCGCCGTCGCCCGTCATGTTGTGCCAGTAGATCGAGTGCAGGATGTGGCCGGAGAGGTTGAAGGCGAGGCTCTTCTCCAGGCCCGTCACCGCCCCCCACTGGTCCTTGTCCCGGGCCTCCGCGAGCTGCTCCAGCGTGTCGTTGGCGCCCTTGACGTAGGCCGCGTGGTGCTTGTCGTGGTGCAGCTCGATGATCGCGGGGCTGATGACGGGTTCGAGCGCCGCGTAGTCGTAAGGGAGTTCAGGAAGCGTGTAGACGGACAAGACGTATTCCCTCCGGACTGCAATTGCGACTGACTTGCAAGTGCACGCTATCAACAACAGATCACTCTCGCGCGTCCACGGCGGTGCCTACGACAAAAGGACCCCCGCCCCCGGGTCCCGGGGCGGGGGTCCTGCCGTGCTGCTGAGGGTGCGGGGTCAGTCCTTGCCGACCCCGGCGGGCGCCGCGCCGCGCGAGCGCTGGAGGAGGTACCCGGCGACGGCCAGCGCCACCGTGAGGCCACCGGTCGACAGGAGCTGGACGCGGGTGCCCGGCTCCATCGCCATCAGGACGAAGACCCCCACCATCGCGGCGAGCGCCACCCAGGTCAGCCCCGGGAAGAGCCACATCCGCACCACCAGCCGCTCCGGCGCCTCCCGCTCGGTGCGCCGGCGCAGCACGAGCTGCGAGGCGGCGGTGAAGAACCAGACCACCAGGATGACCGCGCCGATCATGTTGAGCAGCCAGGCGAAGACGTCGTCCGGGCGCCAGTAGCTGAGCAGCACGCAGGCGAAGCCGAAGACCGACGAGGCCAGCACCGCGATCCGCGGCACCCCGCCGTAGACCTGGCCGAGTTTCCTCGGGCCCTGGCCGCGGGCCACCAGCGAGCAGGCCATCCGGGAGGCGCCGTACACGTTGGCGTTCATCGCCGAGAGCAGCGCGATCAGCACGACCACGTTCATGATCTGGCCCGAGCCGGGGATGCCCAGGTGGTCCAGGGTCGCCACGTACGGGCCCTTCTCGGCCACCGCCGGGTCGTCCCACGGCACCAGGGTGACGATGACCGCCATCGAGCCGACGTAGAAGATCCCGATCCGCCACATGGCCGTCCGCACCGCCTTCGCGACGCCCCGCACCGGCTGCTCCGACTCGGCCGCCGCGATGGTGACCGTCTCCAGGCCGCCGTACGCGAAGACCGAGGCGAGCAGGCCGATGATCAGCCCCTCGGTGCCGTTGGGCAGGAAGCCGCCCTCGCCGGTGAGGTGGGCGGTGCCCGGCGCCTCGCTGCCCGGCAGCATGCCGAGGATCGCCAGCGCGCCGATGACGAGGAAGGCGATGATGGCCACCACCTTCAGCGTGGCGAACCAGAACTCGAACTCCCCGAAGTTCTTCACCGCCGCCAGGTTGGTGCCGCAGAAGACCACCATGAAGAGGGCCACCCAGGCCCACTCCGGGGTCCCCGGCAGCCAGCCCGTCATGATCTCGGCCGCGCCGATGCCTTCCAGGCCCACCGCCACGCAGAGCAGGAACCAGAAGGCCCACCCCGAGGTGAACCCGGCCCACGGGCCGATCGCCCGCTCGGCGTGGACGGAGAACGACCCGGAGGCCGGGTTGGCGGCCGACATCTCGCCGAGCATCCGCATGACCAGCATCACCAGCAGGCCGGAGGCCGCGTAGGCGACGACGATCGAGGGCCCCGCGGCGGCGATGCCCGCACCCGAGCCGACGAAGAGGCCGGCGCCGATGACGCCGCCGAGGGCGATCATCGACAGATGGCGCTGCTTCAGCCCGTTCCCCAGGGCGGAACCGGTGTCGGACGCCTGGACGCCGTCGGGCCGCTGGTCGGCGCCCGACGTGTCCCCAGGAGTGAGGGTTGTCCGAGTCATGGTCGTATCGGTCCAGTACGTGAGACGACGGTGAAGTCCCTCAGTCTGCGGGCACCGTCCGGTCACGCAAAGATCGCGACCGTTATCCGGACACTTCCCTCACCTGGCGTGAACACCCGCGCACAGGGGCGGTGCACTCCGCACACACTCCGGGCCGCGTACGCCTCACCCGGCGCACACCGCCTCGCCGCGCCGCAGCCGCCACTCCCGCACCCCGGCCACCAGCAGCACCAGCGCCGCCGCCCCCGAGGACCAGAGCAGCTGCGGCCGGGCGGTGTCGTCGAAGAGCATCAGCGCGAAGACCGCCGCCATCGCCACCAGCGCCGCCCAGGTCAGCCACGGGTACCCCCACATCCGCAGCACCAGCCGCTCCGGCGCCTCCCGCTCGATCAGCCGCCGCAGCCGCAGCTGCGAGACGGCGATCAGCGCCCACACGAAGATCAGCACCGCGCCCACCGCGTTGAGCATGTAGAGGAAGACGGAGTCCGGCCACTTCAGATTGAGCAGCACCGAGACGAACCCGAACGCCACCGAGGCCAGCACCGCCCGCCTGGGCACCCCGCCCGGCGCCACCTTCAGCAGCGAGCGCGGCGCCTCCCCGCGCTCCGCCAGCGAGAAGACCATCCGCGAGGAGCCGTACAGGTTGGCGTTGAGTGCCGACAGCAGCGCCACGAAGACCACGATGTTCATGATCTGGCCCGCCGAGGGGATGCCGATCCCGTCCAGCACCGCGACGTACGGGCTCAGCCCCGGCCGCATCGCCGTCCACGGCAGCAGCGTCACGATGACCAGCATCGAGCCCACGTAGAAGAAGAGGATGCGGTAGACCGCGCTGCGCACCGCGCGCGCCACCGAGCGCGCCGGGTCGTCCGACTCGGCCGCCGCGATCGTCACGACCTCCAGGCCGCCGAAGGCGAAGACCACGGCCAGCACCCCGGAGACCACGCCCGACCAGCCGTTGGGCAGGAAACCGCCGTCGCCCGACAGATGGGCCAGCCCCACCGGCTCCGTCTCGGGCAGCCACCCGAGGATCGCCAGCACACCCAGCACCAGGAAGAGGACGATCGCGCCGACCTTCAGCGCCGCGAACCAGAACTCGAACTCGCCGAAGTGCTTCACCGCCGCAAGGTTGGCCCCGGTGAAGACCAGCATGAACAGCAGCACCCACGCCCACTGCGGCACCGACGGCACCCAGCCGTTGGCGATCTGCGCGGCGCCGGTCGCCTCCACCGCCAGCACCACCACCAGCAGGAACCAGTACAGCCACCCCACGCTGAACCCGGCCCATCGCCCGAGCGCCCGCTCCGCGTGCACCGAGAACGAGCCCGAGGCGGGCATCGCCGCCGACATCTCCCCGAGCATCCGCATCACCAGCATCGCCAGCGAGCCCGCGATCAGGTACGACACCACGATCCCCGGCCCCGCCACCGCGATGCCCGCGCCCGACCCCACGAACAGGCCCGCGCCGATCACTCCGCCCAGCCCCAGCATGGTCAGGTGCCGCTGCTTCAGGCCGTGGCCGAGCGGCTCTCCGGCGTCGAAGGGGTCCCTGGCCGTGGTGGCGCTGGTGGCGCCAGGGTCGGCGGGGCTCGCGGGGGAGTCGTGCATGGCGGTGCTCACTGCTTCGTCGTGCCCGCGGGCCGGGCGGGAGGCCTGCCCGTGCGCGGGGAGTGGGGGGACGTGTCCCGAGGCTTCCGGGTGCGGGCGGGCGCCCTTCCCGGAATTGGCGGGACCCTACAGTCTCCCCACCCCGTGGGCCCGGCGGCAACGCGGTAAAGCCGCCGCACGGGGCCGAGTGAGCAGCATCACGCCCTCGCGGGTGTACAAGCGGACCTTTGTGCGGAGTCCACCAACGGCCCAACCGGCGCTTTGTCGGCGGCTGCTGGTGATCGGGCGGGCGCACTGGGATAGCGTCGGCCTGTCCTCAGCCGTCCCACGCGCTGTCCCAGCCCTCACCCTCGGGGAGCCCCGATGAGCACTGCCGCCGCCTCCATCCGCCCGGGTCAGGTCCTCGCCGACCTGCTGCCCGCCTCCACCGTCCCGAAGGCCCGTCTGCGCGACGCCGCCCTCGTCACCGGCGGGGCCGCTCTCACCGGGCTGGCGGCGCAGATCGTCCTGCCCGTCCCCGGCTCGCCGGTCCCCGTCACCGGGCAGACCTTCGCCGCGCTCCTCGTCGGCACCGCCCTCGGCGCGGGGCGCGGCTTCGCCTCGCTCGCCCTGTACGCCCTCGTCGGCATGGCCGGGGTGCCCTGGTTCGCCGAGGGGACCTCGGGCTTCACGATGCCGTCCTTCGGGTACGTCCTCGGGATGCTCCTCGCGGCCACCGTGGTCGGCGCCCTGGCCCGGCGCGGGGCCGACCGGTCCGTGGCGCGCACGGCCGGGCTCATGGTGCTGGGCTCCGCCCTCATCTACGCCGTCGGGGTGCCCTACCTCGCCCTCTCCACCGGCATGACCCTCACCTCCGCGGTCGCCGCGGGGCTCGTCCCCTTCCTCATCGGCGACGCCCTCAAGGCCGCCCTCGCCATGGGGGCCCTCCCCGCCGCTTGGCGCCTCTCCCGCTGACCCGCCTCATGTGCCGGCTGGGCTCTTCCTTCGCCTGGCCGTGGGCCGGCTCCCCTGCTGGCCTCAAGCGCCGGCCGGGCTGTCTTTTGGCTCGGCCGCGGCTCGACCGTGCCGGTCAGGGATGGCCTCAAGCGCCGGCCGGGCTCTGGGGTGGGTGCGGTTCGTCTTGACCGTGCCGGTCCGAGATGGCCTCAAGCGCCGGCCGGGCTCGGGGTTCGCGGTTTGTCCGCCGGGTGGCGCGGGCGGGGCCGCACCGGTGTACCTCCTCACAGACTGACGAGGCCGGAGCCAGTCGCATCATTCAGGCTCCTCACGTCAGTCTGCTGCGGGGGCACCCCGGCCCGTCCCCGCCCTCCCGTCTCGTCGGCGGCCAACCGCCGGTGGCGGGCGGGGCCGTCCCCCAGCACTCTCTCGTCCCACACTGACCACTCGGTGGTCGTACGCACGCACACGAAGCGGGCGGTGGTCCCACCACCGCCCGCTTCGTGTGCGTGGTCCCGACCCCGGCCAGCGGCCACTGTCCCGAAACCGACACCCCCCGTCCCTATGGCGGATCGAGCAATAGGGGACGGTCTCGCCACCACCGGGTGGCAGTCGCGTACGAGACCGTGGGGTGGGGACGGGCCGGGGTGCCCCCGCAGCAGACTGACGGGATCAGCCCGAGCTGAAGACGTGCTCCCACCTCGTCAGTCTGTGAGGAGGTACACCGGTGCGGGGGCGCGCCCCCCCCCCCCCCCCCCCCACACGACAAACCACCCCAAACCCGCCCCCCACCAAAACAACCGGACCCCAAAAAAAACCACACAGCGGGGGGGGGGGGGCCCCCCTTTTCTGAGTGCGGGTTCCTGCCGTCTCTTACGACGTGCCCCCCCCTCTTTTTTTTTTTTGGTGTTACCCGGGGGCGCCCCCACCCCACCCACCCACCGGACCAACCGCGAACCCCCGGCAGGGCCGTCACTCAAAACCATCGGCAACTGAAAGCCCCCCCCAGCCCGGCCGGCGCTTGAGGCCATCTTGGACCGGCACGGTCAAGCGGCGCCCAGCCACACCCCAGCCCGGCCGGCGGTTGAGGCCAATCAGTGACCGGCGCGGCCAAGCGGCGCCCAGCCACACCCCAGCCCGGCCGGCGCTTGAGGCCATCTTGGATCGGCGCGGTCAAGCGGCGCCTAGCCACACCCCAGCCCGGCCGGCGCTTGAGGCCAATCAGTGACCGGCACGGTCGAGACGGCGCGCGCCAAGACTCAGCCCGGCCGGCGCCTGAGGCCAAAAAAGGGCCCCGGGCCCACAAGGGGACCCGGGGCGAGGGGACCCCGGGGCTCAGCCCCGGGCCCCCCGGTGCTTCACAAGGGAGACCACGACAACAACCACAGCCACCAGCAAAGACAACCCCATCTGCGTACGCCCGGCCTCATCGAAGAGCATGTACCCGATGACAAAGACGATCCCCGCGATCGTCACCCAGGTGAGGTAGGGGAAGAGCCACATCCGCACCACCAGCTTCTCCGGCGTCTCACGAGAGATCACCTCTCGCAGCCGCAGCTGCGAGAAGCAGATGACGAGCCAGACGAACAACGCCACCGCTCCGGAGGAGTTGAGCAGGAACTGGAACACCGTCTCAGGCCACTGGTAGTTGAACCACACCGCGGCGAACCCGAACACGACCGACCCGAGGATGGCCGCCTGCGGCACCCCGCGCGCGTTGACCCGGGCGAACGCCGAAGGCGCGTCCCCGCGCTTCCCCAGCGAGAAGGCCATGCGCGAGGCCGTGTAGAGCCCGGAGTTGAGACAGGAGAGCACCGCGGTGAGCACGATGACGTTCATGATCTGCCCGGCGTGCGGGATCCCGATCGAGTCGAGCGCGGCCACGTACGACCCGTCCTCGACGATCGACTTGGAGTCCCACGGCAGCAGCGCCACGACGACGAAGATCGAGCCGAGGTAGAAGACGGCGATCCGCCAGATCACGCTGTTGGTCGCCTTGCGTACGGCACGCTGCGGGTCGGCCGACTCACCGGCGGCCAGCGTGACGATCTCGCTCCCCATGAAGGAGAAGACGACCATCAGCACCCCGGTGAGGATCGACCCGGCCCCGTTGGGCAGGAACCCGCCGTGTGCCGTGAGGTTGGCGAACCCGGCGCCCGGGTTGTCCGAGCCGGGCAGCGCCCCGAAGACGGCGAGCACGCCGATGAGGACGAACGCCGCGATGGCCACGACCTTGATCCCGGCGAACCAGAACTCGAACTCCCCGTAGGAGGCGACCGAGGCGAGGTTGGTGCCGGTGAGGACCACCATCACGATCAGCGCCCAGCCCCATTGGGGGACGGCCGGTATCCACCCGTTGAGGATGACGGCCCCGGCGGTCGCCTCCACGGCGAGCACCACGACCCAGAAGAACCAGTAGAGCCAGCCGATGGAGAACCCGGCCCAGCGGCCGAGCGCCATGTCGGCGTAGGCGGAGAAGGAGCCGGAGGAGGGCCGGGCGGCGGCCATCTCCCCGAGCATGCGCATCACCAGGACGACCATGAGGCCGACGATGGCGTACGAGACGAGGATGGCGGGTCCGGCGGCGGCGATGCCCGCGCTGGATCCGACGAAGAGCCCCGCGCCGATGACACCGCCGATGGCGATCATCGACAGGTGGCGGTTCTTGAGTCCGGCCTGGAGGCCGTCGCTCCCCTGTCCGTCACCCGCGTCGCCCGGGGTGGGGGCGGTGGGTTCGTGGGGGAGGTCTTCCACCTTCGCAAGTGGGGGCTGCGAGGTCATGCGCCTTGTTCCTTTGCTCTCGGGTTCCGAGCTGAGGCAATGAATCCACAAGAATCCACAGCGCGGAACCCCTGATTCCGTTTTGTTCCGTCGCGCGACGTGACCAGGCGCCCGCCTCAGGGACCGTGAGCCCAGTCCTCCCAGGGGCTACCGCTGCCGGAAAGGAGGGATGTGGAACAGATCACACCTCGGGCCGGCGTGGAACGAATCACGGCCTCCGGGCGTATCACGGCCGCATGCCGGGTCACCGGCGTGACCTCGTGGTGCCGGACGGAGCATCCACGGGGCGGCGCTCAGCGGCGGCCGCCCGCCGTGGACCCGGAATCAGCTACCCCGCCCCGGGCATGCCACACTCCCCTCATGCGCGTGTACCTCGGCTCCGACCATGCCGGCTACGAACTCAAGAACCACCTCGTCGACTGGCTGAAGGCGAACGGCCACGACCCGGTGGACTGCGGCCCCCACATCTACGACGCCGCCGACGACTACCCGCCGTTCTGCCTGCGGGCGGCCGAGCGGGCCGCCGCCGACGCCGACTCGCTCGGCGTCGTCATCGGCGGCTCGGGCAACGGCGAGCAGATCGCCGCCAACAAGGTCAAGGGCGTCCGCTGCGCCCTCGCCTGGAGCAAGGAGACCGCCGCCCTCGGCCGCGAGCACAACAACGCCAACGTCGTCTCCGTCGGCGCCCGGATGCACACCCAGGACGAGGCCACCGCCTTCGTCGCCGCCTTCCTGGCGACCCCGTACTCCGGCGACGAGCGCCACACCCGCCGCATCGACATGCTCTCCGCCTACGAGACCACCGGCGAGCTCCCCCCGATCCCGGCCCACCACCCCCAGCAGAACGCCTGATGCCCGAAGGGCACACCCTGCACCGGTTGGCCGCCGACCACCAGGAGTGGTTCGGCGGCCGGCCGGTACGCGTCTCCAGCCCCCAGGGCCGCTTCGCCGCCTCCGCCGCCCTGCTGGACGGAGCGGTGCTCGCCGGAGCCGAGGCGCACGGCAAGCACCTCTTCCTCGACTTCGCCGACCACGGCTGGATCCACATCCACCTCGGCCTCTTCGGCAAGGTCGCCCGGGGCACGGGCGACCCGCCGCCGCCCACCGGCACCATCCGGCTCCGGCTCACCGCCGAGAACGCCTGGTCGGACCTGCGCGGCCCGACCGCCTGCACCCTCCTCACCGACGAGGGCAAGCAGGCCGTCCACGACCGCCTCGGCCCCGACCCGCTGCGCGCCGACGACGGCCCTGACGCGGCCTGGCGCCGGGTGTCCCGCTCCCGCACCACCGTGGCCGCCCTGCTCATGGACCAGAAGGTGGTCGCGGGCGTCGGCAACGTCTACCGGGCCGAAGTCCTCTTCCGGCACGGCGTCGACCCGTACACCCCGGGCAACCGCCTGGACCGCGCCACCTGGGAAACCCTCTGGCACGACCTGGCGGAGCTGATGCGCGAGGGCGTGCGGAACGACCGGATCGACACGGTCCGCCCCGAGCACGCCCCCGAGGCGATGGGCCGCCCGCCCCGCGTCGACGACCACGGCGGCGAGGTCTACGTCTACCGCCGCGACGGGCGCCCCTGCCTGGTCTGCGGCGAGCGGATCCGTACCGCCTCACTCGCCGCCCGCAACCTCTTCTGGTGCCCCCACTGCCAGACGGGCACCACCGCCCAGCAGCCTCAGAAGCCGTGCGGCAGCCAGGGCGCCACGTCGGAGCCGAACGCCGTCGACGTACTCGCCAGCGCCCCCGGCCGCAGCTCCCGCACCCGCCCGGCCGCCGCCAGCCCGCTCAACGGCACCCCGCCGAGGTAGGCCGCGCCCAGCTCCCGTACCGACAGCGCCAGGTCGGGCTCGGCGCCGGTGCGTTCGCAGGCGGCGCCCTCGGCGTCCGCGGTCAGCCGCCAACGCCCCTCATTCCAGGGGCAGAACGCGTCGCTCACCTCGAACACCACGTCCAACGGCGTGCGGTAGGACCGCTGCTGGAGGGCCGCGCCCACGTCGACCAGCCGCACCTGGAGTTCGTCCCGCAGCCGCGGCACGCAGCGCCGGATGTCGCTCACCAGGTACTGCCAGGCGTCGTCCACCGGCCGGTTCGGCAGCTTCACCGTCCGCATCAGGTCCATCCCGCACAGATAGCGCAGCAGCGCCGCGTACACCGCCGGGTCCGGCGCCTCCAGGTCCTGGACCACCACGGACCCGTCGGGCCCGCTCAACGCCCAGGCCGGCTGGGTGCGGTAGCGGGTGTACCCCACCACCTCGCCGTCCCGCTCGGCCAGCACGCACTGGAGCGGCGAGCCGCCCTTCCGCTCGCCGGGCGGGTCGAGGACCCCCTGCTCCTCCCACCCCGGCGCCCGCGCGATCATCCCCGGCCGCCCGGCCACCTGCCGCGCGTACACCTCCTCGCAGACCTTCAGCGCCTCCCGCGGGTCGGCCCGTCGCAGCACGACCCCGTCCGTCCCCTCCGGCACCGCCAGCCGCACCTGCGCCGTGTCGATCTCGACGCCCACCTTCATCGAGGCGATCCCGTAGCCGAAACGCCCGTAGATCTCCGGCTCGGAGGCGGTCAGCACCGTCAGCGCCTCACCGCGGGCCCGTACGTCGTCGAGCTGGCGGCGCATCATCGTCGTCAGGATGCCGCGGCGCCGGTGCGTGGGCGCCACCCCGACCATCGTCACGCCCCCCGCCGGGACCAGCCGCCCGCCGGGCACCGAGACCCGGAAGGAGAACGCCCCCGCCGTGCCCACGATCTCCGTCTCGTCCCACACCGCCAACGACCGCTCGGGCTCGGTCAGCCGCCTGTACAGCGCCCGCTCCTCGGGATCCTCCGCCACACCGCCGAACGCCAACTCCAGCAGGCCGTACCACTGGTCCCAGTCCTCGGCCCGCAATACCTCTGCACCAGATGTCATACGCCATCCCTACCAGCGACGACGGGACACGGCGAGGCGTTTTTGCTCCGCCCGGAGCAGGGGACAAGAGGGACCTCCCGTGCGAAGTGACAGCCCGGCTCGGTAAGGTCCCGAACAATGGCACAAGCAAGGGCGGCAGCAGAGACGACCCGGGCCCGGATGCGCAAGCGCTGGCACCGGGCCCGCACCGGCATGCGCAGATCCGCCGTCGACTACTTCCGCGGCGACGGCTCCGACTGGGTCGCCTTCGCAGGTCTCTTCCTGACCGTCCCCGCCATCGCCGCCGGAACCATCGTCGGACCCGAGTGGTGCGACCCCGCAGCCCTGGTCCTCCCGGTCATCGCCGGCGGCCTCGTCCTGCGCCCCGCCACCCTCCTGCTCCTCTACGCCTCGGCCACCGCGGCCCTGGTCGTGGAGTCGCTGGTGCTCGGCAGCGGCCCGACCTCCTCGGTCCCGGTCGGCGTCACCCCCGGCACCGTGCTGACGGTCGCCGCGGCCGGGCTCTTCGGCCTGGTCATCGCCCAGTTCCGCAGCCGGGTCGGGGTGCCCTGGCGGCGCGGCGGCACCATGCTCTTCGACCTGCGCGAGCGCATCCGGGTGCAGAGCCGCCTGCCCCATCTGCCCTCGGGCTGGCACCACGAGATGGCGCTGCGCCCGGCGGGCGGCCAGTCGTTCTCCGGGGACTTCGTCGTCGCCGCCCGAACCCACGGCGGCCGCACCCTCGAAGTGGTCCTCACCGACGTCTCCGGCAAGGGCATGGACGCCGGTTCACGCGCCCTGCTCCTCTCCGGCGCCTTCGGCGGCCTCCTCGGCTCCCTGCCCCCGCACGCCTTCCTCCCCGCCGCCAACGGCTACCTGCTCCGCCAGGAGTGGGACGAGGGCTTCGCCACCTCCATCCACCTCGTCCTCGACCTGGACTCCGGCGACTACGAGCTGTTCTCCGCCGGGCACCTCCCCGCCGTCCAGCTCCACTCCGGCACCGGCCAGTGGGAGGAGAAGGCCGCCGAAGGCCCGCTCCTCGGTGTCTACGACGGCTGCCAGTTCGACCCGGTGAAGGGCTCCCTCGCCCCCGGCGACGTCCTCATGCTCTACACCGACGGCCTGGTGGAGACCTCCGGCCGCGACCTCTCCGAGGGCATCGACCGCCTCACCGGCGAGGCCGACCGCTACGTCCCCGGCGGCTTCGAGGGCGCCGCCTGGCACCTCATCGAAGCAGTGGCCAAAGACGTCAACGACGACCGAGCCCTCCTCCTCCTCTGCCGCGCCCCCAACTGACCCCTACGTCCCCCTGCACGCCACCCGCCCGCCCCCGACCGCCCGCCCGGCCCCGCCCAGCGTGCGGCAACCGCTCCCGACATCGCACGGCGGATCACCGGGCTCGTAAAGCTCTCCCGGACTCCCGGACTCCCGGCCTCGTACGGCCGCCGCCCCCGGGCTCGCGCCGACATCCGATCGACCGCAAACTCCAGCATGGAGTGCCACCGCGCTCCCACCGTCCAGCCCGGCCGGCGTTTGAGGCCACCCTTCAGCCTGGCCGGCGTTTGAGGCCATCTGTGACCGGAAGGCGGACCGCCACCGCCCCCCACTGCCAGCCCGGCCGGCGCTTGAGGCCAGCCCCCGCCCGGCCCGGTCAAGCCCAGCCACCCCCAGCCCAGCAAGCGCCGCAGGCACCCCGCAGGCACCCCGCAGGCCCGCCCCCCGAAGGGAACGGGCCTGTGTGAGGACGGGATACCGAAGGGTGTCAGACAGACGCCCGCTCAGGCACCGAGGACCCCGACGCCCCCGCGTCGTCCTCCCCCGCCTCCGAAGCCTTCGGCTTCCCCCCTGGCAGCACCCGCGCCAGCCACTCACTGCGACCGGCGGCCAGCGGCGCCATGATCGCGAGCACCAGTACGTACCCCGCGATGAAGGGCGAGAGCCGGGAGTCGAGCCCGGCCGCCGCCGCCATCGTGGCGAGGATCAGCGCGAACTCACCGCGCGCCAGCAGCGTGGTGGCGATGTTGGCGGCGGGCTGCGCGTCGAACCGGTAGATCCGCGCCGCGGTGATACCCGAGATCACGTTCATGGAAAGCGTGAGGACCACGGCGATCAGCACCGGCCACACGACGCCCGGCAGGTCGCCCGGGTTGATGGAGAGTCCGAAGACGAAGAAGAAGATGGCACCGAACGCGTCCCGCAGCGGATGGACCAGTTTGAGGATGCGCTTGCCGGAGGTGGTGGACCCGAGCATCAGACCGACCATGAAGGCGCCGATGGCGTCGGCCACGCCGAACCACTCGGAGACGCCGGCCATCAGCACCGCCGCACCGAGGAAGGAGATGGTCAGGATCTCGTCGTCAGGTGTGCTGATGAGCCGCCCGACGACGCGCGTGCCGTAGCGGGCGACGAGCGCCAGCGCGATCAGGAAGCCGAACGCTTTGCCACCGTCGATCAGGGCGGTGCTCAGGCTGTCCGCACCCGACAGGATGGGCTGGAGCGCCGCGAGGTAGAGCGCGATGAAGACGTCCTCGACGACGATGATGCCGAGGATCGGTTTGGTCTCCGGATTACCGAGGCGGCCCGTGTCGACCAGGATCTTGGTGACGATGGCCGAGGAGGAGAACCCGAGGACACCGGCGAGGACCAGCGCCTCCGAGACCCCCCACCCGAGGGCGAAGCCGAAGCCGAGGCCGGCGCCGACGTTCAGTGCGAGATAGATCCCGCCGGCGAGGGCCATGTTGCGCCCACCGGCTTTGAGGTCGTCGATGTGGAACTCAAGACCGAGATAGAAGAGCAGCAGCACCAGGCCGAGGGCCGAGAGCATCTCCAGGTCGTGCGGGTCGGAGACGAGCACGACTCCGGGGGTGTGGGGGCCGAGCAGAATGCCGGCCAGGATGAACAGCGGAATGGTCGGCAACCCGATACGGCCGCCGAGGCGTGCCAGCACAGCCGCGGCGACAAAGGCACCGCCCATGGCTATCAGCGTTTCTGCGTGTCCGATGAGCCCGTCCTCCTTCTTGAGTCAAGGGGGCGTCAAGGAATCGTCAATACTTAGCTTACCAAAGCATTACCTCTGCTCGGGGGCGACTGTGAGCAGCGCGACACAGTTCATCAACTCCCTGTGATCAAAGGCGAGTTGGTCTCTCCAGTGGGGCCCTGGGGCGGCTGCGGCATCGCGCGCGCGGGGGGCGGGCCCGCGTAGGGGAAAGGCGGAAGCCCGGCCGAGGAGTGGAGAACTCCCCGACCGGGCTCCCGGACGTTCCGTCACCGGCCCCGGCCGGACCCCCTGGGGCCGGCGGAGCGGCGGGTCAGCGGATGGCCGATCCCGACTTGGCGCGCTCCCGCGCCAGCTCGGTCGCGTCCCGCTTGAAGGCCCAGCTCATCTTCGGCTCCATCGCGAAGCGGAAGACGCGCTGCACCGGTGGTGTGCAGAGCACGGTCACGATCGCACCGGCGATCAGCGTCACGCCGATCATGCCGAGCGGTGTGCGCACCCAGTCGTACGTCTCGTACCAGCCCCAGAAGCGCGACCCCTTGGCGAGGAAGCCGTGCAGCAGGTAGCCGTAGAGCGTGCCCGCGCCGAGCGCGGTGAACCACATGTGGCGGCGCGGCACCCAGGCGAAGAAGCAGAGGGTCAGCACCATCGAGCAGCCGAAGAGGGCCAGGGTCATGACGATCCCCACCCACCAGGCGAAGCCCATCTCCTGGGCGCTGTCGCGGTGGTAGAACCACGCCGACGACATGCGCGGCGCGGCCCAGTAGCCGACCAGCAGGGCGGTGGCGAAGACCGGTAGTGCCAGCAGCCGGACCTCGCGGCGCCGCATCATCTGGAAGTGCTCGGGCTTGAGGACCAGGCCGACCACGAAGAACGGCAGGAACTGCAGGACCCGCTGGAGGTCCAGGTCGTCGCCGATGTCGGGGGAGACCGAGGCGAGCAGCGCGACGGCCAGCGCCAGCGGCACCGGCCACCGGACGATCTTCCACAGCGGCGTGGTGAGCCGCCACACGAACAGCGCGACCAGGAACCAGGTGAGGTACCACGGGTCGAGCAGGCTGATCGGATGGGTCGGATCGTCGTCGGCCCAGCGCTTGAAGAGGCTGTACGCGGCCTCGAAGAGGACGTACGGCACGGCGACGCCCGTGACGAGGCGCTGGAGCCGGTCCTTGCGCATGTCGAAACTGCGCGAGAAGTAGCCGGAGATCACGATGAACGCCGGCATGTGGAAGGCGTAGACGACCATGTACAGGGCTTCGGCGGCCCGGCTGTCGCTGGTGAGCGGCTGCCAGGCGTGGCCCATCGCGACCAGCACGATCGCGAGGTACTTGGCGTTGTCGAAGAAGGGGTCCCGCGGCTTGGCGGGCTGTGAGGCTGCGGCGGGAGGTCTCTCAGGACCGGTGGGCCGCTCCTGTGACGTGTGGGAGGGCCGTGGAGCCGTCATGCCGTCCGCCGGGTCCTGAACCGGGGGCAGCGGCTGACTGTGGTGGCCGTGCGGACGCAGCGAGTTCGTCACCAGGCGCCCTGCCCGAGTTCGGGGGAGACGCGCCATGACCTCACTGCACGGGTGGGGGTCGGGGCGGTGGGGAACATTTTCAGCACCCTAGCGTCGGGGGAACGGGTTCGTAAAACCACGTGGTTCATTCGTGGTGTGGCCCTCGTGTACCCCCGATAGGGCGAAGTCTTCCTCCCCGTCCCGATACCGGACGCCGGGGCACGGGACAAGGTGAAAGGTGCCGGAGTGTCCAGATGTAAAGGGGCCATTCACCTGCCGGAGAGGTGCCGCTCACCCGTCTGACCTGCGCCTGCGCCGCTCCTGGTCCAAGTGGACGGCGGCGGTGCGGTGGGTGGTTGGCGGTGGCCGGTGAAGCGTGGCGCCGGGCGCGGGAATTCCGCGGTGGCCCGTTCGCCATCTGTCGGCTATTTCACAGAGTGTGTTCGCCGGGTGAGCGATCGGGTCCGGAATTCGAATTCCTTGCGGAGGGCACGTGAGCGTTCGTGGCGGAGGGGAAACGATCAAGCCGAATTCGGTGTCCGCGTAATGCCCTGGGCACCCGGAACCGGTACGCCGGTCCGGAGGGTCGCCACCCCGCCACCGGCGCACTCTCCGCGCAGGTCGCGGCGGCGGCCCACCGGGTGTGGCCGAGGCCATGGCCGACGTTGCGTCACCAGCCGCATGAAGAAGGGCTGTTGGTGGCACGATGGTCCTGGCGAGGGGTGCGCGCGGTGTGTGTCACCCGGGCCGGGAGAGCGGACCGACGCGAAGGTGTGATCAGTTGTGGCCATTTCACTGTCCGTGGTGGTGCTGTTGGCGATCGTCATGGTCGTCCTCATCCGGGGCGGCTCACTCAAGGCGGGCCCCGCCGTGGTGGCCATCCTGTTCGGCTTCTTCCTCGCCTCCAGCGGCATGGCCCCGGCGATCCAGCGCGTCCTCGACTCGATAGCGCAGACGGTCAGCGGCATCAGCTTCTGAGGCGCGGCGCCCACCCGCGCTCCGGCGCGTGCCCGGCCACCCCGCCCGCCGGGTGCGCGCCCGCACGCTTCCCGCGCCCCTCGAACGACTCCGGTTCCCCGCGTCTACGCGCCTGTCCCGGCACCGGACCACGGAAACGCCGAAGGGCCCGGCAGATCGAATCTGCCGGGCCCTTCGGCGTCGCTGGAGCGGGCGACGGGAATCGAACCCGCGTAGCTAGTTTGGAAGACTAGGGCTCTACCATTGAGCTACGCCCGCACGTCGCGCACCGCCGGTCACCGACCGGGGTACGCAGAGCATGTTAGCCGGTCACCGGCCCGGCGCGCACACCCCTCGCTCGCACTCCCCGCGCCCCCGTGATCGCGGGCGCCGGCGGGCCACGGGGCATGTACCCTACGTGTCGCACCGACGGGGTGTGGCGCAGCTTGGTAGCGCGTCCGCTTTGGGAGCGGAAGGTCGTCGGTTCGAATCCGGCCACCCCGACCACCTGCAAGATCGCGTTGGGGGTCTCCTCCGCCACACGGTTACTATGCAAAGTGCGAGCCCGTGTGTCCGCGTGCCTCTGTGCGTGTCCGCGGCGGGCTCGATCCGCCGGCATTCCTCCGCCACCCCGTGTGCGCGGTGTCGGCAGAACCCCCAGAAGTCAGCCATCAAGGAGACCGAACCGTGAAGAGCGCCGTGGAGACCCTGAACCCGACCCGGGTTCGGCTCACTGTCGAGGTGCCCTTCGAGGAGCTCAAGGACAGCCTCGACGCGGCGTACAAGAAGATCAACCAGCAGGTCACGGTGAAGGGCTTCCGTAAGGGCAAGATCCCGGCCCGAGTCATCGACCAGCGGTTCGGACGCGGCGCCGTGCTGGAGGAGGCCGTCAACGACGCGCTCCCGAAGTTCTACACCGAAGCGGTCAACGAGGGTGAGCTGAACGTCCTCGGCCAGCCCGAGGTCGACATCACCGAGCTGAAGGACGGCGAGCTGCTGGCCTTCACCGCCGAGGTCGACATCCGCCCCGAGATCGAGATCCCGGACTACTCCGGCATCGAGGTCGAGGTGGACCCGGTCGAGGTCACCGACGAGGACGTCGACAAGGCCGTGGAGGAGCTGCGTGAGCGCTTCGCCTCCACCGCGCCCGTCGAGCGCCCCGCCGAGGACGGCGACGTCGTCACCCTCGACCTGGAGGCCAAGGTCGACGGGGAGGTGCTGGAGGACGGGCTCGCGTCCGACGTCTCCTACACCATCGGCTCCGGCGAACTGCTCGACGGCATCGACGAGGCCGTGAAGGGCCTGGAGGCCGGTGGCGAGGCCACCTTCGCCTCCGAGCTCAAGGGCGGCTCGGCGGCCGGCAAGGAGGCTGAGATCACGGTCAAGGTCTCCAAGGTCGCCAAGCGCGAACTCCCCGAGCTGGACGACGACTTCGCCCAGCTCGCCAGCGAGTTCGACACGCTGGAGGAGGTGCGCGCGGACAGCCGCAAGCGCCTGGAGAACATGAAGCAGTACGACCAGGCCACCCAGGCCCAGGAGCGCGTCCTGGACGCCCTGCTGGAGCTGGCGGAGGTGCCGATCCCCGAGAAGCTTCTCGAGGACGAGGTCAACACCCGCAAGCACAACCTGGAGCACCACCAGCTCGGCCAGATGGGCCTCGACCTCGACAAGTACCTGGAGATCCAGGGCAAGACCGCCGAGGAGTTCGACGCCGAGACGCGCGAGCAGGCCGTCAAGGGCATCAAGACCCAGTTCATCCTCGACGAGCTGGTCAACAAGGAGAAGCTCAACGTCGACCAGGAGGAGCTCACCGAGCACCTCATGCGGCGCGCTGCTTCCTCCGGCATGTCCCCCGACCAGTTCGCCCAGGCCGTCGTCGAAGGCGGCCAGGTCCCGATGCTGGTCGGCGAGGTCGCCCGCGGCAAGGCGCTCGCCGTCGTGGTCGAGGCCGTCACGGTCAAGGACACCAACGGCGAGGTCATCGACCTCTCGGACGACGAGGACGAGGCGGCCGAGGCCACCGAGACCGCTGAGCAGGCCGAGGGCGACGACGCCGCCGCCGAGGCCAAGGCTGACAGCGACAAGTAAGCACCTTCGGGCAGGACGGCCCCGCACCGCCGTCCCCGAGCGCCGGACCGGCTGATTCCCTCAGCCGGTCCGGCGCTCGCGTTCCCGGACCTCCGCGAGGCCCCGCCGCCCGCCGCGCGGCGGGGCCCGCAGACGGCTCCCCGCGGGCCCGGGCGGTGCCGCGCTCCGCGGTCGGAGGCCGCCCCCGGGCCGGGCCGCGGCGGGGAGGGCCGACGTGCCCGCCGGACGGCCCCGCCCGTACCGGCCGAAGAGGCCCCCGGGGCGCCGGACCTGCGCTCACAGCGAACAGTTCCGAATGCGGGATGGCCCGCGACGGCCCGCGCGTTAGGGTCCATGAATAACGAGGGCTGGGGAGTCCCCTCATATCGCCGCCCAAACGGCGGGCGCGGGCCCCCGCGCCCCGTCAGAAGACGTGAGACGGCCCGGCGCCGTCGTAAGACGAGCAGGTGGATACGTGACGAATCTGATGCCCTCCGCCGCCGGCGACCCCTCCATCGGTGGTGGCCTCGGCGACCAGGTCTACAACCGGCTGCTCGGTGAGCGGATCATCTTCCTCGGCCAGCCCGTGGACGACGACATCGCCAACAAGATCACCGCGCAGCTCCTGCTCCTTGCCAGCGACCCTGACAAGGACATCAACCTCTACATCAACAGCCCCGGCGGTTCGATCAGCGCCGGCATGGCGATCTACGACACCATGCAGTTCATCAAGAACGACGTGGTCACCATCGCCATGGGTCTGGCCGCCTCGATGGGCCAGTTCCTGCTGAGCGCCGGCACCCCCGGCAAGCGCTTCGCCCTGCCGAACGCCGAAATCCTGATCCACCAGCCGTCCGCCGGTCTGGCCGGTTCCGCCTCGGACATCAAGATCCACGCGGAGCGGCTGCTGCACACCAAGAAGCGGATGGCCGAGCTGACCGCCTTCCACACCGGCCAGAGCGTCGAGCAGATCACCCGGGACTCGGACCGCGACCGCTGGTTCTCCGCCGACGAGGCCAGGGAGTACGGCCTGATCGACGAGGTCATCGCCTCCGCGGCCAACGTGCCCGGCGGCGGCGGCACCGGCGCCTGATCAGCCCTTTACCGGTACCCAGGCCGATTCCAGACCACTGCTCATCACCAGGACGGTGAACACCCAGATGAACAACTTCCCCGGCAGCGGCGCGTACGGCGCCGACGGCGAATACGCGGGCCCGCGTGCCGAGTCCCGTTACATCGTTCCGCGGTTCGTCGAGCGCACGTCGCAGGGCGTGCGGGAGTACGACCCGTACGCGAAGCTCTTCGAGGAGCGCGTGATCTTCCTCGGCGTGCAGATCGACGACGCGTCGGCCAACGACGTGATGGCGCAGCTCCTGTGCCTGGAGTCGATCGACCCCGACCGGGACATCTCGATCTACATCAACAGCCCCGGCGGCTCGTTCACGGCGCTCACGGCGATCTACGACACGATGCAGTTCGTGAAGCCCGAAATCCAGACGGTCTGCATGGGCCAGGCGGCCTCCGCCGCCGCCGTGCTGCTGGCCGCCGGTTCGCCGGGCAAGCGCATGGCGCTGCCCAACGCCCGCGTGCTGATCCACCAGCCGTACAGTGAGACCGGGCGTGGCCAGGTCTCCGACCTGGAGATCGCGGCCAACGAAATCCTCCGTATGCGTTCGCAGTTGGAGGAGATGCTGGCCAAGCATTCGACGACGCCGCTGGACAAGATCCGCGACGACATCGAGCGCGACAAGATCCTCACGGCCGAGGACGCCCTCTCCTACGGTCTGATCGACCAGATCGTCTCGACCCGGAAGCTCAGCGCCGGAGTCTGAGCCGAACAGGCAGCGGTTTTGTCTCCCCTTGGCCGGGTTCGCCCCACAGCGGACCCTGCCAAGGGGGGCCCGGACGAGGGGCCCGGCAAGGTACCGTCGAATATGAGGCACCAGGAGGGGCTCGCACGAGCGCCTCCCAGGCGAAGGGGAAGTACCTCGTGGCACGCATCGGTGACGGCGGCGATCTGCTCAAGTGCTCGTTCTGCGGCAAGAGTCAGAAGCAGGTCAAGAAGCTCATCGCAGGCCCCGGTGTGTACATCTGCGACGAGTGCATCGACCTCTGCAACGAGATCATCGAGGAGGAGCTCGCCGAGACCTCGGAAGTGCGCTGGGACGAACTGCCCAAGCCGCGCGAGATCTACGAGTTCCTGGAGAGTTACGTCGTGGGCCAGGAGCCCGCGAAGAAGGCGCTCTCCGTCGCTGTGTACAACCACTACAAGCGCGTGCAGGCGGGGCAGAACGGCGCGCCCGGCGGGCGTGAGGACGCCATCGAGCTGGGCAAGTCCAACATCCTGCTGCTGGGACCGACCGGTTCCGGCAAGACCCTGCTCGCGCAGACGCTGGCCCGGATGCTCAACGTGCCGTTCGCCATCGCGGACGCCACGGCGCTGACCGAGGCCGGTTACGTCGGCGAGGATGTCGAGAACATCCTCCTCAAGCTCATCCAGGCCGCCGACTACGACGTCAAGAAGGCCGAGACCGGGATCATCTACATCGATGAGATCGACAAGGTCGCCCGCAAGAGCGAGAACCCGTCGATCACCCGTGACGTCTCCGGCGAGGGCGTGCAGCAGGCGCTGCTGAAGATCCTGGAGGGGACCACCGCCTCGGTGCCGCCGCAGGGCGGGCGGAAACACCCCCACCAGGAGTTCATCCAGATCGACACGACGAACGTCCTGTTCATCGTGGGCGGCGCCTTCTCGGGCCTGGAGAAGATCATCGAGGCGCGGGCCGGGGCCAAGGGCATCGGCTTCGGCGCCACGATCCGCTCCAAGCGGGAGATCGAGGAGAAGGACCAGTTCCAGGAGGTCATGCCGGAGGACCTGGTGAAGTTCGGGATGATCCCCGAGTTCATCGGCCGCCTCCCGGTCATCACCTCGGTCCACAACCTCGACCGCGAGGCGCTCCTCCAGATCCTCATCGAGCCGCGCAACGCGCTGGTCAAGCAGTACCAGCGCCTCTTCGAACTCGACGGTGTGGAGCTGGACTTCGAGCGCGAGGCGCTGGAGGCCATCGCCGACCAGGCGATCCTGCGCCAGACCGGCGCCCGCGGCCTGCGCGCCATCATGGAGGAGGTCCTCATGTCGGTGATGTACGAGGTGCCGTCCCGCAAGGACGTCGCCCGCGTCGTCATCACCGCCGAGGTCGTCCAGTCCAACGTCAACCCGACCCTGATCCCCCGGGACGCCCGGGGGCGGGGGAGCGGGGAGCAGAAGTCGGCCTGAGGGCCGTCAGCAGCCTGACGCACGTCCGAGGGGCAGGACCGAACACTGGTCCTGCCCCTCGGACGTTCAGCTCACGCGCCCTGCCGGCTCAGTCCGGGTTGACGAGCCGCGTGCGGAGCAGCCGCCGTAGAGCCTCTGCGAGCCGTCGAACGGCCCGGCCTTGGCGGAGGTGTTCCGCGGGGCGTGGCTCCTGTGCCCGGCAGCAGGCCGGTCCACGGATTCGGTGCGTGGTGCCGGGTTACTGCGGCACCCGTACATCGGCGCGGAGCTTGGCGGCTATCTCCGCGGCCTCGTCCATGGTGGTGCCGGTGACGCCCTGCACCGGCTCGACCAGGCCGATGGTGCTGTAATCAGCCCACATGCACATGTTGGTCTTCTGCTGGACGCCGGTGCTGGGGTTCTTCGTCTCGGCGCCCTGGCACTTCATCACGGCGCCGTCGAGGCTGCCCGGGGTGACGGCCTTGGGCTCGCCCGACAGGGTCGTGCCGTTCTGCTCGGCGGTCTTGGTGAACTCCGCGAAGGTCTTGTCGAGCGTCGCCTGCGGGTCCGCCACCTTCCCGAACACCCCGAAGAACGTGACGTTCTTGGCGGCCGCGACCTTCTCCGCGGTCGCCGCGTCGTTCGGGTCCAGCGTCGTGAGGTCGATGGTCGAGTAGATCGTGCCGAGGCCCTTGGCCTCGCTGATGCCCGCCGTGGCCAGCGACTTCGCGTCCGAGGACGAGGCGTCCTTGGCCGGGGTGTCGGGCGTACCGCGGGAGTACTCGCCACCGAGGATCTTGTCCGGGGTGGTCAGCTTGTGCGGACCGTCGTCCTGAAGACCACCGGAGGCGACGTTGTCGCCGCCCGACGGCTTGTCGTCGTCACCGCCCGAGGTGAGGAGGAAGGCGCCGCCGGCGAGGACGGCGACCGCGACCACGCTGGCCGCCACGATCAGGCCCGTCTTCTTCCCCCCGCCCCCCGAGGGCGGCGGGGGCACCTGGCCGTAGGGGCCTCCTGGCTGGCCGGGCTGCTGCGGGGCCTGGCCGTACGGCCCCGGCTGCTGCCCCTGCTGCGGGTAGCCGTAACCGGGCTGCTGCTGGGGCGCCCCGCCCTGCTGTGGGTAGCCGTAACCGGGCTGGCCGCCGGGGGGCGGGCCCTGGGGCGGCTGCTGGCCGTAGGGGCCGGGTTGCTGGGGCTGGCCTCCGTAAGGGCCGGGCTGGTTGTAGCTCATGGGCGTGGTTCCCCTCCGTCGTACATGCGTTGGGCTCATCCTGACGGACATGACCGCGTCATAGGGAAACCGGGGCGCCACCGTTACCGAAGAATCCGGTTTCGGGACGGGGCGGTGACGCCCGTAAACTGTGCCTCGTGACCGACAACACTCAGCATCAGCAAGCAGCCACCCCCGAACTGCCGACCCAGTACGTGCCGGCCGATGTAGAGGGGAAGCTGTATGAGCGCTGGGTAGAGCGGGGCTATTTCGAGGCCGACGAGCACAGCGACAAGCCCCCGTACACCATCGTCATCCCGCCGCCGAACGTCACCGGCTCGCTCCACCTGGGCCACGCCTTCGAGCACACGCTGATCGACGCCCTGACCCGCCGCAAGCGGATGCAGGGGTACGAGACGCTGTGGCAGCCCGGCATGGACCACGCCGGCATCGCCACGCAGAACGTCGTCGAGCGCGAGCTGGCCAAGGAGGGCAAGTCCCGCCACGACCTCGGCCGTGAGGCGTTCATCGAGCGCGTCTGGAAGTGGAAGAACGAGTCGGGCGGCCAGATCTCCGGCCAGATGCGCCGCCTCGGCGACGGCGTCGCCTGGTCCCGCGAGCGGTTCACCATGGACGAGGGCCTCTCCCGCGCCGTTCAGACCGTCTTCAAGAAGATGTACGAGGACGAGCTGATCTACCGCGCCGAGCGCATCATCAACTGGTGCCCGCGCTGCCTGACGGCCATCTCGGACATCGAGGTCGAGTACAGCGACGACGACGGCGAACTCGTCTCCATGAAGTACGGCGAGGGCGAGGACGCCCTCGTCGTCGCCACCACCCGCGCCGAGACGATGCTCGGTGACACCGCGGTCGCCGTCCACCCGGACGACGAGCGGTACCGGCACCTCGTCGGCAAGCAGATCAAGCTGCCGCTGACCGACCGGACCATCCCGGTCGTCGCCGACACCCACGTCGACCCGGAGTTCGGCACCGGCGCGGTCAAGGTCACCCCGGCCCACGACCCGAACGACTTCGAGATCGGCCGCCGCCACGACCTGCCCTCGCTCACCGTCATGGACGAGCGCGCGGTCATCACCGTCCCCGGCCCCTTCGAGGGCCTTGACCGGCTGGAGGCCCGCTCGGCGATCGTCGCCGCGCTGCGCGCCGAGGGCCGGATCGTCGCCGAGAAGCGGCCGTACGTCCACTCGGTGGGCCACTGCTCGCGGTGCAAGACCACGGTCGAGCCGCGCCTGTCGATGCAGTGGTGGGTCAAGGTCGGCCCGCTCGCCCAGGCCGCCGGTGACGCGGTCCGCGACGGCCAGGTCAAGATCCACCCGCAGGAGATGGAGAAGCGCTACTTCGACTGGGTCGACGACCTGCGCGACTGGTGCATCTCCCGGCAGCTGTGGTGGGGCCACCGCATCCCGATCTGGTACGGCCCGGACGGTGAGATCGTCTGCGTCGGCCCCGACGAGGAGCCGCCGAGCGGCGAGGGCTGGCACCAGGAGACCGACGTCCTCGACACCTGGTTCTCCTCGGGCCTGTGGCCCTTCTCCACCCTCGGCTGGCCCGAACAGACCGACAGCCTCGCGAAGTTCTACCCGAACTCCGTCCTGGTCACCGGCTACGACATCCTCTTCTTCTGGGTCGCCCGGATGATGATGTTCGGCCTCTACGCGATGGACGGCACCCCGCCGTTCCACACCATCGCCCTGCACGGCATGGTCCGCGACCAGTTCGGTAAGAAGATGTCGAAGTCCTTCGGCAACGCGGTCAACCCGCTCGACTGGATGGACGCCTACGGTTCCGACGCGCTCCGCTTCACCCTGGCGCGCGGCGCCAACCCGGGCGTCGACGTGCCGATCGGCGAGGACTGGGTCCAGGGCTCGCGGAACTTCGCCAACAAGATCTGGAACGCCACCCGGTTCGCCCTGATGAACGGCGCCACGGTCGAGGGCGAACTGCCCGCGCCCGAGGAGCTGTCCGCCACCGACCGGTGGATCCTCTCCCGCCTCAACACGGTGGTCGCCGAGGCCGACGCGTACTACGAGGACTACCAGTTCGCGAAGGTCTCCGATGTCCTCTTCCACTTCGCGTGGGACGAGGTCTTCGACTGGTACGTCGAGCTGTCCAAGACCACCTTCATGGGCGGCGGGCGCCCGGCCGAGGTCTCGGCCCGCGTCCTCGGCGAGGTCCTCGACACGACGCTGCGGCTGCTCCACCCGGTCATGCCGTTCGTCACCGAGACCCTCTGGACCACCCTCACCGGCCAGGAGTCGCTGGTCATCGCCGACTGGCCGGCCGACAGCGGCTTCCGCGACACCGCCGCCGAGGCCGAGATCGAGCAGGTCCAGCAGGTCATCACCGAGGTCCGCCGGTTCCGCTCCGACCAGGGCCTCCAGCCCGGCCAGAAGGTCCCCGCCCGCCTTACCCTGGAGGGCACCGCCTTCGCCCCGCACGAGGCCGCCATCCGCCAGCTGCTCCGGCTGACCCCGGAGGGCGACGCCTTCCAGGCCACCGCCAGCCTCCCGGTCTCCGGCGCCACGGTCGCCCTCGACCTCTCCGGCACCATCGACGTCGAGGCCGAGCGCAAGCGCCTGGCCAAGGACCTGGCCAACGCCGAGAAGGAGAAGGCGGCCGCCGAGGCCAAGCTGGGGAACGAGGCGTTCCTCGCCAAGGCCCCCGACAAGGTCGTGGACAAGATCCGCGGCCGGCTGAGCAAGGCCGAGGCCGACATCGAGCGCATCACCGCGCAGCTCGCGGGCCTGCCCGCCGGCTGACCCGCCGACGCCGCCGCGCGGGCATCGTGAGGGCCGTCACCAGGGCTTGGTGGGGGCCCTCACGACATACCCGGGCCCTGCGGGAGCTTCGCGACCCTCTCCGTAGACTGGGGCGCGTGAGCGACCACCCCCCGCACGACAGCGGCGAGCCCGAGCAGCCCGGACCCGATGATGACGCCTTCCAGGAGATCGTCGACGCAGAACAGGACCGCGACCCCGACCTCGCTGTGATCGAGGCGGGCAGCCGCACCCTGCGGACCCAGACCGCTCCGCCGCAGGACGAGCCGGTCCGCCCCGCCGACCCCGAGACCGCCGCCGCCCTCCGCGAGGCCGAGACGGAGCTGGCGGGGCGCTGGGGCGAGACCAAGCTGGAGCCGTCGGTCACCCGCATCCAGGGGCTGATGGACGTGCTGGGCGACCCGCAGCGCGCCTACCCGTCGATCCACATCACCGGGACCAACGGCAAGACCTCCACGGCCCGCATGATCGAGGCGCTGCTCGGCGCCTTCGAGCTGCGCACCGGGCGGTACACCTCGCCGCACGTCCAGTCGATCACCGAGCGGATCAGCCTGGACGGCGCGCCGATCGCCCCGGACCGGTTCGTGGAGACCTACCGCGACCTGAAGCCGTACGTCGAGATGATCGACAACCAGGGGGCGTACCGGCTCTCCTTCTTCGAGGTGCTCACCGGGATGGCCTACGCGGCCTTCGCCGACGCGCCGGTGGACGTCGCCGTGGTCGAGGTCGGCATGGGCGGCAGCTGGGACGCGACCAACGTCATCGACGGCCAGGTCGCCGTGATCACCCCGATCGACCTGGACCACACCGACCGGCTCGGCACCACGCCCGGCGCCATCGCGGGGGAGAAGGCCGGGATCATCAAGCCCGACGCCTCGGTGATCATGGCGCAGCAGCCGGTGGACGCCGCCCAGGTCATCCTCAAGAAGGCCGTGGAGGCCGACGCGACCGTGGCCCGCGAGGGCATGGAGTTCGGCGTCGTCTCCCGGCAGGTCGCGGTCGACGGCCAGCTCGTCACCCTGCGCGGGCTCGGTGGCGAGTACGAGGACATCTACCTGCCGCTGCACGGCCCCTACCAGGCGCACAACGCCGCCGTGGCGCTCGCCGCCGTCGAGGGCTTCTTCGGCATCGGCTCGCAGCACGCCCGCACCCTGGACATCGACACCCTGCGCAAGGGGTTCGCCGCGGTGACGGCGCCGGGCCGCCTGGAGGTCGTCCGCAAGTCGCCGACGGTCGTCCTGGACGCCGCCCACAACCCCTCCGGCGCCCGCGCCACGGCGACCGCCGTCAGTGAGGCCTTCGACTTCAGCCGCCTGATCGGCGTCATCGGGGTGAGCGGCGGCAAGGACGCCAAGGGGCTCCTCGAAGCCTTCGAGCCGCTCCTCGCCGAGGTCGTCGTCACCCGCAACTCCAGCGAGCGGGCCATGGACGTGGACGAGCTGGCGGGCCTGGCCGTCGAGGTCTTCGGCGAGGACCGGGTCCAGGTCGAGCCGCGGCTCGACGACGCCCTGGAGGCGGCGGTGACCCTCGCCGAGGAAGAGGGCGAGTACTCCGGCGGTGGCGTCCTGGTCACCGGTTCCGTCATCACGGTCGGCGAGGCCCGGCTGCTTCTGGGAAGGGGCTGAGCGGCGCCATGCGGATGCTCTGCGCTTCGACGCTCATCGGTGAGTTCTTCGTCATCGGCTTCGCCGGCCTGGTGGCGATGAAGGACCCCGGCCTCGCCACCGGCACCGTCTGGACGGTCTGCGGCGCCCTGATGGCCGTCAGCCTCCTGCTCTGCGGGGTGCTCTCCCGGCAGGTCGGCGTCTGGCTCGGCTGGGCGCTGCAGGGCGCGCTGGTCCTCAGCGGCTTGTTCGTGCCGGTCATGTTCGTGCTGGGGGCGTGCTTCGCCGGGCTGTGGTGGGCCTCGATCCACTTCGGCCGGAAGATCGACGAGGCCAAGGCGCGGTTCGCGGAGCAGGCGGCGGCGGAGGCCTGACCCGCGGGGGCCGGTTGCGGGAGGTCCCGGCCGGCCCTTTCCGCCGTACCTGCTCACTCCTGCGGCTGCCCCCGCCGACCGCCACGGAGCGCGCCCGCGCGGTCGCCCGCAGTGGGGGAGGCGGCCTGGTGGGGGTCCGCCCGCGGCCGCTCCGGTCACACCCGGTAACCTCGGCCCAACCGCACACCCCCGGCCGCCAAGGAGCCGCACATGACTCAGCGCACCCTCGTCCTGCTCAAGCCCGATGCCGCCCGCCGTGGCCTGATCGGCGAGATCATCGGCCGCATCGAGCGCAAGGCGGGCTGGGAGATCACCGCGCTGGAGCTGCGCAGGCTGGACGCCGGGACGCTGGAGCAGCACTACGGCGAGCACAAGGGCAAGCCCTTCTACGAGCCGCTGATGGGCTTCATGCAGTCCGGTCCGGTCGTCGCGCTGATCGTCGAGGGCGAGCGGGTCGTCGAGGGCGTGCGCCGGCTCGCCGGCCCGACCGACCCGATCGCCGCCGCGCCCGGCTCCATCCGCGGCGACTTCGGCACCATCGTCCGGGAGAACCTCATCCACGCCTCCGACTCGCCCGAGTCGGCCGAGCGCGAGGTCGCCCTGTTCTTCCCGGGCCGCGTCTGAGCCCGTCCCCGTGACCGGGGACCAGGGGGTGGCCGCAAAGTCCCCCACGGCGCCCACGGCGCCCGGCACGCACTCTCGCCGCACCGGCCGGAGGCCCAAGTAGCTCCGCTACGAGGGTCTCCCTCTCGCGCGCGGAGAGCAGGCGCCGGAAACCGCGGACACCGCTCGGGACTTTGCGGCCACCCCCTGAGACACTCCGTTTCGTGGATTGCGCAGCGCGCCCGTCCGGACCAGACTGTGCGGACGGCCGCGCGGCGCGCCGGGGTCCGCCCCGGCCGGTGACGTCGGGTCAGCACGACGACGTGCCGACGCGCGGCGGCCGGCAGGAGTCGGCCGCCTTCCGCTTATGCGGGCTGTTCGGGGGAACCCATGGCCCGGATGGCACGTCTCCCAGGGCGAGGCGGCCCATCATCTGCTGACAATGGCGAAGCCCTTGCGCTGTGCCCGTGCGGGCGAGACTACGATGGAAGCCTTCACGCCACAGCACCCACCCTCGCCATCCTGAAAAGCCGTCAACGCTCCACTTTGGGAAGGCCAGACGAATCCTGATGGGGAACACAATGTCGTTCATCGGCCGTGACATGGCTGTCGACCTCGGGACCGCCAACACGCTGGTGTACGTCAGGGGCCGAGGGATCGTTCTCAACGAACCGTCCGTCGTCGCCATCAACACCAACACCGGCGGCATCCTCGCGGTAGGTGCCGAAGCCAAGAAGATGATCGGCCGCACACCCGGCAACATCGTCGCCGTGCGGCCACTGAAGGACGGCGTCATCGCCGACTTCGAGATCACCGAGCGGATGCTCCGCTACTTCATCCTCAAGATCCACAAGCGGCGCTACCTGGCCCGCCCCCGCGTCGTCGTCTGCGTCCCCTCCGGCATCACCGGGGTCGAACGCCGCGCCGTGATCGAGGCGTCCACCCAGGCAGGCGCCCGCCAGGTGCACATCATCGAGGAGCCCATGGCCGCCGCCATCGGCTCCGGCCTGCCCGTCCACGAGGCCACCGGCAACATGGTCGTGGACATCGGCGGCGGCACCACCGAGGTCGCCGTGATCTCGCTCGGCGGCATCGTCACCGCCCAGTCCATCCGGGTGGCCGGTGACGAGCTGGACAACGCGATCATCCAGCACGTCAAGAAGGAGTACAGCCTCCTCCTCGGCGAGCGCACCGCCGAGCAGATCAAGCTCACCATCGGTTCGGCCTACGACCTCGAGACCGACGAGCACACCGAGATCCGCGGCCGCGACCTGGTCAGCGGGCTCCCCAAGACCGTCGTGATCTCGGCCGCCGAGGTCCGCAAGGCGATCGAGGAGCCGGTCAACGCCATCGTCGACGCGGTCAAGACCACCCTCGACAAGTGCCCGCCCGAGCTCTCCGGCGACGTCATGGACCGCGGCATCGTCCTCACCGGCGGCGGCGCCCTGCTCCGCGGCCTGGACGAGCGGCTCCGCCGCGAGACGGGCATGCCCATCCACATCGCCGAGGACCCGCTCGACTCCGTCGCGCTCGGCTCCGGCAAGTGCGTCGAGGAGTTCGAGGCCCTCCAGCAGGTCCTGGACGCCTCCCCGCGCAGGTGACCGCGTCTGAGTGACCCGGGCGGGCCCCCGCGGCCCGCCCGGTGACGGCGGCCGGAGCACCGGCGGACCCCCGGGTCCCCGGCGCTCCCCTCGTCGGCAGGACGGCACCAGGGCCCCGCCCCCGCGCCGCCCGCGCCGCACCCGGGGCCGGGCCCGCCGCCCCCCCGTTCGACCCGAAGCCCGAACCCATTCCGACGAGGAAGGCACGGCCGCCGCACGTGAGGGACACACGAGAGAGCCGGCTGCTCCTGGTGCTGCTGATCGCCATCGCGTTCGCACTGATCACGGTGGACATCCGCGGCGGCGAGGACTCGCCCGTCGACGGCGCCCGCAAGGCCGCGGCCACCGTCCTCGGACCGGTGGAGAGCGGCGTCGCCGGAGCGGTCGCCCCGATCGGCAACGCCATCGGAGCCGTCCGCGACTCCGGCGAGCGCCACGACCGCATCGCCGCCCTGGAGCGCGAGAACGCCGCACTCAAGACCCGCCTCGGCAGCGACGCGCGCAACCAGAGCCGCGTCCGCCAGCTCGACGCCATGCTGAAGAAGGCCGGCGCCGGGCAGTACGGCATCCGCGGGGCCGAAGTCGTCGCCATCGGCCCCGCCCAGGGCTTCTCCTGGACCATCACCATCGACGCGGGCACCAAGGACGGCATCGCCCGCGACATGACCGTCCTCAACGGCGACGGCCTCGTCGGCCGCGTCACCACCGTCGGCCCGCACACCGCCACCGTGCTGCTCGCCAGCGACCCCGACTTCACCGTCGGCACCCGCATGGAGGGCTCCGACGAACTCGGCTTCGCCACCGGGCAGGGCGACCGCCCGCTCGCCGTCCAGCTGCTCAACGGCAAGTCCAAGGTGAAGAAGGGCGACCGCATGGTCACCTTCGGCTCCCACGCCGACAAGCCGTTCGTGCCCGGTGTACCCGTCGGCGAGGTGGTCCGCGTCGACCCGCTCGGCGGCGACCTGACCCGCACCGTCTACCTCAGGCCGTACGTCGGCTTCTCCAAGCTCGACATCGTCGGCATCGTCGTCCAGGCACCCCGCGACGACCCCCGCGACACCGTGCTGCCGCCCAAGTCGAAGCCGACCCCCACCCCCACCGTGACGGTCACCGCACCTCCGCCCGGTGAGGGCGAGACCCCCGAGGAGGGGGCCGAGGAAGCCGGCGCCCCCGTGGCGGGGCAGCCCGATCCCGGAACCGACCAGGAGTAGAGCTGCTGCCATGCGCCTCAACCGGATTCTGCTCTCCGCCGCGCTGATCGTGGTCGCCCTCGTCGTCCAGGTCAGCGTCCTCGCCCGGCTCCAGCTGCCGGGCGCCGTCCCCGACCTGCTGCTGCTCACGGTCCTGGCGTTGGCCATGGTCTACGGCCCCACCAGCGGCAGCCTCGTCGGCTTCGGCGCCGGACTCCTCGCCGACCTCGCGCCCCCCGCCGACCACGCCGTGGGCCGGTACGCCCTGGTCCTCTGCGTCGTCGGCTACGTCGCGGGGCTCGCCAAGCCCGAGGGCGGCAAGCTGCGCTCCGCCACCGCCCCGCTGGTCGTCGTGGTCGGCGCCGCCATCGGCTCCACCCTGCTCTACGCGGGCGTCGGCGCCCTCGTCGGCGACACCGCCGCCCGCGACGTGGGCCTCGGCTGGCTGCTCTTCACCGCGAGCCTGTACGACCTGCTCCTCGCGCCGTTCACCGTGCCGGTGATCATGGCGCTGGCCCGCCGCGGCGAGCACGACCCGCTCGCCGAGCCCTCCTCCGGCCCCTCCGGCGGCGACGTCGCCGCCGGCTGGCTCTCCTCCGGGACCGGCCTCGCCATCGGCCGCCAGCGCGGCGGCCTGCGCGCCAGAGCCATGAAGTCCCGGGTCGCCCGGGCCGGACGCATCAAGGGGGTCAAGCGCCTGTGACCGCAACTCCCGCCGCACCTCGCGCGAGGAGGCCCCGCCCGTGAGCAACATCCCCGAGACCGGCCGCACCCCCCGCGTGCAGATCCGGCTCATCGTCATCCAGGTCCTGGTCGTCTCCCTGCTGCTCACCCTCGGCGGGCGGCTGTGGTACCTCCAGATCCGCCAGGGCGACGAGTACGCCGCCAAGGCCTCCGGCAACCACGTGCAGCAGGTCGTCAAGCCCGCCGTGCGCGGCGCCATCCTCGACGCCCGCGGCGTGCCCATCGCCGACAACGAGACCCGCCTCGTCGTCTCCGCCTCGCGCACCGAGCTGATGAAGATGAAGGACGACGGGAAGGGCGTCCTCGGCCGCCTCGCCGACGTCCTCGGCATGACGCCCAAGGAGGTCGCCGACAAGGTCCGCCTCTGCGACGCCGAGACGCCCCAGCCCTGCTGGAACGGCTCCCCGTACCAGCCCATCCCCATCACCGACGAGGCCACCGCCAAGCAGGCCCTCCAGATCCGCGAGCGGACCGAGGAGTTCCCCGGCATCTCCGCCGAGCCGACCGCCGTGCGCCGCTACCCGGCCCCCGGCAAGGCCCATACCTCCCAGGTCCTCGGCTACCTCTCCCCGGTCACCGACGAGGAGATCAAGAAGGCCGAGCACACCGACTCGCCCTACCTCCGCTCCGACCAGGTCGGCCGCTCCGGCCTGGAGCGCACCTACGACAAGGAGCTGCGCGGCAAGGCCGGCGTCACCCGCTACGAGGTCGACAACCTCGGCCGCGTCATCGGCGAGGCCGAGTCCGACCCGGCCGAGGCCGGCGCCAACGTCGTCACCAGCATCGACTCCCGCGTCCAGGCGGTCACCGAGTACGAGCTGAACGAGGCGATGAAGGCGGCCCGCAAGGAGATGGACCGCAACACCAACCGGACCTACGAGGCCGACGCGGGCGCCGCCGTCGTCATGGAGAACAAGACCGGCCGCGTCGTCGCCATGGCCTCCCTGCCCGACTACGACCCCAACGCCTGGGTCGGCGGCATCTCCGGCAAGGACTACGCCAAGTTCACCAGCAAGAAGTCGAACTACCCGCTGCTCAACCGGGCCATCCAGGGCCAGGCCGCACCCGGCTCGATCTTCAAGGTGATCTCCTCCACCGCCGCCGTCAACGCCGGGTACGACTTCAACGGCAGCTACCCCTGCCCCAGCTCGTACTCGATCGGCGGGCAGGTCTTCAAGAACTTCGAGTCCCAGGGCTACGGCTCCATCAACCTCGGCCGCGCCCTGGAGGTCTCCTGCGACACCGTCTTCTACCACCTCGCCCACCAGCAGTGGCAGAAGGACGGCGGCAACAACCCCAAGCACCCCAAGGACTGGTTCTACAAGACCGCCCACCAGTTCGGCCTCGGCAAGGAGACCGGCATCGACCTCCCCAACGAGGTCACCGGCCGCGTCCCCGACCGCCAGTGGAAGAAGGACTACTGGGAGGCCAACAAGGACGGCTGGTGCAAGTCCGGCAAGAAGGGCGGCGAGTACGCCGAGCAGATCGCCTACGAGAACTGCCTCGAAGGCATGCGGATGCGCGCCGGTGACTCGGTCAACTACTCCATCGGCCAGGGCGACACCCTCGTCACCCCCATCCAGATGGCCACCATCTACGGGGCCATCGCCAACGGCGGCACCCTCTACGACCCCACCGTCGGCAAGGCCGTCATCAGCGCCGACGGCAAGAAGACCACCGAGATCCAGCCCAAGGCCCACGGCAAGCTGCCGATGAACCAGAAGACCAGGAAGCAGATAGAGCAGGCACTCGCGGGCGTCGCGACCACCGGCTCCGCCGCCTGGCGCTTCGTCGGCTGGCCGCAGGACAAGATCCCGATGCACGCCAAGACCGGCACCGCCGAGGTCTACGGCAAGCAGACGACCTCCTGGTTCGCCAGCTACACCCCGGACTACACGATCGTCATGACGATCTCCCAGGGCGGCACCGGCTCCGGCGCCTCCGGCCCGGCCGTCCGCAAGATCTTCGAGGCGATGTACGGGCTGAACGAGGAAGGCGACCAGGACGTCAAGAAGGCCCTGCTGCCCAAGCCCCAGTCCACGCTGCCCAAGGTCCAGCCGGACGGCTCGATCCACGCCCCGACGGTCAAGCCGTACCTGCCCGCGAAGCCGTCCGCGCCCGCCGACACCCAGGACCTCGCCGCCGCCCCCGGTGGCCCCCTTCTCTGGAGGCGCGACTGATGGCCGGCTTCTCCGTCCCCGGCTACGGGCCCGAGCGCGCCCCCTGGACCCGGGTCTTCGCCCGCGACTCCGCGGTGCGCAGGCTCGACTGGCCGATGCTGCTGAGCGCGCTCGCCCTCTCCCTGGTCGGCGTCGCCCTCGTCTACTCCGCCACCCGCAACCGCACCGGACTCAACCAGGGCGACCCGTACTTCTTCCTCGTCCGCCACCTGCTCAACACCGGCATCGGCCTCGCCCTGATGGCGGGCACCATCTGGCTGGGCCACCGCGCCCTCAGGACCGCCGTCCCGGTCCTCTACGGCATCTCGGTGCTGCTGATCCTGCTGGTCCTCACCCCGCTGGGCGCCACCATCAACGGCGCCCACGCCTGGCTGGTGATCGGCGGCTTCAGCCTCCAGCCGTCCGAGTTCGTCAAGGTCACCATCATCCTCGGCATGGCGATGCTGCTGGCCGCCCGCGTCGACGCCGGGGACCGGGAACATCCCGACCACCGCACCGTCGTCCTCGCCCTGGCGCTGGCCACCGTCCCGATGCTCATCGTCATGCTGATGCCGGACCTCGGCTCCGTCATGGTCATGGTGATGATCGTGCTCGGCGTCCTGCTCTCCTCCGGCGCCTCCAACCGCTGGATCCTCGGCCTGATCGGCGCCGGAGCCACCGGAGCCATCCTGGTCTGGCAGCTCGGCGTCCTGGACGAGTACCAGATCAACCGGTTCGCCGCCTTCGCCAACCCCCAGCTCGACCCGGCGGGCGTCGGCTACAACACCAACCAGGCCCGCATCGCCATCGGCTCCGGCGGCCTCACCGGCACCGGCCTCTTCCAGGGCACCCAGACCACCGGCCAGTTCGTCCCCGAGCAGCAGACCGACTTCGTCTTCACCGTCGCCGGTGAGGAACTCGGCTTCCTCGGCGCCGGACTGATCATCGCCCTGCTCGGCGTCGTCCTCTGGCGCGCCTGCCGCATCGCCCGCGCCACCACCGAGCTGTACGGCACGATCGTGGCCGGCGGCATCATCGCCTGGTTCGCCTTCCAGTCCTTCGAGAACATCGGCATGACCCTCGGCATCATGCCCGTCGCCGGCCTCCCGCTGCCCTTCGTCAGCTACGGCGGCACCGCCATGTTCGCGGCCTGGATCGCCATAGGGCTCCTCCAGTCGATCAAGCTGCAACGCCCCCTCTCCGCCAACTGACCCACCGCCGCATCCCACCCGCCACCAGGGCCGTCCCTCCCCAGGGACTGCCCTGGCGCCCGTATCGCCGCTAATGTCGGTTCCATGGCCTCTGTCACGCGCGAGATCGAGCGGAAGTACGAAGCCCCCGCCGACACCCCGGCCGCCGGCACCCCGGGCCGCGACGGTCCGCCCGCCGCCGACGACACCGCCCTCCTCGACGCGCTGACCCGCACCGACGGCGTCGACCGGGTCAGGGAACAGGACACCGAGGAACTCGACGCCGTCTACCACGACACCGACGACGGCCGCCTCGCCGCCACCCGCACCACCCTGCGCCGCCGCACCGGCGGCCACGACGCGGGCTGGCACCTCAAACTCCCCGTCACCACCGCCGACGACGCCCGCGACGAACTCCACGCCCCGCTCGCCGACACCGTCCCCGCCGACCTCGCCCGCCTGCTGCGCTCCCGCACCCGCGGAGCACCGCTCGGCCCGGTGCTCCGGCTGCGCACCACCCGCCGCCGCCACACCCTGCACGCCGCCGACGGCACCACCCTCGCCGAGGTCGCCGCCGACACCGTCCGCGCCGAGCGCCTCGACGGCGCCCCCGGCGGCCTCGCCGGACGCGCCACCGCCTGGCGCGAGATCGAGATCGAACTGACCGAGGCCGCCCCCGCCGACCTCCTCGACCGCGCCGAGGAACACCTCACCGACGCCGGGATCCGCCGCTCCCATGACCGCTCCAAGTTCGCCCGCGCCCTCGCCGACACCGGCCCGCCCCCCGAGACCGAACCCGGCCCCGACCCGGCGCCGGCCCCCGGCACCGCCGGCGCGGAAGTCCTCGCCCACGTCGCCCGGTGGCACCGCGCCCTCGTCGCCCTCGACACCGACGTCCGCCGCGACCTGCCCGACTCGGTCCACCAGCTCCGCGTCGCCATCCGCCGCCTGCGCGGCGCGTTCAGGACATACCGCAAGGTCCTCGACCGGGCCGTCACGGAGCCGATCGGCGACGAGCTGAAATGGCTCGCGAGTCAGCTTGCCCCCGCCCGCGACGGCGAGGTCCTCACCGCCCGCCTGCACCACCTCCTCGACACCACCGACCCGGCCCTCGTCCTCGGCCCCGCCCCCGCTCGGCTCCAGCTCTGGTCCACCGCCCGGGCCGCCGAGGCCCGCGACCGCGTGCACGCCGCCCTCGACAGCCCCCGCCACCTCGCCCTGCTCACCGCGCTGGCCCGCCTCGCCACCGACCCGCCGCTGCGCGAGGCCGCCCACCGGCCCGCCCGCAAGGTGCTCCCCGCCGCCCTCGCCCGCGACCACCGGCGCCTCGCCACCCGCATCGACCACGCCCTCGCCCTGCCCCCGGGCGCCGACCGCGACCACGCCCTCCACCGGGCCCGCAAGGCCGCCAAACGCGCCCGCTACGCCACCGAGGCCGCCCGCCCCGCCCTCGGCAAGCCCGCCAAGCGCTACCGCAAACGCGTCAAGACCGTCCAGCGGCTCCTCGGCGCCCACCAGGACAGCGTCGTCACCCGCGACGCCCTGCGGCAGCTCGGCCTCCAGGCGCACGGAGCGGGGGAGTCCGCCTTCACCTGGGGGCTGCTGTACGGCACGGAGACCGCACGCGCCGACGCCGCCGAACGCGACCTGCCCGAGGCGTGGGAGGCGGTCCGGGCCCAGGGACCGCCGGGAGCGGGCGGCTGACGGTGTCAGGGGCCGGTCCGTACCACGCTACGCTTGAGGATCAGCCCTGCCCGCTCACGAAGGTTTCCGATGACTGACCAGTCGACTGCGGAGTCGGTCTTCCCCCAGCTCGAAGCGCTGCTCCCGCACGTACAGAAGCCCATCCAGTACGTCGGCGGTGAGCTGAACTCCACCGTCAAGCCGTGGGAGTCCTGCGACGTCCGCTGGGCCCTGATGTACCCCGACGCGTACGAGGTCGGGCTGCCCAACCAGGGCGTCATGATCCTCTACGAGGTGCTGAACGAGCGCGAAGGCGTCCTGGCCGAGCGCACCTACAGCGTCTGGCCCGACCTCGAAGAGCTGATGCGCGAGCACCGCGTCCCGCAGTTCACCGTGGACAGCCACCGGCCCGTCGGCGCCTTCGACGTCTTCGGCCTCAGCTTCTCCACCGAGCTCGGCTACACCAACATGCTCACCGCGCTCGACCTCGCCGGCATCCCGCTGAACGCCGCCGACCGCACCCTGGACGACCCGATCGTCCTCGCCGGCGGTCACGCGGCCTTCAACCCGGAGCCGATCGCCGAGTTCATCGACTGCGCCGTCATCGGCGACGGCGAGCAGGCCGTCCTGGAGATCACCGAGATCATCCGGGCCTGGAAGGCCGAGGGCCGCCCCGGCGGCCGCGAGGAGGTCCTCTTCCGCCTCGCCCGCACCGGCGGCGTCTACGTCCCCGCCTTCTACGACGTCGAGTACCTGGCCGACGGCCGCATCGCCCGCGTCGTCCCCAACCGCTCCGGCGTCCCGTGGCGCGTCTCCAAGCACACCGTCATGGACCTCGACGAGTGGCCCTACCCGAAGCAGCCGCTGGTCCCGCTCGCCGAGACCGTGCACGAGCGGATGTCGGTGGAGATCTTCCGCGGCTGCACCCGCGGCTGCCGCTTCTGCCAGGCCGGCATGATCACCCGCCCGGTCCGCGAGCGCTCCATCACCGGCATCGGCGAGATGGTCGACAAGGGCCTCAAGGCCACCGGCTTCGAAGAGGTCGGCCTGCTCTCCCTCTCCTCCGCCGACCACAGCGAGATCGGCGACGTCGCCAAGGGCCTGGCGGACCGGTACGAGGAGGACAAGATCGGCCTGTCCCTCCCCTCGACCCGCGTCGACGCCTTCAACGTCGACCTGGCCAACGAGCTGACCCGCAACGGCCGCCGCTCCGGCCTCACCTTCGCCCCCGAGGGCGGCTCCGAGCGGTTGCGGAAGGTCATCAACAAGATGGTCTCCGAGGAGGACCTGATCCGCACCGTCGCCACCGCCTACGGCAACGGCTGGCGCCAGGTGAAGCTGTACTTCATGTGCGGCCTGCCCACCGAGACCGACGAGGACGTCCTCCAGATCGCCGACATGGCGACCAACGTCATCGCCAAGGGCCGCCAGGTCTCCGGCTCCCAGGACATCCGCTGCACCGTCTCCATCGGCGGATTCGTCCCCAAGCCGCACACCCCGTTCCAGTGGGCCCCGCAGCTCTCCGCCGAGCAGACCGACGCCCGCCTGGAGAAGCTCCGCGACAAGATCCGCGGCGACAAGAAGTACGGCCGTTCCATCGGCTTCCGCTATCACGACGGCAAGCCCGGCATCGTCGAGGGCCTCCTCTCCCGCGGCGACCGCCGCATCGGCTCGGTCATCCGCGCCGTCTACGAGGACGGCGGCCGCTTCGACGGCTGGCGCGAGTACTTCAGCTACGACCGCTGGATGGCCTGCGCCGAGAAGACCCTCCCCGAACAGGGCGTCGACGTCGACTGGTACACCACCCGCGAGCGCACCTACGAGGAAGTCCTCCCCTGGGACCACCTCGACTCGGGCCTCGACAAGGAATGGCTCTGGGAGGACTGGCAGGACGCCCTCGACGAGACCGAGGTCGAGGACTGCCGCTGGACACCCTGCTTCGACTGCGGGGTGTGTCCTCAGCTCGACCTGGACATCCAGGTCGGGCCCACGGGCAAGAAGCTGCTGCCGCTGAGCGTGGTGGGGCAGGGCGAGTAGCGACCGGGATGTGAGTGTGACCGTGCCGGGGGCCGTGCTGACGGCCCCCGGCACGGCCATGCCCGGGGACGGTGCTACGGCCGGGCGCCCTCCGGTGGCAGGCCGCGGCGTCGGCGCAGAAGGTGGCCCCATGGAACCCGCCATGCCTCCGGTCGGCGGCCACGAGCCGTGGAGAGCCGCTATCGGCCCCGTCGCGGGGGCGGCCGTGACGGCCACCGGGATCGTGTCCGTCGGGTGTCGTCTGGTGGGGGCCGAGGTGCGGTGGCCGAGGCCGGGGTACGACGCGCGGCGCTGGGCCACCGTCTTCCCCTCGGGAGGCCGCGGTGGCCTCGCTCACCGCCGCCGGGCAGGCCGGGTCGGGCACGTCCGGGTGGCTCGAACCCCTCGGGCGGGCGTTGCTGTGGGTGGCCGTGGCCGTCTGGGCGCTGGTGGCGGCGGGCCTGGTGAGGCGGGTCGCGCGGGGGATGTTGAGCCGTACGCCGTAACCGGGGGAGCGCGGGCCGGGCGGGCCGGGGAGCATGGGGGCGAGCGGGCGGTCCGGCGCTCCTGACGACGCCATCCGCTGGAGCGGACCGCCCGCTCGCCCCCGCTGCCGCGGGACGGCGTCCGGGCCCGGGAACCACCCGGCGGCGTGGCGCGTACCCTAGGTAGTGGTACGACCGCACTCACGAGGGACTGAACGACACTGGGTAAGCGACAGCCCGTAGGGCCTCCGCCCGCGCCGACGGTGCAGCGGATCCGTCTGCGCTACACCAAGCGCGGCCGCCTGCGGTTCACCAGCCACCGAGACTTCCAGCGCGCCTTCGAGCGGGCCCTGCGCCGCGCCGAGGTGCCGATGGCCTACTCGGCGGGCTTCACGCCCCACCCGAAGGTGAGTTACGCCAACGCCGCGCCCACCGGTACGGGCAGCGAGGCGGAGTACCTGGAGATCGGCCTCTCCGCGCAGCGCGACCCGGCCACGCTGCGGGAACTGCTCGACGCGTCGATGCCCGAGGGCCTCGACATCACCGACGCCGTGGAGGCGCGTACCTCCGGCCTCGCCGACCGGCTCCAGGCCTCGGTCTGGGAGCTGCGGCTCGACAAGGTCGAGCCCGAGGCGGCCCGGGCCGCCGTCGCCGCCTTCGAGGCGGCCGAGACGGTCGAGGTCCAGCGGCGCACCAAGAACGGCATGCGGACCTTCGACGCCCGCGCCGCCGTGGTGTCGCTCAGCGTCGCCGACCCCTCGGACGAGCCGGGTGATAGGCCGTCGGCGCGCCCCTGTGCGATACTGCGCCTGGTTGTTCGGCACGAGACACCCGCCGTACGACCCGACGACGTCCTGTCCGGTCTCCGAGTAGTGGCCGACCTGGCGCCGCCGGTCCCCGCAGCGGTGACCAGGCTGGCGCAGGGGCCTTTCGACGACGAGACCGGCACGGTGACCGATCCGCTCGCGCCCGACCGCGAGGCAGTCACGGCCGCCCCTTCCGAGGGCGCCCCGCTCGCCGCCGCGCAGGCCACCACAGCGGTGGGTCCCGCGTAGGGACGCTCGCCGCAGCGCCGCCCTCGAATCCGGGAGCCACCTGGGTCGGGCAGCGCACCGACCAGAAGACTTTCGCCAGGCCGCCCGCGAGACGCG
Source organism: Streptomyces sp. NPDC058373 (assembly GCF_042723275.1). NCBI lineage: Bacteria > Bacillati > Actinomycetota > Actinomycetes > Kitasatosporales > Streptomycetaceae > Streptomyces > Streptomyces sp. NPDC058373. Next base: position 4,631 of record NZ_JBHXJE010000048.1, on the reverse strand, counting down.
TACGGAACCGGCGAGAACAGGACAGAGAAGCTCCCGTGCGGCGCCCGCGCCCCGGAGGACGGTCCCGCGCACACTTCGCGCGAAGGCGACCGCCACCGGATTCGACGCGGCGCCCGGGAGCGTGACGGGAGATACCCCCGCATGCTCGGATCGAACGATCCCGCCGAAGGCGTGGACGTGGACAACGACAGCCCCAGCGACACCCTGCCGCCGCGCAGGCGACGGCGGGCCGCTTCCCGGCCCGCCGGGCCGCCCACCGGGGCGGAGGCACCGGCCGTGGCCATACCGGCTTCGGCACCGGCGGACCAGGGCGCCGACGCGCCCGCCGCCGAGGTGCCTTCCGGTGAGGAACCGGCCGCGCCCCCGCGCCGCCGTGCCACGCGCCGGGCCTCCGCCCCGGCCGGCAAGCCCGTGGCGGCGGACACCACCGTCGAGACCCCCGCGGAGCCGGAGCCCGCTCCGGTGACGGCCCGGGTGGAGGAGCCGGCCGAGGAGGCCGCCCCCGCCCGCCCGCGCCGCCGTGCGACCCGCCGGGCGTCCGCCCCGGCCGGTGCGCCCGCCGGTACGCCGGAGGTGCCCGCCGCCGAAGCGGCCGAGGCTGCGGAGCCGCAGGCCGCCGAGGCACCCCCGGAGACCGCCGAGGCCGCCCCCGCGCGGCCCCGCCGCCGCGCCACCCGGCGTGCCACCGCACCCGCGGGAGCCCCCGCCGCCGAGGCGGAGACCACCGCAGAGGCGCCGGCCGCGGAGCCGGAGCCCGCTCCGGTGGCGGCCGAGGTGGAGGAGCCGGCCGAGGAGGCCGCCCCCGCCCGTCCGCGCCGCCGCGCCGCCCGCCGGGCCTCCGCGCCCGCCGGTGCCCCCGAGGCCGCGGAGACCGTCGAGCGGGAGCCGGCCGAGCAGGCCGCCCCCGCCGAGGAGAGCGCCGCCCCGGCCCGCAAGCGCCGCCGCGCCACCCGGCCCGCCGAGGCCGCCGCGCCCGTCGAGGAGCAGGCCGCCGCCGAACCGGCCGCCGCCGAGCCGGAGACCGCCGCGCAGGCCCCCACCGAGGAGGCCGCCCCCACCCGTACGCGCCGCCGTGCCACACGTCGCGTTTCCGCACCCGTCGGCAGCCCCGCGGCTGCCGAGGCCGAAAGCACGCCGGAGGACACCACCGTGGCCGAGGACAGCACCGCAGCGAGCAGCGACACCGCCGAAGAGGCCGCGCCGCGCCGCGCCCGCCGCAAGCCGGTCCGCAAGGGCGGGCTGTTCAGCGAGCCCGACCAGCCGAAGGGCGCCCGCGAGGAGCGCCAGGAGAAGGAGTCGGGTGGCCGCGGTTCGCGCCGCCGCCCGGCCGTCGCCGTCTTCCAGGCGCCGGTCTTCTCCGAGCCGATGTTCCAGACGCCGGAGCGCGCCGCCGCCGAGGCCGCCTCGTCGGCCGCCGACACCTCCGCCCCGGAGCCGGAGCCGGAGGCCGAGGAGCAGGCGCCGCGCAAGCGCCGTCGCCGCCGCGGCGAGGACGCCCCGGTCCAGGAGGCCGCGCCGGTCCAGGAGAAGCCGGTGGAGCGGGCCCCGCAGCCCGAGGCCGCCGACGAGGCCGAGCCGGCCGAGGACGAGAACCGGGGCGCCCGGGACGACGAGGACCAGGAGAACGGCGACCGCCCCTCGCGCCGCCGTCGTCGCGGTGGCCGCCGCCGCCGTCGCGGTGAGTCCGGCGACGCCGACCACGAGCAGGACGAGCAGCAGGAGCGGGGCGCCGACTCCGGCGCGCGTTCCGGCGGCCGGGAGATCGCCGCCGAGGACGAGCGGGACGAGCAGGACGACGAGGCCGCGCAGGACGACGAGGCCGCGCAGGACGACCGCGAGGACCGGGACGACCGGGACGACCGGGACGACCAGGAAGGTGACAACGGCGCGGGCTCCAGCAGCAGCCGCCGTCGTCGCCGTCGCCGCCGCCGCGCCGGCGACGGCGCGGGCGAGCCGGAGCAGCCTTCCTCGGGCGATGACCCGGAGCGCACCGTCGTCAAGGTCCGCGAGCCGCGCGAGCGGAAGAAGGACGAGCCGGGCACCGGTCCCGACGAGGTCCAGTCCATCAAGGGCTCGACCCGCCTGGAGGCGAAGAAGCAGCGCCGCCGCGAGGGTCGCGAGCAGGGCCGCCGCCGGGTGCCGATCATCACCGAGGCGGAGTTCCTGGCCCGCCGTGAGGCGGTCGAGCGGGTGATGGTCGTCCGCCAGAGCGGCGAGCGCACCCAGATCGGCGTGCTGGAGGACGACGTCCTCGTCGAGCACTACGTCAACAAGGAGCAGGCCACCTCCTACGTCGGCAACGTCTACCTGGGCAAGGTCCAGAACGTCCTGCCGTCGATGGAGGCCGCCTTCATCGACATCGGCAAGGGCCGCAACGCCGTGCTGTACGCCGGTGAGGTCAACTTCGCCGCGCTGGGCATGGCGCACGGCCCGCGCCGCATCGAGTCGGCGCTCAAGTCCGGCCAGTCGGTCCTGGTGCAGGTCACCAAGGACCCGATCGGCCACAAGGGCGCCCGCCTCACCAGCCAGGTCTCGCTGCCCGGCCGCTACCTCGTCTACGTCCCCGAGGGGTCGATGACGGGCATCAGCCGCAAGCTGCCCGACACCGAGCGGGCCCGCCTCAAGAGCATCCTCAAGAAGATCGTCCCCGAGGACGCGGGTGTCATCGTGCGCACCGCCGCCGAGGGCGCGAGCGAGGAGGAGCTGCGCCGCGACGTGGAGCGGCTGCACGGCCAGTGGCAGGAGATCCAGAAGAAGGCCAACGCGAGCAACGCCAGCTCGCCGAGCCTGCTCTACGGCGAGCCGGACATGACGGTCCGGGTCGTCCGCGACATCTTCAACGAGGACTTCTCCAAGGTCATCGTCAGCGGTGACGAGGCATGGAAGACCGTCCACGGCTACGTCAGCAAGGTCGCTCCCGACCTGGTCGACCGGCTCCAGCGGTGGACCTCGGAGACCGACGTCTTCGCGACGTACCGGATCGACGAGGGACTGGCCAAGGCGCTGGACCGCAAGGTGTGGCTGCCCTCGGGCGGTTCGCTGGTGATCGACAAGACCGAGGCGATGATCGTCGTCGACGTCAACACCGGCAAGTTCACCGGCCAGGGCGGCAACCTGGAGGAGACCGTCACCAGGAACAACCTGGAGGCGGCCGAGGAGATCGTGCGCCAGCTGCGGCTGCGCGACCTCGGCGGGATCGTCGTCATCGACTTCATCGACATGGTCCTGGAGTCCAACCGCGACCTGGTCCTGCGCCGTCTGCTGGAGTGCCTGGGCCGCGACCGGACCAAGCACCAGGTGGCCGAGGTGACCTCGCTGGGCCTGGTCCAGATGACCCGTAAGCGGGTCGGCCAGGGTCTGCTGGAGTCGTTCTCGGAGACCTGCGTCCACTGCAACGGGCGCGGCGTCATCGTCCACCTCGACCAGCCGACCGCCTCCGGCAACGGCGGTGGCGGCGGCAAGCGCAAGAAGCGCGGCAAGGGCGGCCACGAGGACAGCGTCCACACGCACGACCACGTCCACGACCAGGAGACGGAGCCGGAGAGCTTCGAGGTCGAGACCGAGGCCGAGGTCGCCGCCGAGACGGCCGAGCCCGCCGCCCTGCCGTCGCCGGAGTTCGTCCCGGACGAGGAGCTGTACAGCAGCGCCGCCGAGGCCGAGGCCGCTGCCGGTTCGGGTCGCCGCAACCGTCGCCGCGCCACGCGCCGGGCCTCCGCGCCCGCCGGTGCGCCGCGCCGGCCGGAGGAGTCGGGCCGCGAGCAGGCCCCGGCGGCCGAGCGGGAGCCCGCGGTGCCGGTCGCCGAGGAGCCGGCCGCCGCGCCGGAGCCGGTCGCCGAGGCCCCTGTCGCCGAGGCCCCTGTCGCCGAGGCCCCGGCCGAGGAGGCGCCCAAGCGGGGCCGTCGCCGGGCCACCCGCCGGGCCTCCGCGCCCGCCGGTGCGCCGCCTGCGGCGGAGCCGGTGAGTGAGCCGGTCGTCGAGCCCGTCGCCGAGGCCCCGCAGGCCTCGCCGGTGGCCCCGGAGCCCGAGGCCGAGCCGCGGCCGGAGCCCGCTCCGGCCGCCGCTGCCCCGGCCCGGACGCGTCGGCGTGCCGTCCGTAAGGCCTCGGCGCCGACCGCGTCGGAGGAGGCGGCCGTGGTGGTCGTCGCCGCCGACCGTCCGGAGCCCGCGCCCCAGGCCGCGCCCGAGGAGGCCGCGGCGCCCGCCGAGGCTCCCGCGGGGGACGAGGCCGAGGCGGCGCCCGCCAAGAAGGCGGCGCGCAAGACGGCGAAGAAGGCCACGACGAAGAAGGCCGCCACCAAGAAGACGGCGACGGCCAAGAAGACCGCGGTCAAGCCGGCTGCGGCCGAGGAGACGGCCTCGGAGGAGACCGCTCCCGAGGAGCCCGCCGCCAAGAAGACGACGGCCAAGAAGACGGCCGCCAAGACGGCGACGGCCAAGAAGGCCGCGGCCAAGAAGACGACGGCGAAGAAGACCACGGCGAAGAAGACCACGGCCAAGAAGGCGTCGGCCAAGAAGACGGCCGCCCCCGCCTCCACCGAGGACTGAGCCGTACGGCGGTGGGGGGGCGGGGGGGGGGCGCCCCCCCGCCGCCCCCCCCCCGGGCCGGCCCGCGGCGGAGAAACAAAAAAACA
>NZ_JBHXJE010000047.1:0-49277 GCF_042723275.1 Streptomyces sp. NPDC058373 | reverse complement strand
CCCTCGTACTGGACGTACTCGGGTGATTCGGGCGTACGGCGAGAGTGCGTGCCAGGCGTCGCAGGCCCACGAAGATCCGCCGGACAGGGCCTAGCAGGCCAGGCTGGTGCGCCCGCGCCGGGACCCGCTGACGGGATACCGCGTGTACGACGCGGCCACCGTGCGGGACACCCGGATGGTCCACCAACTGCGGCGCGGAGGCTACCTGTTGGAGCAGATCGCCCCGCTGGTCGGCCAGGTGCGGGCGGCGGGCGGGAGGGCACCGCAGGCGGGCGTGCTGAGCGACTGGCACGGCCGGCTCTCCGCGCGCGGCCGGGCGCTGCCGGCCGGGGCGGCGGAGCTGGACGCGTACCCCGGCGCGCGCGGCTGAGGCGGTGGCGCCCGCCGCTCACTCCGGCAGCCGCCACGCCTCCGCGCAGACGCCGAGCAGCGTGCCCAGCCGCTCCTCGCCCTCGGGAGTGACCTCGACCGCCCGGCTGGTGCCGACGCGGCGGCACCAGCCGCGGTCCAGGGTGTGGCGGCAGAGGACCGCCCCGGCGTGACCGGCGAGGTGCGGGCGGCGCTCCGTCCAGTCCAGGCAGGCGCGGGCGACGGGGCGGCGGCCGGGCACCGCGAGGTCCAGGCCCTGGTCGGCGAACCAGGTGCGGCCCGCGCCGGTGGGCGTCAGCTCGCTTTCGGGGTCGAGCAGGCCGCGCGCCACCATGGCGTCGGTGACGGCCACGCCGATCCGGCCGGCCAGATGGTCGTAACAGGTACGGCCCCGGGCCAGGCGGCTGCCCGCGCGGACCGCGCGCAGGCCCACGGGCCGCTCGCCGCCGGGGGCGGCCCGGGCGGCGAGCGCCTCGACCAGGCGGGCCGCGCCGGGGTCGGCGAGCCGTACGTACCGGTGGCGGCCCTGCCGTTCCTCGGCGAGCAGGCCGCCCGCGACCAGCCGGGTCAGGTGCTCGCTCGCGGTGGAGGCGGCGACGCGGGCGCGGCGGGCCAGCTCCCCGGCGGTCCAGGCGCGGCCGTCGAGGAGGGCGAGGCACATGACGGCCCGGGTCTCGTCGGCGAGCAGGGCGGCCAGTGCGGCCACCCGCGCGGCGGCGGAGCCGGGGGCCACCGGATCGGTTCCCATGGCTCCAGGATGCCGCGCGAAGGGTTCGGCGGCGGCCGAAGGGTCGCCGCCGAGCCCCTGGGGAGTCGGCCCTATTCCTCGAAATAGGCGTCCAGGACCGCGTCCAGCGCGGTCAGCCACTCCTTGGCGGTCTCCTTGCCGTCCGCCTCGACCTCGGCGGGGTAGCGCCAGGGGCCGGGGGTGTGGACGGCGACCAGGAGGCGGCGGCCGAAGCGGGAGACGGAGGACTCCACGGCGGCCACCTCGGACCAGGTGAACTCGGCCTCCTGGTCGTCGAGGCGGAGCCGTATGCCGTCGGCGTCGGCCGTCACCGAGGCGCGGCGGTCGGCCGCCTCGAAGACCGGGCCGTCGGCGGGCGCGGCGGTGGCGGAGGCATCGGTGTCCGCCTCCTCGGGGTCCGCCGCCTCCTGTTCGGCGTCGGCGGCCGCCCGCGCCTCGGGCGCCGCGGCGGCCGTGGCCTCGGGCGCCGCGTCCTCGGGCGGGGCCGCGGCGTCGGGGGTGCCGCCCGCGGCGTCGCCGTCCTGCTCCGCCGGGCCGGCCGAGGGGGCGGTGATGCCCGGAATGTGCGCCGGTGAGGTGGTGGCGACGTACACGGGCGGGGCCTTGGTCTCTATGCGCTCGTCCACGGTCCGCAGTATGGACGACGAAGCTGTGGGCCCACCAGCCGCCGCCCGCCCACCGGACGCCCCGTCAGCCGTCCGGCCCGGCCCGGCACCCCGCGTACGGGCGGCGCCGTACGCTGTCCGTCCCCGTGTGAAGCCCCCGCCGCCGGGCAGGCGGCGGGGAACCGCAGTAGCACCGCCCACCGGCCCCGTCGGGAGACGAACACCCATGGCTCCGCGCACCACCCCCCGCCCCCTGCCCGACCTGACCGGGACCACCGCCGTGGTCACCGGCGCCAACGGCGGCATCGGTGCCGCGACCACGCTGGCGCTGGCCCGGGGCGGCGCGCGGATCGTGATGGCCTGCCGCGACCTCGGCCGGGCCGAGCGGACGGCGGACGCCGTGCGGCGGGCGGTGCCCGAGGCGAAGGTGCCGCTGGTCCGCCTCGACCTGGCGGACCTCTCCTCCGTCGCGGAGGCCGCCGAGGAGATCGGCAAGACCTCCGGCGGCCGGATCGATCTGCTGATCAACAACGCGGGCGTGATGGCCCTGCCGGAGCGCCGTACCGCGGACGGCTTCGAGATGCAGTTCGGCACCAACCACCTGGGCCACTTCGCGCTCACCGCCCATCTGCTGCCGTACCTCGGCACCGAGGGGCCCGCCCGCGTCGTGACGGTCTCCTCGCTCGCCCACCGGATGGGCCTCATCGACTTCGACAACCTCAACGCCGAGCGCGGCTACGGCGCCTGGCCCGCCTACGGCCGCTCCAAGCTGGCCAACCTGCTCTTCACCGCCGAACTGGCCCGCCGCGCCCGGCACGCCGGACTCGACCTGGCCGCCGTCTCCGCCCACCCGGGCCTCGCCGCCACCGAACTGGGCCAGGCCGGGCCGAAGATGGCCGGGCGCGCCTGGGCCGCCCGGATGGAGCGGGCGACGCGGCTCTTCACCCAGTCAGCCTCGTCGGGCGCGCTGCCCGTCCTGCTGGCCGCCACCGACCCGGCCGCGCGCGGCGGCGCGTACTACGGTCCGGCCGGGCCGCTGGAGTGCCGGGGCGGCGCGGGCCCGGCCCGGCTGTCGGCGCGCGCCAAGGACCCGGTCACCGCGCGCCGCCTGTGGGACGTCTCGGCCGCGCTGACCGGCGTCGACCCCGGGCTGGAGCCCGCCGCGTGACCGCTCCCCCGGTCGGGGGAGCGACTCACCGGCGCGCCCGGCGCCGGAGCCGGCGCACCGCGCATCAGACCAGCACGATCACCAGGACCGCCACGAGGAAGACGCCGATCAGGGTCAGCGCCACCTGAACCAGGGCGCTCGGGGCCACCCCCCTCCCGCCGTGCACGGCGTACGCGTACGTGTCCCGCGGCGGAAGGGTGCCCGGGGCGGGCCCTCTCCACGCCCGGACGCACGGGCGGCCGGCCGGACACCTAGGTGTCCGGCCGGCCGGCTGCCCCGGGTCGGCTCCCGGGTACCGGGACGCCGTCAGCGGGTCGGGCCGCTGCGGCCGCCCTTCCAGTCGTCCTCGTCGGCGCCGCCGGTTCCGGTGGTGCCGTCGTCGTACTGGATCTCCTCCTTGCGGACGGTGTCGCTGACCTCCCGCTGCTCGGTGACCTTCTCCGTCTCCAGGCGCACCCGCTCGACGGGGACGGCCTCCTTGCGGACGACGGGGCGTTCGGCGTGGAGCGTCACCTCCGCCTCGGCCTCGCCGATCTCGGTCCCGCGCGTCCGGTCGCCCTCGCCGATGGGCTCCCGGACCAGGTGCACCTCCTCGTGGCTGACGGGGACGGTCGTGGTGACGTTCTCGGTCACGACCACCTTCCGCAGGCGGGCGCGGCCCACCTCCTGCTCCTCGGTGCCGACCCGGAGCTGCTCCTCGGAGCGCACCATCTCGTCGGCGTACTTGGCGCGTTCGTCGTCGCCCATGTCGGCGCCGGAACGGCTCATCGCGGGCGATCCGGCCCCGGCTCCGGCCAGCGGCCGGTCCTCGGGGGGCCGGCCCGTGCCGGACTGGCTGCGGCCACCGGCACCGGCGGCTGCTCCGGCGGCACCCGCCGCCGCGGCCTTGGTGCCGGCGTCCATGCCCGTGCCCTTGCCGGACGTGGTGTCCGTACGGCCGCTGAGCTCGTCGCCGGTCTTGCCGCTGCCGCCACCGCGGGTGACCCCGTAGTGGGCGTACAGCTCGCGTTCCTCGGCGGCGTCGAGATGCTCGTCGGCGTCGACGCGAGGGGCGTCCTTGATGGTGTCCTTGGCGTAGGCGAGGTGCAGTCCCTCGCCGTCGTGGCCCGCCCCGGCCAGCGGTACGAAGGTCTCCTTCATGCCGAACATGCCGGTCTTGACCGTGACCCACTCCGGCTTCCCCGTGCCGTCGTCGAGGAAGACCTGTTCGACACTGCCGACCTTGGCTCCGTCGCGGTCGTAGGCGGTCAGCCCCACCAGCTGGTCGGTGGTGAGGAAGCTGTCACCTGCTGTCATGTCGTGATCACTCCTTGGACGGCGCGTGGCGGAGGATTCCGGGAGCACCCCCATGGGCCCACACACCCACGTCCCCATGGCGCACCCGGAACGCGGCCGCGGCAACCCGGGCCGGCCCGCGCCCCGCCCCCCGTGGCACGCGCCACACCCGGCAAGGCGCGCCCATGGGGCTCCGGGGGCGTCCGTGAAGCGGGTTCCGGAAACCGGGAGCATTACTCCATACGAGTGAACGCCTTCCGCGAGGCCCGGTCTCCCCGCGGTCGGCACGGCGGAGCCGGGGCGCCCGGCGGGCACCCCGGCTCTCTGCGGCGCCCCCTCTCAGGGGCGCCCCCGCTCAGGAGGCGGTCAGGGTGGCGCGGACGGCGCGGGCCGCGGCCACCAGGTTCTCCAGCGAGGCGCGGGTCTCGGGCCAGCCGCGGGTCTTCAGACCGCAGTCCGGGTTGACCCAGAGGCGCTCGGCGGGGATGGCCGCCAGCCCCTCGCGGAGCAGGGCCGCGGCCTCCTCGGCCTCGGGGACGCGCGGCGAGTGGATGTCGTACACCCCGGGGCCCGCCTCGCGCGGGTAGCCGTGGGCGGCCAGCTCGTGCGCCACCTGCATGTGGGAGCGGGCGGCCTCCAGGCTGATGACGTCGGCGTCGAGGTCGTCGATGGCCTGCACGATGTCGCCGAACTCGGCGTAGCACATGTGGGTGTGGATCTGGGTGCCCGGCGCCACGCCGCCGGTGGTGAGGCGGAAGGCGCGGGTGGCCCACTCCAGGTAGGCGGCCCGGCCGGCGGCGCGCAGCGGCAGCGTCTCGCGCAGCGCCGGCTCGTCGACCTGGATCACCGAGGTGCCGGCCGCCTCCAGGTCGGCGACCTCGTCGCGCAGGGCCAGCGCGACCTGCCCGGCGGTCTCCCCAGCATGGTGACGGGCCCGGTCAGCATGGCCTTGACCGGCCGGTCGGTGAGCGACTGGGCGTACGTCGTCCAGCGGACCGTCATCGGCGCGGGGCGGGAGATGTCCCCGGCGAGGACCGGCGGGCGGACGTAGCGGGTGCCGTACGACTGGACCCAGCCGTGCTGGGTGGCGAGGTAGCCGGTGAGCTGCTCGGCGAAGTACTGGACCATGTCGTTGCGTTCGGCCTCGCCGTGCACCAGGACGTCGAGCCCGGCCTTCTCCTGGAAGGCGACGACCTCGGCGATCTCGGCGGCGATGCGCTCCTCGTACCCGGCGGTGCCGATCCGGCCCGCGCGCAGGTCGGCGCGGGCGGCGCGCACCTCGCCGGTCTGCGGGAACGAACCGATGGTCGTGGTGGGCAGCAGCGGCAGCCGCAGCCGCTCCCGCTGGGCGGCGGCGCGCTCCGGGTACGGCTGGGGGCGGCGCGCGTCGGCCTCGGTGACGGCGGCGGTCCTGGCGCGGACGGCGGGGTCGCGGGTGAGCGGGGAGCGGGCGCGGGAGACGAGGTCGGCCCGGTTGGCGGCGATCTCCGCGGCGATGGCGCCGGTGCCCTGGGCCAGGCCCTTGGCGAGGGTGACGATCTCGGTGGTCTTCTGCCGGGCGAAGGCGAGCCAGCGCAGGATCTGCGGGTCGATGTCGCGTTCGGGCGCGGTGTCGAGCGGGACGTGCAGCAGGGAGCAGGAGGCGGCGACGTCGACGCGGTCGGCGAGGCCGAGCAGGGTGGCGAGGGTGGCGAGCGACTTCTCGTAGTCGTTGATCCAGATGTTGCGGCCGTTGACGACGCCCGCTACGAGCCGCTTGCCGGGCAGGCCGCCGACGGCGGCGAGGTCGTCCAGGTTGGCGGCGGCGGCCTCGGTGAAGTCGAGGGCCAGCCCCTCGACGGGGGCCTTGGCCAGCACCGGCAGCGCCTCACCGAGGCGGTCGAAGTACGAGGCCACCAGCAGCTTGGGCCGGTCGGTGAGGGCGCCGAGGTCGCGGTAGGCGCGGGCGGCGGCGTTCAGCTCGGCCGGGGTGCGGTCCTGGACGAGGGCGGGCTCGTCGAGCTGGGCCCATCCGGCGCCGGCGGCGCGCAGGTCGGCCAGGACCTCGGCGTAGACGGGGAGCAGCCCGTCGAGCAGGGTGAGCGGCTCGAAGTCGTCGGCGACGCCGGGGGCGGGCTTGGCGAGCAGGAGGTAGGTGACGGGGCCGACGAGGACGGGGCGGGCGGTGTGGCCGAGCGCGAGCGCCTCTGCCACCTCGGCGACCTGCTGGGCGGAGTCGGCGGTGAAGACGGTGTCGGGGCCGAGTTCGGGGACCAGGTAGTGGTAGTTGGTGTCGAACCACTTGGTCATCTCCAGCGGCGCGACGTCCTGGTTGCCGCGGGCCATGGCGAAGTAGCCGTCGAGCGGGTCCGCGTCGACGGCCGTGCGGTGGCGCGGGGGGACGGCGCCGACCATGACGCTGGTGTCCAGGACGTGGTCGTAGTACGAGAAGTCACCGGTGGGCACCTCGTCGATGCCCGCCTCGGCCAGCTGGCCCCAGCGGGAGCGGCGCAGCGCGGCGGCCGTCTCCTTGAGGGCGTCGGCGGTGACGCGGCCCTTCCAGTAGCCCTCGACGGCCTTCTTCAGTTCCCGGTTCTGTCCCTGGCGGGGGTAGCCGTACACGGTCGGCCGTGCTGCCGCGGCTGCGGACTTCGCTGTCACGGAACTCTCCTTCGCGAGATGTCTCCTGGCATCCCGGGGACGGGACGCGAGCGCGAAGGGACGACGGACCGGACGGCGAACCCGCGCCCGGGGGCGCGCCCTGTCCGTCCGATGTGTACTCCCCCGGACTTCGTCCGAGGGTGTCCCCGACCCGCCCACGAGGTCACCGGGATGTCCGCACACGATCGTCGCGTGCGGGCGGCGGGCAGGTCTTCGGACTCGCGGGCACGTCCATCTGGGCGGACATCTACTGGCCGTCGCTTCCCGGGTCCGTGTCTCCGGACCCAGTGCGTATGACGGCGGTCGTTCCCACTCACCGCTGCGGGGCAGTCCCGGATTCCCCCCGGGTTCCCTCTTACGACGCCCTGCCTGGCGGACAGGGCGAACCAGTCGCACCGGTCAGCGTAGCGGGGGGTCGTCTCGCGTGGGCGGCTGTTCACATGCCGGGATCCGGGGGTGGGACGCGGCCGGGGCGACGGCCTCCCCGCCGTACGGCCAGACGGCGAGGGCGCGCAGGGTGACCGCTGTCTCGGCGCGCAGGCAGGAGTGCGCCGCCGTCCCCCCGTGATCTTGCGGGACGTCCACGCCGCTGACCTGCGGCCGAGCCCCGGCGGGCGAGCAGGGCCCGGGTCCGCGGGACGCGTCCCCGGCTTCCGGTTCGCCGCACCGTCAGGCGGCCGCCGCCCGGAACCCGTTCATTCGCGGGCTGGGACGGGGTGCGGGAGCTCCGGAGTTCGTCGTCATGTCTTCCCAGTGACGAACGTGTTCGTCACGAACAAGTCCAACACGTACGCGTTCGTCGGCGCCCGGTCGGACGCGCACGTCGCCGTTGCCGGGATCGCCCCGCCCGAGCCCCACCCGCCCGGAGCGGCATCCCGGCAAAAGCGGAGGCCAGGCGCCCGCCGAGCACCCCCGTCGGCCGACTCTCGCCCTCACTTCACTTCCTGACGCCACGCCAGGACTTCCTTCACGTCTTGTTACAACTCTTGACGCACCAGGTTTCCGGGAGAACCATCAGCCCCCATGGAGAGCGCTTCCACAGCGCTCTCCCGCCTTTCCCTGTGCTCAATCGGCCCCACCCCCGCACCCCCCAGCGCCCCCGCACCGGCCGCCGGCAGCAGCCACGGACGGGACGGCGGGCCCATGTCCCCCCACTCCGACAGCTCAGGAGAGCCGACATGCTCACCACCTTCTTCCAACCCCCACGACCGGGCGGCGGGCCCCGTCCCCGAGCCCGGCACCGCAGAACACTCTCGGCGCTCGTCGCGGGCGCCCTCACCGCCACGGCACTGGTCATGCTCCCCGCCACCTCGTCGCAGGCGGCACCCGCACCCGCCGCCCAGAACAACGTCGACCCCGTCGAGGGCGGCGGCGACCTCGGCCCCAACGTCCACGTCTTCGACCCGTCGACGCCGGACATCCAGGGCACGGTCGACCAGATCTTCAAGGAGCAGGAGTCGGCGCAGTTCGGCGAGGGACGCCACGCCCTCATGTTCAAGCCGGGCACCTACGACGACCTCAACGTGCAGATCGGCTTCTACACCGCCATCTCCGGGCTCGGCCTCTCCCCCGACGACACCCACTTCAACGGGGACGTGACGGTCGACGCCGGCTGGTTCGACGGCAACGCCACGCAGAACTTCTGGCGTTCGGCGGAGAACCTCTCGCTCAGCCCCGTCAACGGCACCAACCGCTGGGCCGTGTCGCAGGCGGCGCCGTTCCGCCGGATGCACGTCCGCGGTGGTCTGAACCTGGCGCCCGACGGCTACGGCTGGGCGAGCGGCGGCTACATCGCCGACTCCAAGATCGACGGCGAGGTCGGCCCCTACTCGCAGCAGCAGTGGTACACCCGCGACAGCTCGGTCGGCGGCTGGACCAACGGCGTCTGGAACATGGTCTTCTCCGGTGTGGAGGGCGCCCCGGGGCAGGGCTTCCCGGAGCCGCCGTACACCACGCTGGAGACCACGCCGATCTCCCGTGAGAAGCCGTTCCTGTACCTGGACGGCGACGACTACAAGGTGTTCGTCCCCGAGAAGCGGACCAACGCGCGCGGCGTCTCGTGGGAGGGGAACCAGCAGGGCGAGTCACTGCCGCTGGACCAGTTCTACGTGGTGAAGCCGGGGGCGACGGCGGCGACCATCAACGCCGCCGTGGACCAGGGGCTGCACCTGCTGTTCACGCCGGGCATCTACCACGTGGACGAGACGATCGACATCGACCGGGCGGACACCGTCGTCCTCGGCCTCGGCTACGCGACGATCATCCCGGACAACGGGGTGACCGCGGTGAAGGTCGGCGACGTCGACGGGGTGCGGCTGGCCGGACTCCTGATCGACGCGGGCACCGAGAACTCCGAGACGCTGGTGGAGATCGGCGAGGAGGGCTCCTCCGCCAGTCACGCGGACAACCCGACGACCGTGCAGGACGTCTTCATCCGCATCGGCGGCGCCGGCCCCGGCAAGGCCACCACCAGCCTCGTCGTCAACAGCAACGACACCATCGTCGACCACACCTGGATCTGGCGCGCCGACCACGGCGAGGGCGTCGGCTGGGAGACCAACCGGGCCGACTACGGCGTCCAGGTCAACGGCGACGACGTGCTGGCCACCGGCCTCTTCGTGGAACACTTCAACAAGTACGACGTGGTGTGGGCCGGTGAGCGCGGCCGGACGATCTTCTACCAGAACGAGAAGGCGTACGACGCGCCGGACCAGGCGGCCATCCAGAACGGCGACACCCAGGGGTACGCGGCCTACAAGGTCGAGGACTCGGTGGACACCCACGAGGGCTGGGGCCTGGGCAGCTACTGCAACTACAACGTGGACCCGACCATCCGGCAGGAGCACGGCTTCCAGGCGCCGGTGAAGCCCGGGGTGAAGTTCCACGGGCTGCTCACCGTGTCGCTCGGGGGGATGGGGCATTACGACCACGTGATCAACCAGGTCGGGGAGCCCACTCAGGGATCGGACACGATCCCTTCGACGATCGCTGAGTTCCCTCTGCCCTAGCGGGGTGGCGGCCGTAGGCCGCCTCGGGTGGAGTCGTGTACGGGAATGGGAGCCGGTCCCCAGGGGGCCGGCTCCCGGCGTCGTCCCCCGGGACGTGGGGTGGCCTCAAGCGCCGGCCGGGCTTGAACCAGCGGCCTCACCTGCCGCCCGGGCTCGGTACAAGTGGCCTCAAGCGCCGGCCGGGCTGGATTTCGGGTGAGGTTCAGGCCCCGCTCAGGCCCCCCGGAACGTGCGGAGCCTCAGGGAGTTGCCGACCACGAAGACCGAGGAGAAGGCCATGGCGGCTCCGGCGATCATCGGGTTGAGGAGGCCGGCGGCGGCGAGGGGGAGGGCGGCGACGTTGTAGGCGAAGGCCCAGAAGAGGTTGGACTTGATGGTGGACAGGGTGCGGCGGGCGAGGCGGACCGCGTCTGCGGCCACGCGGAGGTCGCCGCGGACCAGGGTGAGGTCGCCGGCCTCGATGGCGGCGTCCGTGCCGGTGCCCATGGCGAGGCCGAGGTCGGCCTGGGCGAGGGCGGCGGCGTCGTTGACCCCGTCGCCGACCATGGCGACCGTACGGCCCTCGGCCTGGAGGCCCTTGACCACCTCGGCCTTGTCCTCGGGCATCACCTCGGCGATCACCTTCTCGATGCCGACCTCGCGGGCGACCGACTCGGCGGCGGCCCGGTTGTCGCCGGTGAGCAGGACCGGGGTGAGGCCGAGCGCGCGGAGCCGGCGGATCGCCTCGGGGCTGGTCTCCTTGACGGCGTCGGCGACCTCCAGGACCGCGCGGGCCTCACCGTCCCAGGCGACCGCGATCGCGGTGCGCCCGGCGGCCTCGGCCTCGGCGTGGGCGCGCTCCAGGCCGGCGGGGAGCTCGATCGCCCACTCGGTGAGGAGGCGGGGGCGGCCGACGAGGACGGCGTGCCCCTCGACCACGCCCTGGACACCGAGCCCGGCGACCCCGGCGAAGCCCTCGGAGGCGGGGAGCGGTCCGGTGCGGTCGGCGGCGGCGCGGGCGACGGCCTGGGCGATGGGGTGTTCGGAGGCGTGCTCCAGGGCGCCGGCCAGCCGCAGCACCTCGTCCTCGGAGATGGTGCCGGCGGTGTGCACGCCGAGCAGGGTCATGCGGCCGGTGGTGACGGTGCCGGTCTTGTCGAGGACGACCGTGTCGACCTTGCGGGTGCTCTCCAGCACCTCGGGGCCCTTGATGAGGATGCCGAGCTGGGCGCCGCGCCCGGTACCGACCATGAGGGCGGTCGGCGTGGCGAGACCCAGCGCGCAGGGGCAGGCGATGATCAGTACGGCGACGGACGCGGTGAAGGCGACGGTCAGTCCGGAGCCGGAGCCGAGCCAGAAGCCGAAGGTGGCGACGGCGAGGGCGATGACGACGGGGACGAAGACGGCGGAGATGCGGTCGGCGAGCCGCTGGGCGGCGGCCTTGCCGTTCTGCGCCTCCTCGACCAGCTTGGCCATCCGGGCGAGCTGGGTGTCGGCGCCGACCCGGGTGGCGGCGACGACGAGGCGGCCTCCGGCGTTGAGGGTGGCACCGGTGACGGCGTCGCCGACGCCCACCTCGACGGGGACGGACTCACCGGTGAGCAGGGAGGCGTCGATGGCGGAGGAGCCCTCGACCACGGTGCCGTCGGTGGCGACCTTCTCGCCAGGGCGGACCACGAAGTGGTCACCGGTACGCAGCTCGCCCGCCGGCACCCGCTCCTCGCGGCCGCCGCGCAGGACGGTGACCTCCTTGGCGCCCAGCTCCATCAGGGAGCGCAGCGCCGCCGAGGCGCGGCGTTTGGAGCGGGCCTCGAAGTAGCGCCCGGCGAGGAGGAAGGCGGTGACTCCCGCGGCGGCCTCCAGGTAGATGTTCCCGGCGCCGTCGGTACGGGCCACGGTGAACTCGAAGGGGTGGGTCATCCCCGGTGTTCCCGCGGTGCCGAGGAACAGGGCCCAGACGGACCAGAGGAAGGCGGCCGAGGTGCCGACCGAGATCAGGGTGTCCATGGTGGCGGCGCCGTGCCGGGCGTTGGTCCAGGCGGCCCGGTGGAACGGCCAGGCGGCGTAGACCACGACGGGCGCGGCCAGGGTGAGGGAGAGCCACTGCCAGTAGGTGAACTGGAGGGCGGGGATCATCGCCATGGCGATGACGGGGACGGCGAGGACGACGGCGGTGGTCAGCCGCTGGCGCAGGGGGCGCAGCTCCTCCTCGGCCCGCGCGTCGGCGCCGTCGCCCGTCTCCGCGCCGCCGGGGCCTGACCGGGGCGGCTCGGGTTCGCGAGCGGTGTAGCCGGTGG
Organism: Streptomyces sp. NPDC058373; assembly: GCF_042723275.1. Lineage (NCBI taxonomy): Bacteria > Bacillati > Actinomycetota > Actinomycetes > Kitasatosporales > Streptomycetaceae > Streptomyces > Streptomyces sp. NPDC058373. The sequence continues at coordinate 37,188 of NZ_JBHXJE010000047.1, read as the reverse complement.
CCTCGACGGTGGCGATGAGGTCGCCGACCTCGACGGGGTCGGCGTAGGAGACCTTGGCCTTCTCGGTGGCGTAGTTGACGGTGGCCTCGACACCGTCCATGCGGTTGAGCTTCTTCTCGATGCGCGCGGCGCAGGAGGCGCAAGTCATCCCGCCGATGGCGAGTTCGACCTGCGCTGTGTCCGCTGCCGTCGTCCGGCCACTCATGACCACTGCTCCTCCGTCGCTCACGGGTCCTGCGGGCCTCACAGGTGCCGCCTCCAGGGACGTGCGGTGACGGCCTCCGGGGCGGGCCCCCACCCCTCGAATACCACCAGGGGGTACCCGTCATTGTCAGGTATACCCCCCGCCCGTATGCAACGCAAGCCACTCCGGCCGCTTGACTTGGTACCCCCCCGGGGTAAGTTGAAAGGGAGATCACCGGGCGCGGAAGCGCCCCCGGACGAGGGAGCGGCCATGAGCACAGGAGTACGGATCGGGCTGTACGCGGCCGGTCTCCTCGTCGCCTTCGGCGCGGCGTACGGCGTGGGCGCGCAGGTCGGCCCCGAGCCGGCCCGCCCGGCACCCACCGAGCACGACGAGCACGCCCCGAGCGCGCCCGGAGCCCCCGGCGGGGAGAGCCAGGAACACGGCCCGGATCACGGCGCCGCCCTGCCCGCCCCCGACCTGCGGGCGGTTCGCGCACGCCGAAGGGCCGTCCGGCGCCCCGGGCGGCGGCGGGCCGGACGGCCCTCGGGTGATGCGGAGGCGGACGGGGTCAGCGGCGGAACGGGCCGGTGACCTCGTAGGTGATACCGCCGGAGGAGCTGCCGCTGGTCCCCCGCTGGCTGGAGAAGTAGAGGCGGGTGCCGTCGGGCGAGAAGGCGGGTCCGGTGATCTCGGAGGCGGACTGGCCCTCGATCCGCAGGAACGGGGTGACCACGTCGTCCGGCGTGATGACGCAGATGTCCATCGACCCGCCGTCCTCGGCGACGTACAGGTCGCCGTAGGGGCTGCCGGTGACGTTGTCGACGCCGGTCAGGGGCGCGGCCCCACCGGGGACCAGCGAGTCGTCGTAGGTGAGGTCGAGGCGCTGGGCCGCGGCGTCGTACCGCCAGACCCGGTTGTCGCCCTTGGTGGTGAACCAGCAGGTGCCGTCGGCGTAGTGGCAGCCCTCGCCGCCGTTGAACCGCTTGGCGCCGGAGACCTGGTCGCGGGTGGCGGTGGAGGCGCCGGACGGGTCGGGGACGGGGGCCCAGGTGACCGGACCGCTGGTACCCGACCCCATCCGGAGCACCTCCAGCCGACCGGCGGAGAGGTCGCCCCAGGTGGCCGGAACGAAGCGGTAGAAGCAGCCGTCGGTGACGTCCTCCGTCAGGTACACCACCTTGCGGACCGGGTCGGCCGCGGCGGCCTCGTGCTTGAAACGGCCCATGGCGTCCCGCCGCACCGCCGCCTTCACGCCCCACGGGTCGGTCTCGTAGACGTACCCCCGGTCGACCTCCTCACAAGAGAGCCAGGTCTGCCACGGGGTGCTGCCGCCCGCGCAGTTGGTGCGGGTGCCGGAGAGGACGGCGTAGGCGCCGGTGACGGCACCGGCCGCGGAGAACCGGATCGCCCCGGCGCCGCCGTTCGGGCTCACCTCCGAGTTGGACACATAGATCCAGCCACTGCCGTCGGCGTAACAGGCGCCACCGTCCGGCGCCGGGTGCCAGGTGTACGAAGTACCGGCGACCCGCCGGCCCGAGCGGGCGACGACCCGGCTGCTGAACCCGGCCGGAAGGCGGACGCCCTGAGCGTCCGCCGATCCGATCGGCCCGTACGGACCGGCGCCGGGCTGGGCGGGTGCCGCGTGGGCCGCGCCCGCCCACAAGGTGCCGCCGAGGGCGACGGCCGAGCCGCCGACGACCGTGGTGCGCAGGAAGGTTCGACGTTCCACTGCCACTCCGTGGGGGTGTTGTCCGCCCCCCGGCCCGCTGACCGGAGGGTCCCGCTCGGGCGGAACGTTAAAGGCCCACAATTGACCGAGCATGGACAACCGGTGAACAGCGACCCGGGCGACCACCCACCACGCGGACGCCATCCTCCAGGCCCTCCTCCCGCGGCGGCCGGGGGCGCGCTACCGGGCCCGGTGGGCGCTGGGCCCGTCGGAGTCGACCAGCGAACCCACGAAAGGTTGTACGAGACGAGGACGCATTTCGGCAGCAAACGCGACACGGCCGTCTCACGCTTGCCGGGGCGGCGTAGCGGCCCTCACCGTCGAACGGCAGTCTGAACAGGTACGGAGAACGTGCCCCGAGGGCACCGGCCGAGGGAACGGTCCCGTGCCGCACGGGCGCGTCCGCGCGTCCAGCGGTCGGCTCCGGCTGCGCACCTGCCCTCACGCGGACGAAGGAGAGACCGCCAGGCGAGCGGCCACCCGGCGGGCCAGTACCGTCCTTCCCCTTTGACAGACCAGATCGGATACGCATGTCGACGTCCAAGCCGCTCCTCTCCCGCCTGCGCCGCGAGGCGCGGCGGAGCGTCCCCCCGGCCGAGCAGACGGCCCAGAAGGCGGCGGAACGGCGCAAGGCCCTGCTGGCGGCGGACCCTGATCTGACCGAGGTCGAGGTCGGCGGACGCGCCTGGGTGGGACGCCGCGTGCGCAGCCTGGAAGAGGCCGAGGCGGCCGGACGCAACCTCACGCTGATCACGGAGGCGCTGAAGCACGCGGGCGTCGACTACTTCATGGTGCCCGGCCGCTCGGTCCAGCGGTACGTGGTCGGCGTGCGGCTCTCGGACCGCAAGGCCCTGCTCAGCGCCGTGCGGGAGCTGTACGCGACCACCGGCCTCTACGCGGCGGAGCCGGGCCTGAACCCCTGGCCGGAGGAGGCCGCGCTCTACGCCGAGGGCGCGCTGCCCACGGAACTGAAGCGCCGGACGGTCATCCGGTTCGGCGAGATCCTCCTCGGCCCCTCGGGGCAGATACTCGCCGGGCTGGTCAGGGGCTGCGACGTGGAGTTCTGGCGGGAGGGACAGCAGCTCCTGGAAGAGGCGGGGCAGGGGAGCGAGCGCGCCGCAGAGATCCTGAGCGGCCTCCGGTACCAGGCACCACCCGCCCTGCTGACCGGTGCGCTGGTCGGCCCCCGGCCCAACGCGGTCTCCGACGTGGTGCCCGCCGATGACCAGACGCCGGCCACCCGCACCGCCGGCGGGGCCGGCCACCCGACCTTCGCCGGGTTCAACGAGCCGGTGATCGACACGGTCGACTTCCCCCTCGACGTCGTCTACACCTGGGTGGACGGCGACGACCCCGTCCTGGCCGCCAAGCGCGAGGCGCACCGGACGGGCGGCGCGCCCGGGACCACCTCCCGGGAGGCCGGAGCCTCCCGCTACACCAGCCATGACGAACTCAGGTACTCCCTGCGTTCCCTGCAGATGTACGCGCCCTTCCTGCGGAACATCTACATCGTCACCGACGGCCAGACCCCGTCCTGGCTCGACACCTCGGCGCCCGGCGTCCAGGTCGTCGACCACAAGGACATCTTCCGCACGCCGGATGCCCTGCCGGTCTTCAACTCCCACGCCATCGGCACCCAACTGCACCGCATAGCCGGTCTTTCCGAGCACTACCTGTACTTCAACGACGACATCTTCCTCGGCCGACCGGTCACCCCCGGCCACTTCTTCCACGGCAACGGCATCGCCAAGCTCCCCTTCTCCCCCTCGCAGCTCGGCCTCGGCCTCCCGCACCCCGAGGAGCCCGCGCCGAACTCGGCGGGCAAGAACGTCCGGCGTCTGCTGCGGCAGGAGCACGGGCGGATGACGGTGAACAAGTTCGCCCACACCCCGCACCCGCAGATCCGCTCGGTCATGCGGGACATCGAGGAGCGGTTCGCGGAGGACGTCGACCGCACCGCCCGCTCGCGGTTCCGGGCCCCGACCGACATCGCGATGGGCGCCTCCTTCCACCACCACCAGGCCTTCCTCACCGGCCGCGCCGTACCCGCCACGTACAAGACCCGCTACGTCGACGTCGCTCGCCCGGACGCCGACGAGCGGCTGGAAGAGCTGGTCGCCAACCGCCGGTTCGACTTCTTCTGCCTCAACGACGTCAACACCCCCGTCGAGGAGCAGGACGCCGTCAACCGGAAGATCAACACCTTCCTGGAGACCTACTTCCCCTTCCCCAGCCGCTACGAGCGCGGCGACGCCTGACCCCCTGCCGTGATCCGCTCCACCGCCTCCACCGTCACCGCGCGCTCGTGCGGCTCCGTGTCCAGGGCGCGGTGGAGGGAGAGGCCCTCGATGAGGGCGTCGAGCTGGCGGGCCGTGGCGGGGTCGAAGTGGCGTTCGAGGATGTCGCGGCTGCGGGCCATCCAGGCGCGGGTCAGTTCGCGGTAGGCGGGGCGGCGGGCGGCGAGGGTGTAGAGCTCCTGGGTGAGAATCAGGTCGCGCTGGTTGCCGCTGGAGAGGTGATGAACCAGGCCGACCACGGCGGCGCGGGCCTCGTCCGCGGTGGTGGCGGCGCCGAGGCGGTCCTCGAAGACCGCCACGATGGTCGAGGAGAAGCGGGTGAACGCCTCGCGGAGCAGTTCGTCCATCGAGGCGAAGTGGTAGGTCATCGACCCCAGGGGAACCCCGGCGCGGGCCGCCGCCTTGCGGTGCGAGACACCGGCCACACCGTCCTCGGCGATGAGGTCCAGCACGGCGGCGAGGATGCGCTCCCGCCGGTCGGGGTCGGTCTGTCCGGTCGCCACCTGATCCTCCTGGTCGTGCGGGCGGTCCTGCCGCCCGGGGGTTCACCGTAGCGCCGGGCGGGGGCGCGGGATGACCCCGCCGGGCGTACGGTCATACACCCCGGGGCGTACGAACGTACATTCCGCTGCCCTGTGTCCGCCGAGGATTCTTCCGCGCTGGACTTCCCCACCCGCCGCCGGCGTGCGGCGCTCTTCGTCTTCGTGCTGGTCGCCGGGGTCGGCATGGCCTCCTGGGTGGCGCGGACCCCGGCGGTCCGGGAGGCGCTGGGGGTGAGCACCGGCGGGATGGGCGTGGTGCTGGTGCTGCTGGCGGCCGCCGCCGTCCTCGCCCCCGCGCTGCCCCCGCGCTGCGGCCGCGCGAGCAGCGGATGACGGCGACGGCCGTACCGCCGCGGACCGCTACGGCGGCGGGACGGCCGCTGGACGACGGCGCCGGCCGTCCCTGATATGGGGTGGGCCGCCCGTTCCTGGGGGGACGGACGGCCCACCCATCTGCCGGGCTCCTGGCCGGAATCGGGCCGGTCAGGGGCTGTGGAAGGTGACCGCGTCGAGGTCGAAGGCGTTCTCGTCCGGGGTGGTGAAGACGAGGTAGAGCTTGTGGGTGCCCTCCACCGCCTCGACGTCCACCGCCTCGGTCTCCTCGTACGCGTCCCAGTCGCCGGTGGCCGGGACGGGGGTGGTGGCCAGCAGCTCGCCGTCAGGGGCGTCCGCGCGCAGTTCGACGGCGCCGCCGCCCTCGGGTGAGGAGAGGCGGTAGGTGACGCCGGCGACGCCGGTCTCGACGCTCATCGGGTCGAAGGCGATCCAGTCGCCGTCGGAGATGTCCCCGATCCGCTTGCCGTTCTCGGCCCCTTCCTGGCTGACGATCCGGGTACCGGACTGGTCGTCGTGGTACTCGGCCTGCTTGTGGCGGGGCTGGAGGACGGACCGGCCGTAGCCGGTGAGCTCGCTGGTGCCCTCGGCGCCGTGGTCGGTGTAGCGGGCGTTGAGGACGTAGGTGAGGTCGGCGCCCTCCGGATGGCCGCCGAGGTCACCGGTGTCGACGGTGCCCTCGCAGCCGCGCAGGTCGGTGGTGGGGTGTTCGTGGTCGTCGTGGCCGAGGGCCGGGTTGAGGACGACCTCGGAGCAGTCGACCTCGCCGTCCTCGGGGTCGGTGACGGTGATCCTGTACGGGATCTTGTCGCCGAACTCGATGAGGGTGCCGTCGAGGGGGGTCTCGACGGTGACCTTCGGGGCGGTGTTGCCCGCGGTGACGGGGATGTTGGCGTAGCCGGACTTGCCGCTGGAGTCGGTGACCTTCAGCTGGGCGGTGAAGTCACCCCTCTCGGTGTAGGTGTGGGTGGCGTCGGCGTCGGTGGAGTCCCAGGTGCCGTCACCGTCGAAGTCCCAGGCGTACTCCAGGCTGTCTCCGTCCGGGTCCTCGCTGCCCTCGCTGGAGAAGTCGACCTCCAGGGGGACCGGGCCGTCGGTGGCGGAGGCGGCCGCCTTGGCGACGGGGTTGCGCTGGCCCTGGGCGTAGTCGATCCGGTAGAGGCCGGAGTCGTTGTTGCCGCCGCCGAACTCCGAGCCCCATTCGAGGAGGTAGAGAGAGCCGTCGGGGCCGAAGGTCATGTCCATGGGCTTGCTGAACTTGCTCGTGGAGAGGAAGTCGTTGATCTTCAGCAGGGAGCCCTCGTCGTCGAAGCGGATCTCCTTGACGTAGTCGCGGGACCACTCGTAGAAGAAGGCCGCGCCGTCGTAGTAGGCGGGGAACTTGGTGGGCGAGGGGTTGTCGGCGTCGTAGTGGTAGACGGGGCCGCTCATGGGGGCGGAGCCGCCGCTGCCGACCTCGGGGAAGGTCTCGGACTCGCCGTAGCCGTACCAGACTTCGGGGAGCTGGACGGGCGGGAGTTCCTTCAGGCCGGTGTTGTTGGGCGAGTCGTTGACGGGCTGGTCGCAGTCGAACTTCTCCCCGACCTCGCCGGTGTCCGGGTCGTAGGGGGCGTAGGGCTGGTTGTCGCCGTGGCAGAAGGGCCAGCCGTAGTTCCCGGCCTCCTTGATGACGTTGTACTCGACCAGGCCCTCGGGCCCCCGGTCGGTGGTGGGCAGGCCGCGGTCCGGGCCGTAGTCGGAGGCGTGCACGTCGCCGGTCTTCTGGTCGACGGTGAAGCGGAACGGGTTGCGGAAGCCCATCGCGTAGATCTCGGGGCGGGTCCCCTCGGTGCCCTCGGCGAAGAGGTTGCCGTCGGGGACGGTGTAGCCGCCCTCGTCGGTGGGGGTGATGCGCAGGATCTTGCCGCGCAGGTCGTCGGTGTTGCCCGCGGTGCGGGCGGCGTCGAGCCGCTCCTTGCCCTCGCGCCAGTCGAGCGGGGCGTACCCCTGCCAGTCGGGGTCGAGGTTGGGCGGCACGTCGTCGCCGACGCCGAGGTACAGGGTGCGGTCGGGGCCGAACTCGACGGCGCCGCCGGTGTGTCCGGGCTCGGGGAAGGTGCGGTCCCGGTAGGCGGGGACGTCCAGGAGTTTCTTCTCGCTCTCCTTGTCGAGGGTGCCGTTCTCGACGGTGAAGCGGGAGAGCCGGTTGACGTCCTCCTCGGCCCCGGCCGGGGCGTAGTAGAGGTAGACCCAGTTGTTCTCGGCGAAGTCCGGGTCGAGCTCCATGCCGACCAGGCCGTCCTCGCCGCCGGTGTAGACGTCGAGCTTCCCGGCGGTGCGGGTGGTGTGCGAGGCGGGGTCGAAGATGTTCAGCTCGCCGCTGCGCTGGACGTAGAAGACCCGGCCGTCGGCGGCGACGTCGAGTTCCATCGGGTCGGCGGTGTTGTCGTCGAGGGTGACCTTCTCGTAGCCGTCCCAGACGGTGCCGCCGCAGTCGCCCGGCGCGTTCCCGGCAGCCCACTTCAGGCCGCCGACGACGTGCTCGCGGAAGGCCTCCTCCTCGTACGAGGCGGCGTCGTGGCCCATGGCGGTGGCCCAGACCTTGCCGCCCTCGGAGGTGCGGCACCAGGAGATCGGGTGGTCGGCGCCCATCGCGGAGCCGCCCGGGTCGTAGGTGGTCTCGTCGGCGGTGACCAGGACGTGCACGTCACCGCGCGGGTTGGCGTCGAAGTTGTACCACTCCTCGGCGCGCTCCCAGCGGTCGGGCAGGTGCTGGGTGGAGGGGTGGACGCGGTCGGCGACCTTGGCGGTGCCCTCAAGGACGCCGGGCGAGTGGGCGGGCATGTGGGCGCCGCCGTTGATCAGCTCGTCCCACCAGGGGAACTCCTCCTCGACGCCCATGTCGAGGGTGTTGTGGACGGCGACGATGCCGCCGCCGCCCTGGACGTAGCCGCGCATCGCCTCGCGCTGCTCCTCGGTCTCCCAGACCATGCCGGAGTTCTGGAGCATCGCCACGGCGTCGAACCCGGCGAGGTTCTCGGCGTCGAAGACGACCGGGTCGTCGCTCTGGACGACCTCGAAGCCGTTCTCGGCGGCCTCCTCCTCGAACATCTGGATGCCCGCGGGGATGGAGTCGTGGACGTAGCCGACGGCGCCGGTGAAGAGCAGGACGCGGAAGTCGGCCTCCTCCTCGTCGGCCGCGGCGGGGGCTGCGGTGGCGGGCAGGGCGGTCAGCGCCAGGAGCAGGGCGCTGCCGAGGGCGACGGCCGATCTCCGTAAGGCGCGTGCGTGACGGCGCATGTGCGGTCCTCTCTGCGGCTCGTGCGGTGGGGGTCCCGTCGGTTCCGGTGCGCTGCCGGCGGGGGCTGGGTGGGGGTGCTCCGGCCCGCTGCCCGGGCTCCCGTCGTGGGGGCGGGAGCCCGGGCGGCGCCGTGGGGGGAGGTCAGGGGAGGGTAATGAGCGCGCCGCGCAGGAAGGCGAGGCCGTCGACGGCGAGGGCGTCCTGGCTCTCGGCCAGCGGCCGCCAGACGGAGGCGGCGACGGCGATGGAGGCGTTGTGGGCGGTGAACGACTCGATGCAGAGCGGGCCCGTCCAGCCGCCCGCCACCAGTTCGGCGAGGAAGCCCGTCCAGTCGAGCGCGTCGGCGCCGGGTGCGCCCCGGTCGGCCGCGCACACCTGCACGTGGGCGATACGGCCGCGCGCCTGCCGGGCCGCGCCGGGCAGGGAGCGCTCCTCGATGTTCTGGTGGTAGGTGTCGAGGGCGAGGCCGATCAGCTCCGGGGGCAGGTCGCCGAGGCCGTCGAGGGTCTGGGCGACGGTGTTGAAGAGGCTGGTCTCGTACCGGTTGAGGGGTTCCACGGCGATCCTCACGCCCGCGTCCCTGGCGTGTTCGAGGACGGGCAGCAGGTTCTCCCGCCACTGGCGGCAGGCGTCCGCGCGGGCCGCGTCGTCGAGCCGCCCGGTGCGGCCGACGGAGCTGTAGACGGGCCCGGCGACGGCGGGCGCGCCCAGCGCGTGGGCGGCGTCGACGCAGGTCCGCAGGTAGTCCTGGGTCTCCTGCACCGTACGGGCTCCGGCGCGGACCAGTTCGCGGCCGGGTGGCATGACCGCGATCACGGCGGCGGGTGTGAGGCCGGTCTCGCCGAGGAGCGCGGCCGCCTTGGCGGGCTCCCAGTCGCCTGGGTTCTCCAGCGGGAGTTCGACACAGTCGAAGCCCCATCCGGCCAGGCGCGGCAGCAGCGCCGTCAGCTCCCGGCCTGTCACCGGCGAGTACCAGATCCAGGGGTTGGCGCCGAGCGGCAGCGCGGCCGTCATCCCTTGCCTCCCCACTTCTCCGGGAAGCCCGGCAGTTCCTCGCAGCCGCACATGGCGTAGTGCAGCGGCGGCATGCCCGGCTTCAGGTAGGTGTCGAGCTCCTTCTCGGTGATGACGGGCTGCGGCAGGGTCCACTCCTCGGGGACCTGTTCGCCGCCGAGGATCTTCAGGGCGGCGATGACCGGGGTGCGCCACTGGAAGGTCGGGTAGGCGGGGGCGATGGCGGTGAGCTCCTTCTCCTTCCACGCCTGGAGGAAGTCCTGCTGGTCCTCGCCGGTGACCGGCGGCACCTCCTGCCCCGCGTCCTCGAACGCCTCGACGGCGGCGACCGCGGTGGCCCCGGAGTCCATCCAGACGCCGTCGATCGAGCCGTGCCGGGTCAGCGCGTCGGCCACGATCGACTTGGTACGGGCCGGGTCGCCGTCGGTGAACTTGGCGTCGACCACCTCCACCCCGGCCTTGTCGAAGGCCCGCTTCGCCGCCGACCAGCGGGTCTCCAGCGCGTCGACGCCGGGCGAGATGCGCAGGGCGAGGATCTTGTCGCCCGGCTCGGTCTTCTCCACCAGGAAGTCGGCGGCGGCCGCGCCGTAGCCGTAGCCGCCGACGGGGCTGATGAAGGTGACGGCGCAGTCGGTCTCCACACCCCGGTCGAAGACGATGACGGGGAGCTTCTCGCAGGCCCGTTCGACGGCCGGGGTGAGGGTGGCGGTGGTGTTGGGCGAGACGATGAGCGCGTCGCAGCCCTTGCCGGTGAGCTCCTGGATGTCGGAGATCTGCTTGTCGTCCTTGCCCTGGGCGTCCAGGACGGTGAAGTCGCCGATCTCCTTGTGCAGTTCCACCTCGGCCCGCATGTTCTTCAGCCCGACCTGCCGCCACGGGTTGAAGACACCCGCGTTGGAGAAGCAGAGGTGGACGTCGCCGCCGCCCTTCTTCTCGTACGCGGCGGTGGAGACGAGTTCGGGGCGGAGCATCTGCTCCCAGGGCTTGTCCTTCGGGCCCTGGGGGGTCTCCTTCGCCAGCTCCAGCTGGCGGTCGTACTCGGCCTGGTCGAAGAAGTCGGAGTCGCCCGAACCGTCCTGGGCGGAGGCGGAGCCGCTCGCGGAGGGGGCGGCCGGGCCGTCGGCCGGGGCGTCGCTGGTGCAGCCCGCGAGGAGCGCCGCGCCGAGCAGCGCGGCCAGCGAGGTCAGGGTGGTGGAGCGCGGTCTCATCGGTGTTTCCCTTCCGGGGATCGGGTGCGGCGACGGCGCAGGCGGGAGAAGTCGGCGGCGCCGAGTCCGACGGCGGCGATGACGATGACGCCCTGGACGGTGGATTCGAGGGCGCCGGAGACGCCTTGGAGGTTGAGCAGGGTGAAGAGGGCCTGGAGGGAGAAGGCCCCGGCCATGGCGCCGACCACGGAGCCGCGCCCGCCGCCGAGCAGCACCCCGCCGAGGACGACGGCGGTGATGGCCTCGAACTCGTAGCCCCGGCCCGCCTGGGCGGAGACCCCGGAGAAGCCGCCGACCAGGACGGCGGCGAGACCGGCGGCCACCCCGGAGAGGACGAAGGCGGTGACGCGGACGCGGGTGACGCGCACCCCGGAGAGGTGGGCGGCGCGCTCGGAGTCGCCGGTGGCCAGCAGGGTCCGGCCGAAGTCGGCCCGCATGAGCAGGTACGCGCCGAGACCGACGGCGAGGCAGACCGGCACCGCCCACGGCAGCCAGCCGAGCGCGGTGCCCCGGCCCAGCTCGCGGAAGGCGGTGGGCAGGGCGCCCTGCGGGGATCCGCCGGTCCAGAAGAAGACGGCGCCCTCCAGGATGAGCATCATGCCGAGCGTGGTGATGAAGGAAGGGACGCGGAGCCTGGTCGTCACCAGCCCGCTGACCAGTCCCGCGACGCCGCCCGCGGCCAGCAGGACGAGGGTGGCGAGCAGCCAGTGCAGGGCGGGGAAGGCGGCGTACAGCTCGGCGGCGACGACCACGCCCGCGGTGACGACGGCGCCGACGGAGAGGTCGAACTCGCCGCAGACGATGACCAGGTACTGGCCCGCGGCGAGGATGACCAGGGGCGCTGCCCGCTTGACGAAGGCGAGGAAGCGGTCGGTCTCGTAGAAGCCGGGGTCGGTGAGGGCGAGGGCGATCAGCACCGCCGCGAGCAGCACGTAGACCGGGGTGGCGGTGCCGAAGGCGGTCAGGACGCGGCGGCCCGCGCCGACGGTGGGCCGGGCCGTGGCGGTGGTGCTCATACGGTCCTCCGGCGGGGGGTGCGGCGGCGGGCGTAGAGGGCGACCGCGGCGATGATGACGACGCCGCGCACCACGTTCTTGAAGAACGGGTCGACGGCGAGCTGGTTGAAGACGCTGTCCAGGACGGCGAGGACGAGGACCCCGCCGAGGGTGCCCGCCACTCCCCCGCGCCCGCCGGCCAGCGCGGTGCCGCCGAGGACGACGGCGGCGATCGACTCCAGGTCGTAGCGGGCCTCGGTGCCGGCCCAGGGCGCGCCCGCACCGAGCCGGGCGGCGAGGAAGAGGGCGGCGGCTCCCACGCAGAGCGAGCACAGAACGTGGGCGGCGACCACGGTGCGGCGGGTGCGCACCCCGGAGAGCCGGGCGGCGTGCTCGTCGCCGCCGGTGGCGTACATGTGGTGGCCGAGCCGGGTGCGGCGGGTGAGGAACCAGGCGGCCGCCGCGACGGCGAGCAGTAGCAGGACGGAGACGGGGACGGGGCCGATCCGGTCGTAGCCCAGCCGCTGGAAGGCCGGGGTGACTTCTCCGGCCGGGCCCGTGTACCGGTCCTCGATCCAGCCGCGGAGGATGAAGGCGGTGCCGAGGGTGGCGATGAAGGCGTTGACCTTGAGCCCGGCGACGATCAGGCCGTTGGCGAGGCCGACCGCCGCCGACAGGGCGAGCACGGCGAGCACGGCGAGGAGCACGCCGCCGGACTGCATGGTCTGGGCGGCGACCAGGGTGCCCAGGCTGATCAGGTACGCCACCGACAGGTCGAGCGAACCGGTGAGGATCACCATCGACTGGCCGACGGCGACCAGGCCGAGGGCGACGCAGTTCTGGAGGACGGCGACGACGTTGGTGGTGGTGAGGAACTGCCCGCCCTGGGCCGCGACCACCGCCCAGCCGAGCAGGGTGACGGCGAGCGCGGCCAGCCACACCCCGGTCACCGGGTCGGTCAGCCGCAGGCGGCGGCCGGTGCGGGCGGGGCGGCCGGCGGGCGCCTCGCCGGGGGCGGTGAGCAGGTCGCCGGTCATGCGGCGTCCCCCTGTCCCCGGCCCGGCTCGCCCTGCGGGCGGCCGGGCACCCGGCTGCCGCCGGTGGCGACGCTCATGACGGCCTCCTCGGTGGCTCCGGCGGGGAGTTCCCCGGCGAGGCGGCCGTCGGCCATGACCAGGACGCGGTCGCTCATGCCGAGGAGTTCGGGGAGTTCGGAGGAGACGATCAGCACGGCGAGACCTTCCGCGGCCAACTCCCTGACCAGCGTGTGGATGGCGGCCTTGGCGCCGACGTCGACGCCCCGGGTGGGTTCGTCGAAGAGCAGTACGCGCGGGCGGGCGGCGAGCCATTTGGCGATGACGACCTTCTGCTGGTTGCCGCCGGAGAGGTACTGGACCTCCTGGTCGTCGCCCGTGGCGCGCAGCCGGACCCGTTCCAGCAGGGCGGCGGCCCCGCGGGCCGACGGCGGGCGCGCGCGGTCCGGTACGGCCCGGGTGACGAGCAGGGCGTTGTCCCGCACCGACTGGCGCAGCGCCAGCCCCTCGCCCTTGCGGTCCTCGGTGACCAGGGCGACGCCCGCCCGGATCGCCTCGCGGGGGCGGGACGGGCGCAGGGGGCGGCCCGCCACGGTCATGGTCCCCCGGGTGAACGGGGCGGCGCCGAACAGGGCGCGGACCAGGGAGGTACGGCCGGAGCCCTGGAGCCCGGCGACGCCGACGACCTCCCCGGCGCGCACCGTCAGGCCGATGCCCGTCAGGCGGTCGTTGGCGCCGTCCTCGACGGTCAGGACGGGGTCGCCGATCTCCTCGGGGCGGGCGCGCGGCGGGTAGTAGGCGTCGAGGTCGCGGCCGACCATGGCGCGGACGACGGCGGCGGAGTCGGTCTCGGCGGTGGTGAGGGTGGTGACGCGGCGCCCGTCCTTGAGGACGGTGATGCGCTGCGACAGGTCGAAGACCTCGCGCAGCCGGTGCGAGATGTAGAGGATGCCGAGGCCGCGCGCGGCGAGCCGGCGCACCAGGACCGCAAGGCGGGCCACCTCGTGCTCGGCGAGCGGCGCGGTCGGCTCGTCCATGACCAGCACCCGTACGTCGGAGGCGAGCGCCTTGACGATCTCGACGGTCTGGCGGCGGGCGACGGAGAGGGTGTGGACGGGGGTGCGCGGGGTGATGCCGGTCTCGTCGATCTCGGCGAGGAGTCCGGCGGTGCGCCGCTCCATGGTGCGCCGGTCGACCAGGCCGAAGCGGCCGGGTTCCCGGCCGAGGAAGACGTTCTCGGCGACGGTCCGGTGCTCCAGCAGCGCGAACTCCTGGTGGATGACGCCGATTCCGGCCGCCTGCGCCTCGGCCGGGTGGCTGAATGAGCGGGTGGTGCCGTCGAGGGTGAGGGTCCCGCCGTCCGGTACGTGCTCACCGGCGAGGACCTTCATCAGCGTCGACTTGCCCGCGCCGTTCTCACCCACCAGGGCGTGCACCTCTCCCGCCCGGAGGTCGAGGTCGACGTCGTGGAGGACGCGCACTCCCAGAAAGCTCTTGGACACGCCTTGCATCGTCAGCATCGCGACTGGCTCCTCGGTCAGCGGTCTGCCGAGCAGAGTCCGCCCGGACCTTTGACCTGTCAAGGGACCAAGTAACTTTGTTTTTACGGGAGTTGAGCGCAACTTCGGCCAACTGCCGAACAATGCGCGCCTTGTGAGCAGCGGAACTCCTCCTTAGGGTGACGGCATGCCTTCCTCGCCCGAGCGGCCCCCGGCAACCTCCTTCCACTCGCCGGGCGAGGTGCTCGCACTGATCAGTTCCGGCGCCGCGCAGACCCGCGCCGACATCGCCCGGCTCACCGGACTGGCCCGCTCCACGGTCTCCTCGCGGGTCGACGCGCTGATCGCGCACGGCTTCGTGGACGAGGCGGCCGAGGGCGGCTCGACCGGCGGGCGGCCACCGAGGCGCCTCGCGCTGCGCACCGGCGGGCACACCGTCGCCGGGGTGGACCTCGGCGCCTCGCACTGCCGGGTGGTGCTGATGGACATCGGCGGCGCCGTCCTCGCCGTCAGGGAGGACCCGCTGTCGATCGCGGACGGGCCCGAGCCGGTCCTGCGCCACGTCGAGCGGACGCTGCGCGCCCTCACCGAGGAGGCGGGGCGCCCGCCGCGCACCCTGTGCTCCATCGGCGTCGGCGTGCCCGGTCCGGTGGAGTTCTCCACCGGCCGTCCGGTCGATCCGCCGATCATGCCGGGCTGGCACCACTACCCGATCCCCGACTTCTTCGCCGCGCGCCTGGGCGTCCGCGCCCTCGTCGACAACGACGTGAACGTGATGGCCCTGGCCGAGCAGCGCCGGGCCTTTCCCGACTGCCGCTTCCTGCTGCACATCAAGGTCGGCACCGGCATCGGCTGCGGCATCATCGCCGACGGCCGCCTCCACCGGGGCGCGCAGGGCTCCGCCGGGGACATCGGCCACATCCGGGTCACCGAACGCGACGAGCCCTGCCGCTGCGGCAACACCGGCTGCCTGGAAGCGGTCGCCGGGGGCTCCGCCCTCGCCGCCGAACTGACCCGGCTGGGCCGGGACGCCCGCTCCGGCAGCGACGTGGTCCGGCTGGCGCAGTCCGGCGACCGGGAGGCGGTGCGCCTGGTCCGGGAGGCGGGGCGGGCCGTCGGCGACGTCCTCGCCGGGCTGGTCAACTTCTTCAACCCGGACACCGTGGTCGTCGGCGGTGCCCTGGCCGCGGCCCACGATCCGCTCCTCGCCGGTCTCCGCGAGGTGGTCTACCGCCGCTCGCACCCGCTCGCCACCCGCGTCCTGCGCATCGAGCCGAGCCGCACCCAGGAGAGCGCCGCCGCCCTCGGCGCGGGCATCCTCGCCATCGAACACGCCCTCTCCCCGGCACAGGTGGACCGGGAGGTCGCGGGGCGGGGGTAGCCTCCGGCGGGGTTCGGGTCCTGTGGCTGGGCGCCGCTCTTGCGCCCCAGCCGAACCCAGCCCGGGCGGCGTTTGAGGCCACCTGTGACCGGCACGGTCAGACGCACCCCAGCCAACTCCAGCCCGGCCGGCGTTTGAGGCCACCCACCCGCCCGGGACCGGCGGGGCACCCGACCCCGGTGGACCAGCCCGGCCGCAGGCCCCCCCAAGCCGCGCCCCCGCTCGCGCCCCGCGCGATGTGCCCCGATCCTGGAAGCGGGCGCGCGAAGAGGCACGCCTTCCAGAAGTGCGGCACACCCTCGCACCCCCGCCCGGCCCTGGAGGGCACGGCACGGAAGGACCGCCCATGCCCACCGTCGCGCTGCTCGCCACGGGCGGGACCATCGCCTCCGCCGGGGGCGCCGACGGCCGCGTCCCGACCGCTTCCGGCCGGGACCTGCTGCGCCAGGCGGGGCTGGGCGGCGGCGATCCGGCCGTCCCGGTGCGCGAGCTGGAGCTGGGCGGGTCGTTCGCCTGGGACCTGGAGAAGATGCGCCTGGTGGTCGAGGAGATCCGTACCTGCCTGGCGGCTCCCGTCCCCGGCACGGACGGCGCGCGGCCGGACGGCGTGGTCGTCACCCACGGCACGGACACCATGGAGGAGACCGTCTTCCTCGCCTCACTGCTCCTGGACGACCCCCGCCCGGTGGTGCTGACCGGCGCGCAGGAGCCGTACGACTCGCGCTCGCCCGAGGGCCCGGACAACCTGCGGGACGCCTTCGCGGTCGCCGCCGACCCGCTGGCGCGCGGCCGCGGCCCGCTGCTCTGCTTCGACGGGCTGGTCTTCGCGGCCCGGGGCGTCACCAAGGTCGAGACGCTGTCGCACCGCGCCTTCGGCGCTCCCGGCCGGGGCCCGGTGCTGCGGGTCCACGACGGCCGGGTGACCCCACTGGCCCCGCCCGGCCCGCCACGCCCCCTGCCGGGCGTCGACCCGGACACCGGGCTTCCCCGCGTCGACGTGGTCGCGCTCTACCCGGGCGCCGACGAGACCCTGCTGCGGGCGGCCGCCGAGGCGGGGGCGGCGGGCCTGGTGCTGGCGGCGCCGGGCACCGGCAACACCGCGCCCCGGGTCGCCCGCGAGGTGGCCCGGCTGACCGGCGCGGGCGTCCCGGTCCTGGTCTGCTCGCGGGTCCCGTGCGGCCCGGCCGTCCCGCTCTACGGCGGCGGGGGCGGCGTCGACCTGGTCAAGGCGGGGGCGGTCTTCGCGGGCGACCTCAGCCCGTGGCAGGCCCGGCTGCTGCTCTCGGTGGCACTGGCGGCCACCCGGCTCGGGGCGGCACGGGCGGTCGCGGGCTGGCTGGAGGGCTGAGGCCCCGCCCGCTTGAGGCATCCCGAACCGGTACCCGAAGCCGCACCGCGACGAAAACCAGTGCGGACGACGCTTGAGGGCCGATCGGTGACGGCCCCGTCCCGCGCCGAGCGCGCCCAGCTCACCCGTTCGGCCCCAAGAGGCGAGCCGCCCCGATCTGCGTCACGGTGGAGAGGTGGCTCCAGCCCCGCCCCGGGCGGCCACGGGAGCACCCGCCCCAGCGGGCTTCGAGCACGCCCGGGCGCAGCCCGGCGCTGCGGAGCCGAATCCCGAGACGAGGAGCGGTGAACCCCATGAAGGCACTGGTGTACCAGGGCCCCCGCCAGGTCGCGGTCGAGGAGGTCCCGGACGCGCGGATCGAACGCCCGACGGACGTCCTGGTGCGGGTCACGTCGACCAACATCTGCGGTTCGGACCTCCACATGTACGAGGGCCGCACCACCCTGGAGACGGGCCGCACCCTCGGCCACGAGAACCTCGGCGTCGTCGTCGAGGTCGGCTCGGGCGTGGACCGGGTCAAGACCGGCGACCGCGTCTGCCTCCCCTTCAACGTCGCCTGCGGCTTCTGCGAGAACTGCGAGGCGGAGCGGACGGGCTTCTGCCTCACGGTCGACTCGGACACCCCGGGCGGCGCCTACGGCTTCGCGGAGATGGGCACGTACTCCGGCGGCCAGGCCGAGTACCTGCGGGTGCCGTGGGGCGACTTCAACTGTCTGGTCCTCCCCGAGGACGCGCAGGAGAAGGAGAACGACTACGTGATGCTGTCGGACATCTTCCCGACCGGCTATCACGCCACGGAGCTCGCCGACGTCTCCCCCGGCGAGTCCGTCGTCGTCTACGGCGCGGGCCCCGTCGGCCTGATGGCCGCGTACTCGGCCGCGTTGCGCGGCGCGAGCCAGATCCTGGTCGTGGACCACCACCCGGACCGCCTGGCGCTCGCGGAGAAGGCCGGGGCGATCCCGGTCGACGACACCGAGGGCGACCACGTCGAGCAGATCCTCGAACGGACCGGTGGCGGCGCCGACAAGGGCTGCGAGTGCGTCGGCTACCAGGCGCACGACGCCGACGGCCACGAGAAGCCGGAGTCGACCATGAACGACCTGGTCGCCTCGGTGCGCGCGACCGGCGCCATCGGGGCGGTCGGGGTGTTCCTGCCGCAGGACGAGGGCGCGCCGACCGAGCTGGCGCGTGAGGGAAAACTCCCCTTCGACTTCGGCGACTTCTGGTTCAAGGGCCAGAGGATCGGCACCGGCCAGGCCAATGTCAAGGCGTACAATCGGCATTTGAGGAACCTGATCCACCATGACCGGGCGAAGCCCTCGTTCATCGTCTCGCACGAGCTGCCGCTGGACGACGCCCCCGAGGCGTACCGGAACTTCGACGACCGGCTCTCCGGATGGACCAAGGTCATCCTCAAGCCCTGACCGGCCGCCCTTGACCCCTTGACAGCGGAGGGCCACCCCAACCGAGGAGGCAACCGATGCATGACAAGTCGAGCGACCCCCAGCCGTCCCGCGAAGAGCTCCCGCTCCCCGACTACGACCACATCCCTGTCTCCGGCCTCGAACACCGGATGCGCGCGCTTCCGGCGGAGGAGCTGCGGACGGTGCGGGAGTACGAGGTGGAGCACGCGGACCGGCCGCAGGTCAAGCAGATGATCGACCACCGGCTCGACCAGTTGGAGCACGGCGCGACGCCCTCGGGCGGCGACCCGGCGGCGCACGGCGCCGAGCAGCCCGGTCCCACGCGGGGCGGCTCCCCGGTCACGCCCCAGACGGCGGCGCCCCCGACCGAGCCGCTGCGGCACGGGAGTTACGACCGCTCGAATCCGACGCAGCCGAACAGCCCCCGCAACCGCTGAGTTCCACCGGCGGGACGTTCAGGCCGGGGCCTCCACCGGAGGCGGCCCCGGCTCTCCCGGTTCACGGAGCGTCTCGGCCTCGAAGGCGAGGGGTCCCCGGGGAGCCGGCCGACGGTGGCGAGGAGGGCGCGTTCGGCGGCGCCCCGCCCGCGCCGCCCGGGGTCCCGCGTTCGCGGGGTCAGGGTTTTTAGGCTGCCGCTTGTGGGAAACGATCAGCGGGACCCGGCGGGCAGCCTTAGTTCGTGGCCGTACGCGGCCGCCGCGTACGTCTTCGCCGTCGTCATGGTGGGGACGACGCTGCCGACGCCGCTCTACGGGCTGTACCAGGAGGAGATCGGGTTCTCCTCGCTGATGATCACGGTGATCTTCGCGGTGTACGCCGCCGGGGTGATCGCCGTGCTGGTGGTGGCGGGCGGGGTGTCGGACGTGCTGGGGCGGCGGCCGGTGCTGCTGGCGGGGCTCGGGTGCGCGGCCGCCAGCGCGCTCTGCTTCGTCTTCGAGGGCGGGCTGCCGCTGCTCTTCGCGGGGCGGGTGCTCTCCGGGTTCTCGGCGGGGCTCTTCACCGGCACCGCCACCGTCGCGGTGATGGAGCTGGCGCCCCGCCACCGGCGGGGCCGCGCCTCCTTCGCCGCCACCGCTGCCAACATGCTGGGGCTCGGCTGCGGACCGCTGCTCGCCGGGCTCCTCGCCGAGTACGCGCCCTCCCCGCTGCGGCTGCCGTACCTGGTCCACCTCGGGCTGGTGGTGGTGGCGTGCGGCCTCACCCTGGTCCTGCCCGAGACCGTCCGGCACTCCGGGCCCCGTCCGCCGCTGCGGCCCCGGACGCCGTCGGTGCCCGGCGAGGCGCGGGCGGTGTTCGTCCCGGCGGCGCTGGCGGCCTTCGCCGGGTTCGCCATGTTCGGGCTCTTCACCTCGGTGGCGCCGAGCTTCATGGCCGAGGCGCTGGGCGTGCACAACCTCGCCGTCTCCGGGCTGGTCGTCTTCCTGACGTTCGCCGCCTCCACCGTGGGGCAGGCGTCCATGGGCGGCGTACCGGCCGAACGGGCGCTGCCGCTCGGATGCTTCGTCCTGGTGGCGGGGCTGGCGGGCATCGGCGGCTCGCTGCTGCTCTCCTCGCTGGCGCTGCTGGTGGCGGGCGCGGTGGTGGCGGGAATGGGGCAGGGGCTGCTGTTCCGGGCGGGACTGAGCGCGGTCAGCGCCCGCGCCCCGGCCGACCGGCGCGGGGAGACCACGTCGGCGTTCTTCGTCGTCGCCTACCTCGGGATCTCGCTGCCCGTGGTCGGCGTGGGCGCGCTCTCCCTCGCCCTCGGCCTGCGGGACGCGGGGCTGGTGTTCAGTGCCTGCGCGATGGTGCTGGCCGGCTCCATCGGAGCCTGGCTGCTGCTGCGCGGCACCCCGGACCGGCCGCGCCCCGGCGCCTGACCGGCCCCCGGCCGGGGCCCTGTACGAACGGTCCGGCCGACTCGGCCCGGGCCGCAACGGAAGAAGGAGTGACGATGACGACGACCAGGACCGTGACCCTCCCGTCGGGGGCGGTGGTCCCCGCCCTCGGCCAGGGCACCTGGCACATGGGCGACGACCCGGCGCGCCGCGCCGAGGAGATCGCCGCGCTGCGCCACGGGATCGACCTCGGCCTGACCCTGATCGACACCGCCGAGATGTACGGCAGCGGCCGCGCCGAGGAGCTGGTCGGCGAGGCCGTCCAGGGCCGCCGCGACGACGTGTTCCTGGTCAGCAAGGTCCTGCCGTCGAACGCCGACGCCCAGGGCACCGTCGACGCGTGCCGCGCCAGCCTGCGGCGGCTGGGGACCGACCGGATCGACCTCTACCTGCTGCACTGGCGCGGTCCGGTCCCGCTCGACGAGACGGTCGAGGCGCTGGAGGGGCTGGTGGCGGACGGCACGGTCGGCGCCTGGGGCGTGAGCAACCTGGACGTGGACGACCTCGCCGACCTCCCGGCAGCCGCTCACCCCGACACCGACCAGATCCTCTACAACCTCACCCGGCGCGGCCCCGAGTACGACCTGATCCCCCGCTGCCGCGAACTGGCGGTGCCGCTCATGGCGTACTCGCCGGTGGAGCAGGGGCGGCTGCTCGGCCACGAGGCGCTGCGCGAGGTGGCCGAGGCGCACGGCGCGACGCCGGTGCAGATCGCGCTGGCGTGGGTGCTGCGCCACGACGACGTGATCGCCATCCCGAAGGCGGGCTCGCGCGAGCACGTCGAGGAGAACGCGGCGGCCCGCGACATCCGCCTCTCCGCCGACGACCTGGCCGCGCTGGACCGCGCCTTCCCGCCTCCGACGCGGAAGGTGCCGCTGGAGGTGCTGTGACACGCCGCGCCTCGGCGCGGCCGCGGACAGCCTCGGGCGCGGGGGCGTACGCGACGTGCGTACGCCCCCGCGCCCGCTGTCGTCCCGAGCGCGCCGCTCCGTCAGCCGTCCGTCGGGGCGGGGCACTCCGGGTCGGTCGGGGACGGGCTGGGGCCGGGTTCGGGGTCGGGCGTCTCGGTCGGGTCCGGAGCGGGGCTCGGGGTCTCGCACCCCTCCGGGGGCGTGGGCGTGCCCGGGTCGGTCGGGGTGCCGGGGTCGGAGGGGTCGGGGCTGGGGCCGGGGGTCTCGGCCGGCGGCTCCGAGGACCCCGGGGACGGGCTGGTGGGCGGCTTCGGGGAGGGGGACGGCTGGGAGGGCTTGGTCGGGTCCGGCTTCGGAGTGCCGGGCTTGTCGTCGCCCGGGTCGGGGCCGATGACGATGCCGCCGTCCCCGTCGTCCCCGTCCACGGGCCGGGTGGCGGGGGCCTTGCCGCCCGGGCCGGGGCTGGTGGGGAGGGTGCCCTTCCCGTCGGGGACGGTGTGGACGCCGCCCCGGTAGAACTCCATCCAGTGGCGGACCAGCCTCAGGTAGTCGCGCGAGTAGTTGTAGCTGAGGATGGCGCGGTCCAGGTCGGCGCCCCGGCCCAGGTCGCGGGAGCCGGCGCAGAGGTAGTGGCCCGCGGCGAGGGCGGCGTCGTGGATGTTGTCGGGATCGCTGCGGCCGTCGCCGTTGCCGTCGGCGCCCCAGCGGGCCCAGGTGGAGGGGAGGAACTGCATGGGCCCGACCGCCCGGTCGTAGACGGTGTCGCCGTCGTGGGCGCCGCCGTCGGTGTCGCGGATCAGTGCGAAGCCGTTGCCGTCGAGCGCCGGGCCGGTGATCCGGCCCCGGGTGGTGCCGCCAGCGTCCACGGCGCCGCCGCGGGCGTGCCCGGACTCCACCTTGCCGATCGCCGCGAGGAGCTCCCAGGAGAGGCGGCACCCGGGATCGCTGCCGGCCACTCGGCGCTCGGCCGCGCGGTAGGCGCGCAGCACCGTCGCCGGGATACCGGACTGGTCGCGGGCCGGTACGGCGGGCGGGGCGCCACCCGAGGGGCCCTTGCCGCCCTTCGCGCCCTTCAGCGGCGGGAGTTCGGTGTGGTAGGCGTCCTCGCCCGGCGGATCCGCCGGGGGCGGCGGGGCGGCGTAGGCGGCGCGTTCCTCGTCCGCCGGGGCGTCGCTCAGCGCCTCGGGGAGGAGCCCGGGGGCCTGGGAGGCGGTGAGGAGGGCCATGGCGGCGATCGCGACGGCGCTGGAGCGCAGCCCCTTGCGGGTGCGCGCGGGCAGGCGTCGTCCACGGGGTACGGGCATCGCGGTCACTCCTGTCGGTGGTGGTCCCTGCGGGCGCGGCGGCGGCCCGGGCCGGTCGGGGCCGGGCCGGGTCAGCGGCCGAAGGTGTCGATGGAGCTGACGAGCCAGCGTCCGTCGCGGTGGACGACGTCGACGGCGAACATGGCACCCGCGTAGACCCCTTCGTCCTGGGCCTGGCCCTTCTTCCCGTCGCCGCCCGCGGTGCTGACGCTGCTCTGGTCGGCGTAGACGAGGACCCGGGCGCGGTCGCCGTCGATCCGCTCCACGGCGCTGTCGGTGACGGTGGTGGTGAGGACGGCCTTCTGCTCGTCGGCCTGGGCGGCGACCTGGCCGAGGAGCGTGCGGTGCTGCTCGACGGCCTTGCCGGTGAGCAGGGTCTTGGCGGGGCCAGCGCGGTCATCTTGGCGGGCGTCGTGGCGAGGAACTCCTCGATCTGCGAGGTGTGTTCGCCGAGGGTGCCGGAGAGCCGGCCGAGTTCGGCGCTGTCCTTCTTGAGCGGCGCCCGGCCACGCCGCCCCTGCCGCACGCCACCATCGCCTCCCTCTGCGAGGCCGCCGCCTGGGATCTCCCCGCGGAATGCACGCTCATCGCGCTGCGCACCCCGGTCCACGACCAGCTCCAGGCCCACCTCGACGCCGACGTGCTGGCCGACCCCGGCATCCCCCAGCCGCACCTGCTCGTCCCCGGCCCCCTCACCCCCGCCCGGCTCCAGATGCTCGACCGGGCCCTCGGCTCCACCCACGCCGTGGCCGGGGTGACGCTCCCCCCGGCGCAGGCCGCCGACTCGATCCGCTGGGCCCGCCGCGTCCTCCAGCTCATCGACGACCGCGTCATCCCCGACGCCCCCCTGGTCTTCTGCGAGGACCACCTGACGACCCTGTGGCTGCTGTCCGACCCTGCCCTCGTCGCCCGCCTCGCCGCCCGCGAACTGGCCCCCCCTCGACGGCCTCTCCCCCAGCCGCCGCGACCGCCTGGTCGAAACCCTCCGCGTCCACATCTCCACCCGCGCCCCCGCCGAACAGGTCGGCGAGGCCCTCGGCGTCCACGCCCAGACCGTCCGCTACCGCCTCCGCAACCTCGACACCCACCTGGGCCCCCGCCTCACCCCCGCCTCACCCACCCCGACCACCGCTTCGCCCTGGAGGCGGCCCTGCGGTCACTTCATCTGCAGGGGAGGGGCGAGCGGGGCTGAACGGTCCGCCCGCCAAGGGGGCGCGCCTTCCCGCGTGCCCTCGTGAACAACAGCAAGGCCCGGCTCCCGCGCCGCCTCCGCACCGGTGTGTCGGTGCGGGGGCGTGGCGCGGGGGCCGGGCCCTGGATTCCGTTGCCCGTTCTGGCAGTCGTCGCGTCAGCAGCCCAATACCCGCGCCCCTGTTCCGGGTTCGGCCGGAGTGGGGGCGCCCACCAGGTACGACGGTGGCAGGACGAGAGTGGGTAGTTACTTGCTGACGGCGAAGCGCATCAGGGCGCGCTCGTCGCCCTGCTTGATCTTGCCGGTCTCGTTGATCACCTGGAGCTTCCAGCTGGAGCCGACCCGCATCGCCTTGGCAACGGCACAGCCGTTGTCGTCGGTGAGGAGGCTCGGCCAGATGTCGGCTACCTGCTGGGCGCTGCCGCCGGTCGCGTCGTAGACCTTGAAGCTGATGTTCCGGGCGTTCTGGAACGAGCTGCGCTTCTTGTAGGCGGCCGCGATGAAGACGATGGCGTTGATGTTGGTCGGCACCCGGGAGAACTCCACGGTCACCGTCTCGTCGTCGCCGTCGCCGTGGCCGGTCTGGTTGTCACCGCTGTGCACCAGCGAGCCGTTGCCCAGCGGGTCCAGGGAGTCCAGGCCCGCGAGGCGGACGGGCTCGCCGTTCTGCATCGCGATGGCGATCAGGTCGAGGTCCGTACCGGCCTTCTGCCGGATCTTGCCCAGGATGCCGCCGCTGGCACCGACGGTGGCGTCCCAGGACACCCCGATGGACAGGTGGGTCACTCCGTCCAGATCGGCCGGGCCGTCTTCCTTCTGCAACGTGATCATGCGTGATCCCCTTGGTGGTGAGACTGCTACAGATGAAGTGTGCCTGGTGGGTCCGGCGGCCGGGCGGGGAGGGGGCGAATTGCCCTTCCTCGTGCGCTATCGGGGCGTCGCGGCGTCAGCAGGTGACCACCTCCTCGTCGGCGAGGGCCTCGGTGCGCCGGGTGACCGTCTCGCGCGGCCGCGAAACACGGCGCCGAGTGCGGTCATGGGAACGTACCGCGCGGCCGGGCGGGCCGCCCACCCCTTCAGCGCGTCACCACTGCCGGCGCACGGTGGCCTTGCCGCCGGTCACCAGGCTGGCCGCCGGGACGTCCTCGGCCACCACGGCTCCGGCGGCGACCACGGCGTCACGGCCGATGCTGACGCCGGGCAGGATGGTGGCACCGGCGCCGATCCAGACGTTCTCCGCCACGTCGATCGGCCCGCCGGTCAGCCACCCCCGCCGCTCGCCGGGGTCGACCGGGTGGCTGACGGTGATGAAGGTGGCTCTCGGACCGACCATCACCCGCTCGGCGAGCCGGATGCCCGCGTAGTCGAGGAACGTGCAGTTCTGGTTGATGAACACCCGCTCGGCGAGGTCGAGGCGGAGACCGTGGTCGGTGTAGAAGGGCGGGTAGATCGTGGCACTCTCCGGCAGCGGCCTGCCGAGGATCCGCTCGAACAGGGCCTCCTTGCCCGCCTCGTCGTCGAAGGGCAGGACGTTCAGGCGGGAGGTGAGTTCGGTCGCCCGCAGGACCCTCTCGGCCATGGCCCGGAACTCGGGGCTGTGGATGCGCAGGAGGCGCTCGCTGGACATACCGCGATCCTCTCCGGCCGCGCGCCGGCTGGTCATCCCATGGCGCGGTCAAGGTTGACGGCGGCGCTGATGAGGGCGAGGTGGGTCAGCGCCTGGGGGAAGTTGCCGAGGTGTTCGCCGGTGACGCCGACCTGTTCCGCGTACTGGCCGAGGTGGTTGGCGAAGCTGAAGGTCTTCTCCAGCGCCAGCCGGGCGTCCTCGGTCCGCCCGGTGCGGGTCAGCGCCTCCACCCACCAGAAGGAGCAGAGCGAGAAGGTGCCCTCGGTGCCGTCCAGGCCGTCGCCCGCCACCGAGGCGTCGTAGCGGAAGACCAGTGAGTCGGCGACCAGGCCCTTACTGATCGCGCGCAGCGTGGAGCGGAACATTTCGTCGCGCGGGGAGACGAACTTGACCATGGGCATCAGGAGCAGCGCGGCGTCGAGGATCTCCGGCGGCTGCTCGCCGTCCTCGTCGGCGAGGCGCTGCACGAAGCTGCCCAGCCGGTCGTTCCACCCCTGCGCCATGACCTGCCGGTAGATGGTGTCGCGGACGGAGGTCCAGCGGACCAGGTCGGCGGGGAGGCCGCGCTGGCGGGCGATGCGGACCATCCGCTCGACCGCCACCCAGCACATCACCCGCGAGTAGGTGTGCCGGTGCGGCCCCGAGCGGGCCTCCCAGATCGACTCGTCGGCGCTGTCCCAGTGGTCGAGCAGCCAGTCGAGGACGCCCACCAGGTCGGACCAGGTGTCCCAGGAGATGCCGTCGCCGTACTTGTTGAACAGGTAGACGGAGTCGAAGAGTTCGCCGTACACGTCGAGCTGGAGCTGCTGGGAGGCACGGTTGCCGACGCGTACGGGGGAGGCGCCCCGGTAGCCCTCCAGATGGGGCAGTTCCTCCTCGGGGAGGTCGGAGTGGCCGTCGATGGAGTAGAGGACGTGCAGCGGACCGGTGCGGCCGTCGTCGCAGCGGCGGACGGAGCGGGCGAGCCAGTCGAAGAACGCCTCGGCCTCGTCGGTGAAGCCGAGGCGCAGCAGTGCGTAGAGGGAGAAGGCGGCGTCGCGGATCCAGACGTAGCGGTAGTCCCAGTTGCGGACGCCGCCCTGTTCCTCGGGGAGGCCCAGGGTGGGGGCGGCGATCAGGGCGCCGGTGGGTTCGTGGGTGAGGAGTTTGAGGGTGAGGGCGGAGCGGTGGACCATCTCGCGCCAGCGGCCGGTGTAGGTGGAGCGGGCGAGCCAGTTCCGCCAGAAGGCGACGGTGGCGCGGAAGAGGTGTTCGGCGCCATCCGGGGTGATCTCCTCCGGCGGGCGTGCGCCGCCGGGCTCCCGGGTCTCCAGGACGAACAGGGCCGATTCGCCCTCCTGCAGGGCGAACGTCGCCTCGGCGTCGGTGCCGTCGGGCCCCGCCTCCTTCCAGGGGCGGTCGGAGCGGACGCTGACCACCAGCCCTTCGCCGGTGAACTCGGCGAGGTGCCCGTGCAGGCTCAGCTCGTGCGGGGCGCGGCCGTAGTCCATGCGCGGCGCGACCAGCGAGCGCATCCGCATCTGCCCGCGGACCGCGACGACGCGGCGGACCAGGCGCTGCTGGTGGCCGGGGTCGCGGGGCCGCAGCACCGGCATGAAGTCCTGCACCTCGACGATGCCGTCCTCGGTGAGCATCCGGGTGACGAGGATGTTGGTGTCGGGAAAGTAGAACTGCTGGCGGGAGGCGACCCGGCAGAGCGGGTCCAGCCGCCAGCTGCCGCCCTTCTCCGCGTCGAGCAGCCCGCCGAAGAGGCTCGGCGAGTCGAACCGCGGTGCGCAGAACCAGTCGATCCGCCCGTCGGTGCCGACCAGGGCGGCGGTCCGCAGGTCACCGATGATGCCGTGCTCGCCGATGGGCAGATAGCCCGCCGCGGGCTCCGCGCCCGGCTCGGAGGAGGGCGTGTCGGCCTCCTCGCGAGGGGTGCTGCCGGGGCGGTCGGGCGGGCCGGTGTCGTGCATGGCGGATCCTCTCCTCTTCCGGCGGGCGGTCCGGGGCGGCCGGGGCGCCCCGGGCTCCAGGGTCGAGCATGCGGCGGGGCGGGGCCGGATGAGCGGCGCGGACGCGGCGCGTCGCGGAAGGGGACCCGGGTGCCGGGTGCCGAGCGCCGAGCGCCGGGCGGGGGCGGGCTGAGGGCCCCGCCGCCGCCCTCCCCTACAGCGCCCTGTGCGCGGGAACGGCGGCCGGATACACCGCCTCGGCAGCCCTCGTCCTGTCGACCGCCCTGCCCCGGCCGAACACCGTCGAGCGGGCCGACGCCTTCGCCAGAGCCTTCTTCGGTGCTCGCCTGTTCTGGGCGACGACCCGCCTGCGCGCCTGCTCCTCCTGAACCTCGCGGTCGCCACCGGTTCCCTCGTCCTCGTCCGCACGGGGCCGCACGGGCCACAGCACTTGGCCGGCGGCGCCCCAAGGGGGGACGCCCGCAGGCGTGGGCGGTCGCAGGCGTGGGCGGTCGCAGGCGTGGGCGGTCGTAGGCGTGAGCGGCGAGTGGCGCGCCGCGTGCCGTCCGGGCTCGTACGAGCCCGGGCTCCTTCGGAAGGCCAATTGGGGCCGCCCGTGCCCCCGTTCCGGGGGCAGCCCCATGTCCCGTCGCCGGTATCCTTGGGCATGATGGGGCTCCGCCAGGACGGTGTCCTGGACCGACGAAAAGGATGGCCCATGAAGCCCCTGCTCTGGATTCTGCTGGTGGCGGCGTTGGCCGCCAATGTCTCCACCAGCTTCGCCTTCGAGGGAGTGACGCAGATCGTGGTCAGCGTCGGCACCGGTCTCGTGGTCCTGGCGTGCGCCGGAGGGCTCTCCGCGATCCGGATCCGCGAGAAAGCCCGCGCCTGACACCCGGTCGGGCTGAGTGCGGCACGCTCCAGTCCGGCCGGCGCTTGAGGCCACTTCCGGAGGCGCCCGGCTGAGCTCAGGGGTGGTGCGGCGGCACGGTGCGAGAGAGAAGGTGGCGTACCGCGAGGTGCCGGGGCTCCTGGGGGCCGCCGCACCCTCTGGCCCCCTGCCCGGCCGGGCCACGCCGACCGGGCCACGGCCTGTCAGTGCCTACCGCTTGACCCCCACGAAGCCCCACTGCTCGACCGGCTCGCCGGTCGGCGGTGTGTCGGGGCGCCAGAGGCTGATCGAGCCGAAGCCGGGGGGCAGGAGGTCGAGGCCGTCGGAGAACGAGGCGATGATCTCCTGGGGGCGGGAGATGTAGGGGACGGCGCCGCCCTCCGCGTACTCGTCCGAGCCCGCCTTGGTCTCGGGGGTCTCGATGGTGTCGCACAGGACCAGGTGGCTGCCGGCGGGCAGGGCGTCGAGGTAGGCGCGTACCAGGGCGGACGCCTGGGCGTCGTCGGCGACATGGCCGAGGGTCGACATCAGCAGCACCGCGACCGGCTGGGTGAGGTCCAGGGTGCGGCTCGCCTCCCGCAGCACGGTGGGCGCGTCGGTCAGGTCGGCGTGCACATAGTCCGTGGCGCCCTCGGGGCCGCTGGTCAGCAGGGCCCGGGCGTAAGCCAGGACGATCGGGTCGTGGTCGACGTAGACGACGCGGGAGGTGGGGGCGACCGCCTGGGCGACCTGGTGGGTGGCCTCGGCGGTGGGGAGCCCGGTGCCGAGGTCGAGGAACTGCCGCACCCCCGCCTGTGCCGCGAGGTGGCGTACCGCGCGCGCCTGGAACTGGCGGGAGGCGCGGGCGATGTCGACGATCTGGGGGAACATCTCCGCCATCCGCTGCCCGAGCTCGCGGTCGGCGTCGTAGTTGTCCTTGCCGCCCAGCCAGTAGTTCCAGATCCGCGCGGAGTGCGGCACCCCGTTGTTCAGCTCTTGTTCGGCCGGCGGCGTCATCTTCCGTCTCCCATCAGGCAGTTCAGCGGGCCGCCCGGCCTGGGGCGGCCACTCGGCGCGCCCGGCGGACCGGGCCCGATCATGGTCGCGCACCAACTCCTCGTGCACCAGCCCCTCACGCCCCGGAACTGACCGCCCGTCACGCCCCCGGCCCGGCGGACGGCCGGTCCCGCGTACCGCCGGTCAGAGCAGGCGGCGGATGTCCCCGCGGACCCGGTAGAAGCCGCCGGAGGCGGCGTGCAGGGCGTCCACCACGTACCGCGCGCCGGACTCGCGTATCGCGCGGGGGAACTGGACGTTCCACGACGGGTCGTACCCCTCGGAGGTCACCTGGACCCGGAGGCGGCCGCCCTCCTGGACGCACTCGACCACGACGGCCCCGGCAGGAGCCCGGCCGACGGTGGCCAGCGCGCCGGCGGCGGTGGCCGGGGCGCGGGCGGGCAGCGCGGCGGCGAGCTTGACGTCCCGGGCGACCGGCACCGTGCCCTGCTGGGCCGCGGTGACCGCCGCCTCGCTCGCGTCCACGCAGACCAGCGAGCCGTCCGTGGTGACCAGGTAGAGCCGCTCGTCGCGGTACTGCATGGAGAGGGCCGAGCCGCGCCCGGAACGCCGTGCGGGAACACCACGGCGCCGGCCGCCCCGGGCGACGCCCCGGCGGCGCTCACCAGTCGGAAGCTCACCTTCTGACCCGGCAGGCACCGCGAGGGCGGGCGGACGCCGACCGGTCCGTCCGCCCTGGCGGGCGCGTGAACGCCTCGTATCGCCACGCGAGGGACGCAGTCGGCACCCTCGGGGAGACCGCCGGGAGACCGAAAGGATGAGCGGGTTAGCATATGAGCACCGCCTAGCTCGAAAGATAAACCTGTGACTGTCAACGAGGACTCGTTCACCAACTGGAAGAACCGCGAGGAGATCGCGGAGTCGATGATCCCGATCATCGGGAAGCTGCAGCGTGAGCGGGACGTCACCGTCCTCCTCCACAGCCGCTCCTTGGTGAACAAGTCGGTGGTCAGCATCCTGAAGACCCACCGGTTCGCCCGGCAGATCGCGGGCGCCGAGCTCTCGGTCACCGAGACGATGCCGTTCCTTCAGGCGCTCACCACGCTCGACCTGGGGCCGTCGCAGATCGACATCGGCATGCTCGCCGCGACGTACAAGAGCGACGACCGCGGCCTGAGCGTCGCCGAGTTCACCGCCGCCGCCGTCGCCGGTGCCACCGGCGACCAGAAGATCGACCGCCGCGAGCCGCGCGACGTCGTCCTCTACGGCTTCGGCCGGATCGGCCGCCTCGTCGCCCGCCTGCTCATCGAGAAGGCCGGGTCGGGCAACGGCCTGCGGCTGCGCGCCATCGTGGTGCGCCGGGGCAAGGGCCAGGACATCGTCAAGCGCGCCTCGCTGCTGCGCCGCGACTCCATCCACGGCCAGTTCCAGGGCACCATCACCGTGGACGAGGCGAACGACAAGATCATCGCCAACGGCCACGAGATCCAGGTGATCTACTCCGACGACCCGACGACGGTCGACTACACGGAGTACGGCGTCAAGGACGCCATCCTCATCGACAACACCGGTCGCTGGCGCGACCGCGAGGGGCTCTCGAACCACCTGCGCCCCGGCATCGCCAAGGTCGTGCTGACCGCGCCGGGCAAGGGCGACGTCCCCAACATCGTGCACGGCGTCAACCACGAGGACGTCAAGCCGGACGAGCGGATCCTCTCCTGCGCCTCCTGCACCACCAACGCGATCGTCCCGCCGCTGAAGGCGATGGCGGACGAGTACGGCGTGCTCCGCGGCCACGTGGAGACCGTCCACTCGTTCACCAACGACCAGAACCTGCTGGACAACTACCACCCGTCCGACCGCCGCGGCCGCTCCGCGCCGCTCAACATGGTCATCACCGAGACCGGCGCCGCCTCCGCCGTCGCCAAGGCGCTGCCCGAGCTGAAGGCGCCGATCACCGGCAGTTCTATCCGCGTCCCGGTGCCGGACGTCTCGATCGCCATCCTCAGCCTGCGGCTGGGCCGCGAGACCACCCGCGAGGAGGTCCTCGACCACCTGCGCGAGGTGTCGCTGACCTCGCCGCTGAAGCGCCAGATCGACTTCATCACCGCCCCCGACGCGGTCTCCAGCGACTTCATCGGCTCGCGCCACGCCTCGATCGTCGACGCCGGCGCCACCAAGGTCGACGGCGACAACGCGATCCTCTACCTCTGGTACGACAACGAGTTCGGCTACTCCTGCCAGGTCATCCGGGTCGTCCAGCACGTCTCCGGGGTCGAGTACCCGACCTTCCCCTCGCCGGAGGCCTGACCAGGCCGCTCCTCCCCACACGGGCGCCGCCCGCTGCCCGCCGTCACGGCAGGGGGCGGGCGGCGCCCGTCGGCCGTCCCGCCGGGGCGTGGGCGGGACAGCAGGGGGGGGCTCAGAAGAGCTGGCGTTCCCTGGCCCACCGCTTCGGCCGGCGCCGCACCACCGGCGGCAGGCCGTTGTAGGCGACATGACTCATCGTCTTCTTGACCGGCCCGTGCTTCTGCCGACGGCGGGCGAGGGGGGGGTCTGCCGCGGGACGAGCGTGCCGGTGGTGGCCAGGTGGGGCTCGGCGGCGCTGCGGAAATAGTCCGTCTCCCACACCGCTCTCGACGGGCGCTCCCCCGAGACCGGCAGCTCCTCCACCCGGTCGGCGATCAGTTCGGTGCCGGTGCGGTGGGCGCCGTGGAAGTAGCCGTCCCGCCAGGCCGGGGCGGGGGCGCCGATCCGGTCGTCGGCGATCTGCCGGAAGGTCCGCAGCAGGCCGCTGTCGAGGAACACCTGGTTCCCGTAGCGTTCGTGCACGCCGAGATCGAGGACGAGAAGCCCCCCCCTCGGCCAGCCAGGCGACCGCGCGGGGTCGCTCGGGGCGTAGTGGTGGTCGATCACCGTGGTGATGCCCGCCCGGGCGGCCTCGACGGCGCCGAGCTGGGCGGCGGTACGGGCGTCCTCCGTGTCGAGGTAGAGGGCACAGGGCCACAGGAACTCGTTGAGCCAGGGGCGGATGGCGAGGCCGTCGCCGATGCCCCGGACGCGGGACTGGAAGAGGCGGGTGCGGGCGTCGGTGAAGCCCCGGACCGAAAGCAACCTCCGCTTAAGTGCCGGGAAACACGGGAGAAACACCACCCTTCGACGCTGTGAGCCCCCGCGCGGCCCACGGAGTCGTCTGGTCGAACTCCGTACCGGCCGCGTGCCCTTGCCGGCCAGGAGGCTCTTCTTGCGTGCGACTTCCCCCTCCCGACGCACCGTGCTCGGCGCGTTCCTGCTCTGCGGTGCCCTCACCGCGACCGGCTGCGGCGCCAAGACCGGCGACGCGGCCGGTGGCGCCGGCAAGGCGGTGGCGGCCGACACCTCGGGCTCCACCGTCAAGGTCGGTCTGCTCAACTCCCTCTCCGGCACCATGGCGATCAGCGAGGTGACCGTCCGCGACTCGGTCAGGCTCGCCATCGAGGAGATCAACGCCTCCGGCGGCGTCCTCGGCAAGAAGATCCGGCCGGTCAGCGAGGACGGCGCATCCGACTGGCCGACCTTCGCGGAGAAGGCGCAGAAACTCGTCCGGGAGGACCGGGTGGCCGCCACCTTCGGCTGCTGGACCTCGGCCAGCCGCAAGGCGGTCAAGCCCGTCTTCGAGAAGAACCGCTCGCTGCTCTTCTACCCGGTGCAGTACGAGGGCCTGGAGCAGTCCCCGTACATCTTCTACTCCGGCGCCACCACCAACCAGCAGATCGTCCCGGCCCTCGACTACCTGAGGAGCAAGGGCACCAAGTCGCTCTACCTGGTCGGCAGCGACTACGTCTTCCCGCGCACCGCCAACAAGGTCATCAAGGCGTACGCGAAGGCCCACGGCATGACGGTGAAGGGCGAGGACTACGCGCCGCTGGGCTCCACCGAGTTCTCCACCATCGCCAACAAGGTGAAGGCGGCCGGGGCCGACGCGGTCTTCAACACCCTCAACGGCGACAGCAACGTGGCCTTCTTCAAGGAGTACAAGTCGGCCGGGCTCACCGCGAAGGGCATGCCGGTGCTGTCGGTGTCGATCGCCGAGGAGGAGGTGAAGAGCATCGGACCGCAGTACCTGAAGGACCAGCTCACGGCGTGGAACTACTACCAGACCACCGAGACGGGGGCGAACACCGCCTTCGTCAAGGCCTACCAGGCGAAGTACGGGAGGGCCAAGCCGACCAGCGACCCGATGGAGGCGGCGTACACCTCGGTGTACCTGTGGAAGGCGATGGTCGAGAAGGCCAAGTCCTTCGACCCGGAGAAGGTCAGGGCCGCCGCCGACGGCACCGCCTTCGAGGCCCCCGAGGGGACCGTCACGGTCGACGGGAAGAACCAGCACCTGGCGAAGACCGCGCGGATCGGGCGGATCGGCGCCGACGGGCTGATCGACGAGGTGTGGAACTCCGGCGAACCGATCGAGCCCGACCCGTTCCTCAAGGGGTACGACTGGGCGTCCGGTCTGTCCTGACCCGCCCGCACCGCAGCTCCCCCGCTCGTCCCCCCACCCTCACCCCGGAGCCGCTTCCATGACGGTGATCCTCGGGCAGACCTTCACGGGCATCAGCATCGGCGCCGTCCTGCTGCTGATCGCCCTCGGGCTCTCCCTGACCTTCGGCCAGATGAACGTCATCAACATGGCGCACGGCGAGTTCATCATGGCCGGCGCCTACACCACGTACGTCCTCCAGCAGCACCTCGCGGGCGCCGGGCTCTCGCTGCTGCTGGCGCTGCCGCTGGCCTTCCTGGTGGCCGGTGCGATGGGGGTGGTGCTCGAACACCTCCTCATCCGGCGGCTCTACCTGCGGCCGCTCGACACGCTCCTGGTCACCTGGGGCGTCTCGCTCATGCTCCAGCAGCTGGCCCGTGACCTGTTCGGCGCACCGAACGTGCAGACCCGCGCCCCCGACTGGCTGACCGGGCACGTCACCCTGCCACTGGGCGGCGCCGAACTCTCCCTGCCGACCAGCCGGTTGTTCATCCTTGCGCTGGCGCTGGCGGCGGTCGGCGCGCTCGCCCTGGTGCTGCGGCGCACGCCGCTGGGCCGCCGGGTCCGCGCCGTCGTCCAGAACCGCGACCTGGCCGAGGTCTCCGGCATCCCCACCGGCCGCGTCGACCGCACCACCTTCTTCCTCGGCTCCGGCCTCGCCGGGGTCGCCGGAGTCGCCCTGACCCTGGTGGGCCCGATCGGCCCGGCCATGGGCACCAACGTCATCATCGACGCCTTCCTCGTCATCGTGGCCGGCGGGATCGGGCGGCTGCGCGGCTGCGTCGTCACCGCCTTCGTCCTCGGCGTCCTCCAGTCCGTCCTGGAGTGGTCCACCACGGTGAGCGTCGCCAAGGTCGCCGTCCTCGTCGCGATCGTCGCCTTCCTCCAGTGGCGGCCCCAGGGCCTCTACACCCTGCGTACCCGGAGCCTCGTATGACGACCACCACCGCACCCCCGCCCACGCCCGCCCCGCCGGTGCCCCGGCGCAGGCGGAGCCTGCTGCCCGCCGCCGGGCCCCGGCGCACCCTCGCCGGGTTCGCGGTCGGCGCCGTCCTGCTCTTCGCCGTCGCCCCGCTCGCGCTGACCGACTTCCGGCTGGGGCTGCTCGCCAAGTACCTGTGCACCGCGATCGTCGCCGTCGGCGTCTGCCTCGCCTGGGGGCGCGGCGGCCTCCTCACCCTCGGCCAGGGCGTCTTCTTCGGCCTCGGCGGCTACGCCATGGCGATGCACCTCAAACTGGCCGACGCGGGCCCCGGCAACCTCCCCGACTTCATGGTGCTCTACGGGACGACGGACACCCTGCCCTGGTGGTGGGTGCCGTTCGCCAACCCGGTGTTCGCGCTCGCCGCGACCGTGCTGCTGCCGATGGGGGCCGCCGCGCTGCTCGGCGCGCTCATCTTCCGGCGCCGGGTGCGCGGCGCGTACTTCGCGCTGCTCAGCCAGGCGCTGACGGCGGCGTTCGCGATATGGCTGGTCGGCCAGCAGGCGACGACCGGCGGCACCAACGGCCTCACCGACATCCAGGGCTTCTTCGGCTACGCCCTGGACGACCCGGCCAACCAGCGGATGGTCTACTTCGTCATCGCCCTGGTCCTGCTCCTTCTGATGGCGCTGGCCCGCCAGTTGATCCACTCCCGCTACGGCGAACTCCTCGTCGCCGTCCGCGACTGCGAGGAACGCGTCCGCTTCCTCGGATACGACCCGGCCAACGTCAAACTCGCCGTCTACGTCGTCGCGGCGGGCATGGCGGGCCTGGCCGGTGCCCTGTTCGTCCCGGCGGTCGGCATCATCTCGCCCGCCCTGATCGGCATCGTCCCCTCGATCGAGCTGGTGATCGGCGCGGCCGTCGGCGGCCGGGCGAGCCTGCTCGGCGCGGTGCTCGGAGCGCTGGCCGTGGCCTGGGCGAAGACGGCGCTCTCCGAGGAGTTCCCGGCCGCCTGGACGTACTTCCAGGGGCTGCTCTTCGTGGTGGCGGTCGCCTTCCTGCCGGGCGGCCTCGCCTCGCTGGCCAGGACCGTACGGGCGCGGCTCGCACGGCGCGGGCGCGGCGGGGACCAGACCACTGCCGAACCGAAGGAGGCGGTCGCGTGACCGGCACCGAGCAGAGCCGCTGCGGGCTGGAGATCAGCGCGCTGCGGGTGGAGTTCGACGGGTTCACCGCCGTCGACGGGGTGGACCTGCGGATCGCCCCGGGCGACCTGCGGTTCCTCATCGGGCCCAACGGCGCGGGCAAGACCACCCTGGTCGACGCCGTCACGGGCCTCGCCCGGGCCACCGGCTCGGTCCGCTTCGAGGGCACCGAGCTGCTGGGGCGGCCGGTGCACCGGATCGCCCGGGCGGGCGTCGGCCGGACCTTCCAGACCGCCACGGTCTTCGAGAACCTGACCGTGCTGCAGAACCTCGACATCGCGGCGGGCGCAGGACGCTCCGCCCGCACCCTGCTGCGGCGGCGCAAGGCGGTGCCCGAGCCGGTCGTCGAGGCGCTGGAGACCATCGGCCTGACCGCGCTGCGGGACCGCCCGGCCGGGGTCCTCGCCCACGGCCAGAAGCAGTGGCTGGAGATCGGCATGCTGCTGGTCCAGAACGTACGGCTGCTGCTGCTCGACGAGCCGGTGGCGGGGATGAGCCACGAGGAGCGGGACGCCACCGGCGCCCTGCTGAACCGGATCGCGGGCGAGCGCACGGTGGTCGTCATCGAACACGACATGGAGTTCCTGCGGTCCTACGCGCGCACCGTCAGCGTGCTGCACGCGGGCCGGGTGCTGAGCGAGGGCACGGTGGACGAGGTGCGGGCCGATCCGGCGGTGCAGGAGGTGTACCTCGGCACCGCCGAGGACGCGGCGGCCGTGGCCGAGGCGGAGGAGAAGGCGGTGACGGGCGCATGACGCTGCTGGAGATCGACGCGGTCCACGCCGGGTACGCCCGCTCCGACGTGCTGCACGGGGTCTCGCTCGCGGTGCCCCGGGACGAGGTGGCCGCGGTCCTCGGCCACAACGGCGCGGGCAAGAGCACCTTGCTGCGCGCGGCGGCCGGGCTGCTGGCCCCCTCCCGCGGCGCCGTCCGCCTCGACGGCGAGGACGTCACCCGGCTGCGCCCGCATCAGCGGGTGGCGCGCGGCATGGCCTACGTGCCACAGGGGCAGCAGTGCTTCCCCCAGCTGACGGCGGCCGAGAACCTGCGCCTGGTCGCCGACGGGCGGCGCGGCGGCCGGGCCGCCACCGACGAGGCCCTGGACCTCTTCCCGGCCCTGCGCGCCCTCGGCCACCGCCCCGCCGGCCTGCTCTCCGGCGGCCAGCGCCAGCAACTCGCCCTGGCCCGCGCCCTGGTGACCGGGCCCCGGCTGCTCCTCCTGGACGAGCCGACCGAAGGCGTCCAGCCCTCGGTCGTCGCCGAGATCGAGGCGGCGATCCTCGCCCTGACCCGCCGCGGCGGTCTCTCCGTCCTCCTCGTCGAACAACACGTCGGCTTCGCCCTCCGCGCCGCCGCCCACTACCACGTCCTGGAGTCCGGCCGGGTCACCTCGTCGGGGGCCGGCGGGGCGGGGGCGGAGGAGGTGGTGCGGGGGGTGCTGCGGGTGTGAGCCACCGGCCCTCGGCGCGGGCTCAGCGGGCGCGGGGCAGGCGGAGCACAGGGGCGCGTACGGCTGCCGGGGGACGCCCGGCAGC
>NZ_JBHXJE010000046.1:0-51266 GCF_042723275.1 Streptomyces sp. NPDC058373 | reverse complement strand
TTATAAGAGACAGGCCCTCATGGGTGCGCGGGGGCGATGTTTCACGTGAAACATCGCCCCGTTCTCGCGTGCCGCAACGCGCCCACTTTCCTCCCGCACGGAACCGGGCACCATGGCAGCCACGGCTGCCATGGCAACCCGCGGTTGGCTCGATGTTTCACGTGAAACATCGCGGGACATCGAGCCTGGGGCCACCTGACGTCGCCGAGGAGCGTGCATCCCGCGCCGCCGTCCCCGCCCGTCGTCGGCGCGGCGAGCGGCGCTCGCTGCTGCGACTCGGGGGGCTCGGACTCAGGCGGGAACCGCCTGGTCCTCCTCCTTCGTCACCCGGCGGCTCCGGCGCCGGTCGGCGAAGAGGATGAGGAGCAGGCCGACCACCGCCCAGGCGGCGAGGACGGCGACCGGCCCTCCCGCGCCCGTCCCGTCGAAGAAGCCGTTGGCCCGCAGCAGGCTGCCGGAGGCGCCCGGCGGCATGAGCTGCCCCAGGGTGGCCCATCCGTCGGGCAGCCAGTGTGCGCCGGTCGCCAGCCCGGAGAGGGAGTTGCCGACGAACATCATCACGACGATGCCCGCCCCGAGCCCGGCGAAGCCGAAGAGCGATTCCAGGCCGAGGAAGGGGAGAGTCAGAGCCGCCATGCCGAGGGAGAGGCCCAGTGCCGTGGTCCAGTAGGTCCCGTCCACCGAGCCGAAGCCGAACTGGACGATGGCCGCCAGCGCGAAGCCGGCTGCCAGGGCGAAGAGCACCGCGCCACTGAGGCGGAGCCGTAGCCCGCCGTGTCCGGGGAAGAGCCGCACCATCGCCACCGCCGGAAGCACACCGCCGATGATCATCGGCAGGGCGGCCGCCGTCAGCCCGGCGCCGTTCGGGTCGTCCTCGGGGAACGGCACCACGTTCTTCGGCGACGTCTCGACACCCTGCTGCTCGGCGAGGGCGTCGCCGATGCCGTTGATGGCGGCGGCGCTGGGGTTGCCCGCCGCGCTCGCCGTGTAGACGGTGAGCGTCTCCCCGCCCACGGCGAAGCCGCCCATCACGTCGCGGTCGTGTATCGCCTCGGCGAGAGCGTCGGCGTCCGGGTAGGAGGTGACCTCCCAGCCGTCCGGCCGGCGTTGGTCGAGCTGCTTGCTGAGACCGTCCGCCGCCGCCTGCGGTCCCACCACACCCACCGGTACGTGGTGGGGGCCACCGTTCACCGCGGGGAGACCGAAGACGACCAGCATCGCGGAGAGCACACCGGCGAGAACGGCGACCACGGCCAGCAGCTTCTTCGCCGCCCCCTTGGAGCCGCCTCCCTCCTCACCCTGCGGCGCGCTGTGGTCCTGCCCCGGGGGAGCCGCGGAGGCTCCCCCGTCGGCGTGCTGCGAGCGGGGGTCGTTCTCCGGGGGCTTGTCAGCCATGAGCAGGGCCTTTCGTAGGTCGTCGCATGGGGAGCTGTCGGCCGCCGACGCCGTTCAGGGCGGTGGAGCTGCCGGGAGGACCGGTCAACCAGGCCGGGCTCGCCGCGTCCGAGTCCGCGCGCCACACTCGGCCGCCGGTCCGGCGCGGCCCTGTGCGAAGCAGGCCACCGGGCCATGCGTCGGAAGACAGAAGACAGAGGGAGAGGGAGGGGTAGCGAGAAAGGTGAGGAAAGCGGCGGCGCCCTCAGCCGGTCCCCGACGCGTCCGGAGGGAGCGTCGGGAGGCTGACGACGAAGGGTGACGGACTCGCAGCCCTCGGCGCCGCCGCCGAGAAGCCGCACGAGCCGCCCTTCCCCGGGGAGTCCGCGCCCCGCACCCCTGCCGAGGCGGTCTCCACACCCGACGGAGAGACACACCCGCCCTCCACCTCCCGCAATCCGGACGGACGGCGACCGGGCGAGAACCGCACCCGTGAGCAGATCCTGGACGCCGCGCGGGAGTGCTTCGCGGAGCGTGGATACGACGCGACCAGCGTCCGTCGCATCGCCGAAACAGCAGGAGTCGACCAAGCACTGGTCCACCACTTCTACGGAACGAAGGAGAAGCTCTTCCTGAACGCCCTGGAGATTCCGATCCGCATGCCGGAGGCACTCGCGGAGGCTGCCGCTGGTGGCCGCGCGGGCTTGGGCACCCGCATCGTCCTGGCCCACCTGTGGGTCCGGGAGGACGCGTCCACTCATCGCGCCATGATGACCACGCTACGCTCGGCGGCCACCCACCGCTCGGCGGCCGCGGTCCTGCGGAACTACGCGACGGGCGCGGTCCGCCAAGCTCTGGGCGAGGTCATCACCGGCGACGACG
Organism: Streptomyces sp. NPDC058373; assembly: GCF_042723275.1. Taxonomy (NCBI): domain Bacteria; kingdom Bacillati; phylum Actinomycetota; class Actinomycetes; order Kitasatosporales; family Streptomycetaceae; genus Streptomyces; species Streptomyces sp. NPDC058373. The sequence continues at coordinate 49,010 of NZ_JBHXJE010000046.1, read as the reverse complement.
TGGACCTGCGTATCGCCCTGGTCTCCACCACCCTGATCGGGCTTTCCCTCACCCGCTACCTGGTCCGCCTGGACCCCGTCCCGGAGACTCCCGCCCAGGAGCTGGCCGCCCGCCTCGGCCCCGTCATCGATCTGCACCTGGACCCGGCAACCCCGGACGCCTGACCGTCGGCGATGTTTCACGTGAAACGTCGCCGACGGTCCAGCGTCGTTTCACGTGAAACGTCGCCGCCCCTCACCTCGCCCCTCCGCCTCGCTCGCCCCCTTCGCCCCACCTCACCCCTCGCCCGAGCCAACCCCCAGCGCCGCCCCCACCATCACCACCAGCCACTCCTCGTACCGCTCACCGCTCCAGCCCCGCTCGGCGGTGAGCTGGGTGTAGAGCTGGGGCCCGGTCAGCGCCCAGCAGGCGTCGGCGGCCAGGCCCGGGTCGACGCCGGGCCCCAGCGCGCCCGCGGCGCCGAGCCCTCCGCCCGCCGGCGCGGGCACGGGCACGGGCTGGTCAGGGGGCGGGGGACGGCGTGGCGCCAGGGTCCGGTGCCTGCACGCTGGCGTACCACCGCACCGAGTCCGCGACCTCGACGGTGAACCGGTCCTCCTCCGCCTCGGACAGCTCCAACTGGTTGACGCTCAACCGGACCTCCGTGCTCGGGCAGTCCACGGTGAACGATTCCCCCTCGGCCATCGAGAACGTGAGGAGCTCCGTCCCTTTCTCGGCACGGCAGTTGAGGTCGATCCAGTTGACCCCCTTGCGCAGGCTCACCGCGCCCAGACCCCGGGAGCCCCGGTGTCCCGCCGCGGCGAGCTGGACGTGCCCCGGACGCACCTCCGGTGGACGGGGCGGGCTCGGGGACGGCAACGGCGGCGGCACCGGAACCGTCACCTCCGGCTTCGCCGCGGTGCAGGCGGTGGCGGTGAGGGCCATGACGCCCACGGCCACGAGCGCCAAGGCCCGGCCATGGGTACGGGAACGGGTCAACAGCGTGCCTCCCCCTGTCGGAAGCCGGACCTGACGCTGAGCCCTTGCCCGGCCTCGCTCGACGCCGTCGACGGCCGCGACCGACGCCCCCGCGTCGCCCACACTGCACCCGTCGACCGCTACGAAAAAGCCCCCTCGACGAGCGTTTCCGCAGGTCGGAGGGGGTTTCGTGAAGTGGAGCCTAGGAGAGTCGAACTCCTGACATCTGCCATGCAAAGACAGCGCTCTACCAACTGAGCTAAGGCCCCGGGAGACGGGACGTGTGCACGGGGGCACCCGTCGGCGTCGACCGCGTCCAGAGTACCGGGTCCCGGGCCGATCTCGTAAAAAAGGTCGGCTCCACGGGCCATCGCTTCGCGGGGGCGCCCCCCGTGGCGGCCGGGCCGGTCCGGGCGCGGTCGGCGCGGAAGAGGGGCTCCCGGCGGCAGACCACGCTCCGTAAGATGCTGGCGAGGTTCGCAGCAGCGAAGGGGAGTGGGCATGGACGCAGCGCAGCAGGAAGCGACCGCCAGAGCGCGGGAGCTCCAGCGGAACTGGTACGGGGAGCCGCTGGGGGCGCTGTTCCGTCGGCTCATAGACGACCTCGGACTGAACCAGGCCCGGCTCGCCGGAGTCCTCGGGCTCTCCGCGCCCATGCTCTCCCAGTTGATGAGCGGGCAGCGCGCGAAGATCGGCAATCCCGCGGTCGTCCAGCGGGTGCGGCTCCTCCAGGATCTCGCCGGTCAGGTCGCCGACGGCAGCGTCAGCGCGGGGGAGGCCGGTGCGCGGATGGACGAGATCAAGAAGTCGCAGGGCGGCTCCGTCCTCGCCCAGACCGGGCAGACCGCGACCGGCTCCGGCGCCCCCACCGTCAAGCGGGTGGTGCGCGAGATCCAGTCGCTGCTCCGGTCGGTCGCGGCGGCCGGGGACATCATCGACGCCGCCGAGACCCTCGCCCCCACCCATCCGGAACTGGCAGAGTTCCTGCGGGTGTACGGCGCCGGGCGCACCGCCGAGGCGGTCGCCCACTACGAGTCGCACCAGAACTGACGGCCGACGACGCACGGGGAGCACGGCGCACCATGGGTGAGGTCTTCGCCGGCCGGTACGAACTGGCCGATCCGATCGGGCGGGGCGGGGTCGGCGCCGTCTGGCGCGCCTGGGACCACCGCAGACGCAGATATGTGGCGGCCAAGGTGCTCCAGCAGAGCGACGCCCACACCCTGCTGCGGTTCGTCCGCGAGCAGGCGCTGCGGATCGACCACCCGCACGTGCTCGCCCCGGCGAGCTGGGCCGCCGACGACGACCAGGTCCTCTTCACCATGGAGCTGGTCAGCGGCGGATCGCTGGCCCATCTCATCGGCGACTACGGGGCGTTGCCGCCGCGCTTCGTCTGCCTCCTCCTCGACCAGCTCCTCGCGGGCCTCGCCGCCGTGCACGCCGAGGGGGTCATCCACCGGGACATCAAGCCGGCCAACATCCTGCTGGAGGCCACCGGCGCGGGCCGCCCGCACCTGCGCCTCTCGGACTTCGGCATCTCCATGCGGCAGGGCGAGCCCCGCCTGACCGAGACCAACTACGTGGTCGGCACCCCCGGCTACTTCGCTCCCGAGCAGCTCCTGGGCGCCGAACCGGACTTCACCGCCGACCTGTTCGCGGTCGGCCTGGTCGCCCTGTACCTCCTCCAGGGCCGCAAACCCGATTCCCAGGCGCTCGTGGAGCACTTCGCGGCGCACGGTACGCCCAGCGCCCCCGAGTCGATCCCCGAGCCTCTCTGGCAGGTCGTGGCCACCCTCCTCCAGCCCGATCCGCAGGCCCGTTTCCGCACCGCCAACGGCGCCCGCAAGGCCCTCGCCTCGGCGGCCGAGCTGCTGCCCGGGCCCGGCCCCGACGAGGAACAGGTCGAGGTCTTCGACCAGATCGGCCCGCTGCCGCCTGGGTTCGGCCCCGACGGCCCCGAGGCCAAGGCCGCCCCGGAGCCCCCGTCGGCCTTGGCGGAACCGGGTACGCCGCCCACCCCAGGTAGCCCGGCCGCCCCAGGCACCGACGCGTTCCCCACCGGGAACAGCACCGACGGCTTCCCCCTCGCCCCACCCGCCGCGGCGCCTGCCCCGCCCCCGAACCCCACCCCGCCCTTCGTCCCCGCCCCGCCCCAGCCTCCCACCGCCTCGGTCCACCAGCCGGCCGCCACGGCGCCCGCGCCCCCGGCCGGATACGCCGACACGCGCCCCTACACCGCCCCCGGCCAGGCGCAGTCCCCGCTCCCCGCCCAGCCCGGCTACGGCTACCCGCAGGCCCCGCCGCACGGCTACGGCTACCCGCCGCCCGCGCCCCCGGGGCCGGCCACGCCCACGGCACCCAAGCGCCCCGGCCCTTCCGCCAAGACCGCCGTCCCGATCCTCCTCGTCGCCCTGGTCTGCCTGGCGGTCGGCTTCTGGGCCCTCACCCAGACCTGACCCGCCACGCCGGCAGCCCACAACGACCCACCGGCCCGAGGCCCAGGACGCCGCAGGGCCGGTGACGCGTACGCCACCGGCCCTGCCGAGCCACGACCCCGACGTCCGCCGCCAGGCGTCACCAGCCCTGCCCAGGCGGCGGAGTCCCGCCGCCGGCACCCTGCCGCCGGGCGCCAGCAGCGCGCCGGGCCACCAGGAACCACACCCCGAGCCCGGCCAGCAGCACCGTTCCCGTGCCGATCCCGGAGGCGGCGACGACGGCCATCGTCTCGGCGCGGCCCACCTCGGCGTCACTGCGGCCCGCCTCCGCGGCGTCCCGCTCCTTCTCGCCGACCTGGAAGGGCCCGGCGTCCCCGGCGTACCGGGGCCCGCCGGTGGGCTCTCCCTGCACGCCGACCCGCAGCGTGACCCCGAAGTCGTCGCCGCGGAAGACCTCGGCCATCTCCGGGGAGAGGGTGAGCTGCACGTAGTACCAGCCCGCGAAGCGGGCGCCCTTGACCGCCGGGGCCGAGGCGTACCGGTTCTCGTAGGCGACCGGCTGGAGCGGTTGGGACGCCATGCTCTTGGGGCTGCCGCTGAAGACCAGGGAGCGGTCCTCGACGGGGCCGTAGGCCGGGTTGTACAGCGCCGCCTTCAGGGCGTCGGGGACGTAGGCGACCGACTGCTCGGAGGTGGCGCTGCCCAGCACCGGCTCGACGTACAGCCGCTGGCCCCAGTCGACGGGCACCCGGTAGAAGGCCGACTCACCGGGCGCCAGGCGGGCCTTGAAGCTGCCGTCGGCGAGGGCGACGGCGTCGTTGAAGCCGGTGCCGCCCGGCCGCTCCACGGGTTCGCCGCCCGGCAGGCCTGCCGGGGTGTCGGTGGGGGACGGGGAGGGCGCCTCGGTCGGGCCGCCCTTCCCCTCCACCGCGGGCTCGGTGAGCAGCCGCAGTTCGAGCTGCCAAAGCTCCTGCGCCGAGGTCCCTTCCGTCTTCCGCTCCACGACCACGAAGTACGGCCCGGCCTCCTGGCAGACGCCGCCGTCCGGCTTCACCGCCCGCACCGCCTGCGCGGCCAGCGGACGCGGGTACGCGGCCGAGCCGAAGCGCTGGTCGTCGGTCCCGCACTGGTTGTCGCGCCGGTCCCGCAGGGTCACGGTGAGGCTGTCCTGCGCGTCGACCTTCGCGCCGGGCTTCGGCACGGCGACCGCGGAGGCGTACGCGTACGAGGAGGCGTCCAGGTCGACGGCGTAGTACAGCGTCTCGTTCGGACCGATCTGCGAGCGGTACGCCCGCCCGGCGGCGAGCGTGTGCGCGTCGGTGCTGCTCACCTCCCCGGCCACCCTCCGAGCGCCCTCGGCGAAGACGTACGGGGACGTGCCGCCCTCCGCCTGTGCCGGGGCCGTGCCCAGCAGCACAGCCGCCAGTGCCAGATGCGCCGCGCCGAGACCGCGCCCTCTCATCCTGTGCCACCCCTCTTCCGACCGCCCGCGCCCCGCCCGGCACGGCGCCGGGCGACCAGGACCGCGGCCACCAGCACGAGCACCGCCGGCGCGCCGCCTCCCACCGCGAGCATCCACGGCGAGAGCCATCCTGCCTCCTCGTCGTCAGCCGTGTCCTTCGCCGGGCCCTTCTCCGCGCCGGCACCGGACGCCGGAGCCTTCTCCGCGGTGGCCGCGGCCGGGGCGTCCTTCTCGGGTCCGGCCAGCTCGGTGCCGGCCACCTCGACGCGGAGCACCACGCCGATCGCCGGATTCTCCGCGAACGTCGCCGTGTCGGGTCCGAGGGAGACGGCGAGGTAGTAGTCGCCGGCCGCGCGCACCGGCTTCACGTGGGCGGCCGGCTCCCAGCGGTTGGTCCAGGTCACGGGCACGGTGCCGTGGTCGAGGACGGACGGCTTGCCGAAGTACCCCTTGTGGTCGCTGAACTCCGTACCGGTGGTGACCGGCGCCCGGGACGGCGCGTGCAGCGAGGTGGAGACGAAGGAGCGGCGGATCACCAGATCCTCGTGGTCGATGGTCGGTTCGTTGCCGAAGTCGACGGTGTAACGCAGCTGCTGGCCCCAGCCGACCCTCACCTTGTACCAGCGGGTCTGGGCGGGCAGCAGGCCGTCCTTCCAGACGCCCTCGCCGATCCGGACGGCGTCGTTGAAGCCGGTGCCGCCGGCCACGGCCTTCGCCGGACCCTCGACGCGCGGCACCTGGTCCTTGGAGATCTCTCCGAAACCGGTGGCGGACCGGGCCGGGACGGCGCCCGCGGCGAGCGGCTTCCCGACCGCCATCCGCACCTCCAGCGGCCAGCGCGCCTGATCGGCGTCGTCGGCGGAGACGCGTCTGACCTCCAGGTGGTACGTGCCGGCCTGGTCGCAGGTGGCGTTGGCCTTGGCCGTGGGGATCCGGCTGACCGCGCCGCTGACCGGCAGGGCGCCCTCGTCCTGGCGGAAGGTGGCCCGGGTGTTGTCGCAGACCATCGGGAACTCGCCCGAGGTGTGCACCCGCAGCTCAAGCCCGTCGGAGTAGCCGACCGGAACGCCCGGCTGCGGTACGGCCGTCACGCCGAAGTCGGCGGTGCCGGTGGCGTCGAGCTCGGCCGCGTACCAGCGGGTCTCGCCGGGGCCGATGCTGTCCAGGTACTGGCCCGGCGCGATGGCCGGCGCGCGCTTCGCGGAGGCGGCGCCCTCGATCGCGTCGCCCTGGAACCGGTATCCCCCCGCGGAGAGTTCGGCGGCGCGCTGGAGCTGGCGGGCGAGGGCGTCGGCGTCCGGTGCGTCGTAGTAGGCGCCGTGCCCGGCCTCCGCGATGCAGGTGAGCTGCTCGCGGGCCTTGCCCTTCACCTGGAAGCCGATGGCGTCGATCCTGAGGTCGACCCCGGACTCGGCGAGCTTCTCGGCGGCCTCGCAGGGCGGCGGCGAACCGCAGTTGTCCTCGCCGTCGGAGATGAGCAGCACGGTACGGCGGCCGACCGCGCCCGGCTCGGGCTCGGGCAGGTCGGCGACGGCCTTCTGGAGGGAGAGCCCGATCGGGGTGTCGCCCTTCGGCTCGACCTCGGCGACCGCCTTCCTCGTCGCGTCCCGGTCCAACGGCTCGACAGGCCGGACGAGTCGGGTGTCGGTGCATCCGCTGGACCGGTCGGCGCCGTAGACCCGCAGCCCGGTCGGGTAGCCGTCGGGGAGGCTGTCGACCACCGTGCCGACCGCGTCCCGCGCCGCCTCGATGCGGGTACGGCCGCCGCCCGCCTCGTCGGCCATGGAGCCGGAGGAGTCGAGGACCATGACGAGGCCGCCGGCCCGGGCGCCCGGCTCGGGGGCCCGGGGCGCCTGGGGCGGGGCGGCGAAGGCGGGCAGGGGGCCCGCCGCCAGGGCGCTGAGCACGCCTGAGAGGAGTACCGCCGCCGTCCGGCGGCCGAACCGAGCCTTCACCGTTCCCCCTGTCCCGCACGGGTGGTGGCCCGCGCCCCTCACCCACCGGCTTCTTTGCTCATGCAAGCTATTGATTTGCGAGGGTGAACTCAAGGTTCAGGTCGTCACGGAACCGCAACAACGGCCCCGTGCGCCCGTCCCCCGATCAGCTCCCCCACCCCGCGGCCGCGGCCCCCACGCCCCGCACCCGCCGGACCGTCACGCCGTACGCCATCCTCACGCGTCCCGCATCCCGAGCGGGGCCGCACACCCGGCTCCGGACACACAAAACCCCGGCCGCTGTGCGGCCGGGGTCAGTGAAGGACCGTCGATTCTCACGAACCCGTGGGAACGGAGTCGGTCGCCTCCGTCCACAGATCCTGCTCGGCGCGATCCGCCTGGATCTGGCGGTACACGAGGAGCCCGCCGATGGCGGCCAGTGCGACCAGGAGAAGCTTCTTCACCGCGCGACCTCGTCTTTCGTTGACGTAGGAGACCTCTGACGGCCGACTATACACACCGACCGATATCGATCGGTGACCTGTTCCCCTCTCTCCGCGCACCTCAACTCCCTTGGCGCTTTTCGGGACTCCGGGGAGGAGTGGACGACCGCCGATGACCACCGACGATCTTCTCGGGTGTGAACTGGGCCGCTTTTGCCCTGATACCCCCGTCCGGGTGGTGTTCATCTGAATATCGCCGCGCCACGAGCGTCGATCCCACGCCACCGCGTCCTGATCCACATGATGAGGAAGTACGCAAATCGCCCCACCTGAAAGTGGTGATCCTGATGGCTTCCAAGGCCGCCCACCTGTGGACCGTCCTCGTCGGTGCCTTCCTCTCCCTCTTCGCCGCGCTCGGCTTCAGCGCCTCCGCCTCGGCCGCGGCGCCGCAGGCCCAGCCGCAGCCCCAGCCCCGCCCGCAGAGCGCCCCGCAGCAGACGCCCGCCGCCCCCTGCGCCGCGGTCGAAACAGCCCTGGCGACGCCCCACTGGTCACTCGGCCTCGACCGTTCGATGCCGCCCACCATGAAGCAGCGCATCATCGCCGAGGCCCACGGCTCCTCGCCCACCTGCCGCTCCACCGTCGCCGACGCCATGACCACCCCGGCCGACGCGGACCGCGAGTCCACCGACGTGACCGAGCGCGCCGCCGAGTCCCGCGCCACCCCGACCCGCGGCTCCGACCACGAGAACCCGCCGTGACCGGCCCGCACGCCCCACCCCAGGCCCGCAGGCGCTCCCGCCTCCGGGCCTTTTCACCGCCCGCCGACCGGCCCGCACATCACGGCCTCCCCGGCCCCGGACCACCTACGCCGCCCTGCCACGCCCCCGCCGCAACCGCAACTCGAAGCCGCGCCGCCCCCGCACTGCGCCACCCGGGCCGGCCCCCACCGCACCCGCCGAGCACCGACAACGAAGAAGGCACCTCCCGCCTGGGAGGTGCCTTCTTCGTCGATGTGGGGCTAACAGGATTTGAACCTGTGGCCTCATCCTTATCAGGGATGCGCTCTAACCAACTGAGCTATAGCCCCGCCGCGCTCTGCGGGCTCTCGCTCCGCGCGCTGACCCCTGAAGATTAGCGCACCAGGGGGCCACCACCAAAATCGGCGAACCCGGCACCTCAGCGGGTCCTGCCCCTGCCTGCCGGCGACGCCCCACACCCCGGCTCAGGCGCCCGGTCCGGCGCCCCGGACCTGCCCGCTCCCGCTCACCCCGGCCAAACCGAAGGGCGGGACCGGAACCCCGGTCCCGCCCTTCGGCGGAGGATCAGCGGGCCCGCCAGGGGCCCCCGCTCACTCGTCCTCGGCGAGCGTCAGCTCGACCCCGCCGACGAAACCGGCGGAGAGGTTGTAGATGAAGGCGCCCAGCGTGGCCAGGGCCGTCGCCAGGACCACGTCGATCACGGCGATGATCGAGGTGAACATCAGCACCCGGGGGAGCGACAGGAACGACTGGAGGTCGAAGCCGTTGGACCCGCTCGACCCGGTCGCCTCGGCGATGGTGCCGCCGACCGTGGAGAAGACGCCCATGGCGTCCATGACCATCCACAGCACCGCGGCCGCCACCACGGTGCAGATACCGAGCGCGATGGAGAGCAGGAAGCTCACCTTCATGACCGACCACGGATCGGCCTTGGCCACCCGCAGCCGCGCCTTGCGGGTACGCGGCTGGGTCCGCGCGCCTGTCCGGGGCCGCCGCACGCCCGGCTGGTCGGGCGCCGGGTAGGCCTGCGGCGGGGTGAAGGGCTGGGCCGGGCCCTGGCCGACGGCGTCGGGCCGCTCGCCGGGCAGCGGGCCGGCCTCGTACTGGTCGTACCCCTGGTACTGCCGACCGCCGCCCTGGGTGCCCGGGTAGGGCTGGGCCCCCAGGGAATCGGGCTCGCGCGTGTCCGTCACGGTTCTCCCCCCGCCCGCGGAGGCGTTGCCTCCGGCCTCGGCCTGGTGCGTGGCGGAGCCACGGACGCCGTTTCCGGGTCCACTCGCTCCGGCGCCCGTGGCTCCGCTCACGTTGACTCTCTCCTCGTGCTACTCCGCCGAGGGCTCGGTGCCCTCGGCCGGGGACTGGACGTCCCCGTCCGTACCACTGGCCGCCTCGCCTTGCACGGCGCCGGCGGGGAGGTCACCGTCGACCTCCTCGGCCTCCCGGCCTGCCTCGGCGTTGCGTGCGACACCCACCACGGCATCGCGCTTGCCCAGGTTGATCAGTTGGACGCCCATGGTGTCACGGCCGGTCTCCCTGATCTCGTTGACGCGCGTGCGGATCACACCACCGCCGAGCGTGATGGCGAGGATCTCGTCGGTCTCCTCGACCACCAGCGCGCCGACCAGCGACCCGCGGTCCTCGACGATCTTCGCAGCCTTGATGCCGAGTCCGCCACGGCCCTGCACCCGGTACTCGTCCACGTTGGTGCGCTTCGCGTACCCGCCGTCCGTGGCCGTGAAGACGAAGGTACCCGGACGGACCACGTTCATTGAGAGGAGCTGGTCCCCCTCGCGGAAGCTCATCCCCTTCACACCGGAGGTGGCGCGGCCCATCGGGCGCAGCGACTCGTCGGTGGCGGTGAACCGGATCGACTGGGCCTTCTTGCTGATGAGCAGCAGGTCGTCGTCGGAGGAGACCAGCTCGGCGCCGATCAGCTCGTCGTCCGAGCCGTCCGGGGTCTCGCGCAGGTTGATGGCGATGACACCGCCGGAGCGCGGCGAGTCGTAATCCTTCAGAACCGTCTTCTTGACCAGTCCGCCCTTGGTGCCGAGCACCAGGTACGGGGCGGCGTCGTAGTCGCGGATGGCCAGGATCTGGGCGATGGACTCGTCCGGCTGGAAGGCGAGGAGGTTGGCGACGTGCTGGCCGCGGGCGTCGCGGCCGACGTCGGGAAGCTCGTACGCCTTGGCGCGGTAGACGCGGCCCTTGTTGGTGAAGAAGAGGAGCCAGTGGTGGGTGGTGGAGACGAAGAAGTGGTCGACGATGTCGTCTTCCTTGAGCTTCGTGCCCCGCACGCCCTTGCCGCCGCGCTTCTGCGAGCGGTAGTCGTCGGTCTTGGTGCGCTTGACGTAGCCGCCACGGGTGATCGTGACGACAATGTCCTCCTCGGCGATCAGGTCCTCGATGGACATGTCGCCGTCGAAGGGGACCAGCGCCGAGCGCCGGTCCTCGCCGAACTTGTCGACGATCGCCGCCAGCTCGTCGCTGATGATCTGCCGCTGCCGCTCCGGCGAGGCGAGGATCGCGTTGTACTCGTCGATCTTGGCCTGGAGGTCGTCGTGCTCGGCGACGATCTTCTGGCGCTCCAGGGCGGCCAACCGGCGGAGCTGCATCTCCAGGATCGCGTTGGCCTGGATCTCGTCGATCTCCAGCAGCTCCATCAGGCCGCCGCGCGCGACGTCGACCGTCTGGCTGGCCCGGATCAGCGCGATGACCTCGTCGATCGCGTCCAGCGCCTTCAGCAGGCCGCGCAGGATGTGCGCGCGCTCCTCGGCCTTGCGCAGCCGGAAGCGGGTCCGCCGGACGATGACCTCGACCTGGTGGGCGACCCAGTGCCGGATGAAGGCGTCCAGCGAGAGGGTGCGCGGCACGCCGTCGACCAGGGCCAGCATGTTGGCGCCGAAGTTGGTCTGGAGATCGGTGTGCTTGTAGAGGTTGTTGAGGACGACCTTGGCGACCGCGTCCCGCTTCAGGACGATGACCAGGCGCTGGCCGGTCCGCGAGGAGGTCTCGTCGCGGACGTCGGCGATGCCGCCGATCCGGCCGTCCTTCACCAGGTCGGCGATCTTCTGCGCGAGATTGTCCGGGTTGACCTGGTAGGGCAGCTCGGTGACGACCAGGCACTGGCGGTTCTGGATCTCCTCGACCTCGACCACCGCGCGCATCGTGATGGAGCCGCGCCCGGTCCGGTACGCCTCCTCGATGCCCTTGCGGCCGACGACCAGGGCGCCGGTCGGGAAGTCCGGGCCCTTGATCCGCTCGATCAGCGCGTCCAGCAGGGAATCCGGGTCGGCCTCGGGGTTCTCCAGGTACCACTGGGCGCCCGCCGCGACCTCGCGGAGGTTGTGCGGCGGGATGTTGGTGGCCATGCCGACCGCGATGCCCGCCGAACCGTTGATCAGCAGGTTCGGGAAGCGGGCCGGGAGGACGGAGGGCTCCTTGGAGCGGCCGTCGTAGTTGTCCGTGAAGTCGACGGTCTCCTCGTCGATGTCGCGGACCATCTCCATCGACAGCGGCGCCATCTTGCACTCGGTGTACCGCATGGCGGCGGCCGGGTCGTTGCCCGGGGAACCGAAGTTGCCGTTGGAGTCGACCAGCGGCATCCGCATCGACCAGTGCTGGGCCAGGCGGACCAGCGCGTCGTAGATCGAGGAGTCGCCGTGCGGGTGGTAGTTGCCCATCACGTCGCCGACGACGCGGGCGCACTTGTAGAAGCCCTTCTCGGGCCGGTAGCCCCCGTCGTACATCGCGTACAGCACGCGCCGGTGGACCGGCTTCAGGCCGTCGCGCACGTCGGGCAGGGCGCGCGAGACGATGACGGACATCGCGTAGTCGAGGTACGAGCGCTGCATCTCGGTCTCGAGCCCGACAGGCTCGACCCGCATGGCCAGCGGGAGGCCCTCGGCGTCGGTCTCGGGAGTGCTGGGGTTGATCTCGTCGGCCATGGCCGTGCTGGTTCCCTTCGGGAGCGAATCCCCCGCAGCCGTCCGCCGCGGACGACGGGTTCGGGCGGTTCGTTACGAGTACGAAGTCGTGGCGCCGCCCCCGCCTCGGCGGGCGGGGGCGGCGACGCCGTCAGATGTCGAGGAAGCGGACGTCCTTGGCGTTGCGCTGGATGAACTGGCGGCGGGCCTCGACGTCCTCGCCCATGAGGACGGAGAAGAGGTCGTCGGCCTGGGCGGCGTCGTCCAGGGTGACCTGGCCGAGGACGCGGTGCTCCTGGTCCATCGTGGTGATGCGCAGCTCCTCGGCGTTCATCTCACCGAGACCCTTGAAGCGCTGGACCGAGTCGTCGCGGATGCGCTTGCCCTGCTCGCGGCCGAGCGCGATCAGCGCGTCCCGCTCGCGGTCGGAGTAGGCGTACTGGAAGTCGTCCCGGGTCCACTTGATCTTGTACAGCGGCGGGCGGGAGAGGAAGACGTGCCCGGCCTCGACCAGCGGCCGCATGAAGCGGAAGAGGAACGTCAGCAGCAGGGTGTTGATGTGCTGGCCGTCGACGTCGGCGTCGGCCATCAGGATGATCTTGTGGTAGCGGAGCTTCTCGATGTCGAAGTCCTCGTGGACCCCGGTGCCGAAGGCCGAGATGAGCGCCTGGATCTCCTGGTTGTGCAGGATCTTGTCGATGCGGGCCTTCTCGACGTTCAGGATCTTGCCGCGGATCGGCAGGATGGCCTGGTACATCGGGTCGCGGCCGGACTTGGCGGAGCCGCCGGCCGAGTCGCCCTCGACGATGAAGATCTCGCACTTGATCGGGTCGTTCGACTGGCAGTCCGAGAGCTTGCCGGGGAGCGAGGCCGTCTCCAGCAGTCCCTTGCGGCGGGTCAGGTCGCGCGCCTTGCGGGCCGCCACGCGGGCGGTCGCGGCGGCGATGCCCTTGCGGATGATGTCGGCCGCCTCGTTCGGGTTGCGGTCGAACCAGTCGGCGAGGTGCTCGTAGACGACCTTCTGCACGAAGGTCTTGGCCTCGGTGTTGCCCAGCTTGGTCTTGGTCTGGCCCTCGAACTGCGGCTCGCCGAGCTTGACGGAGATGATCGCCGTCAGGCCCTCGCGGATGTCGTCGCCGGTGAGGTTGTCGTCCTTGTCGCGCAGGAGCTTGCGGTCCCGGGCGTACTTGTTGACCAGGGTGGTCAGCGCGCCGCGGAAGCCCTCCTCGTGGGTGCCGCCCTCGTGGGTGTGGATGGTGTTGGCGAAGGAGTAGACCCCCTCGCTGTACCCGCCGTTCCACTGCATCGCGACCTCGATGGACAGGAGCCGGTCCTTGTCCTCCGCCTCGATGTCGATCACCGTCGGGTGGATGACCTCGCCCTTGCGGGAGTTGAGGTACGTCACGAAGTCGACGATGCCGCCTTCGTAGTGGTACGTGACGGTGCGCGGCTCCTCGGGCTCCCCGGCGGTCGCCTCGTCCAGGTCGGCCCCGGCGGTCGCCTTGGCGGAGGCGCGCTCGTCGGTGAGCTTGATGGTGAGGCCCTTGTTGAGGAAGGCCATCTCCTGGAAGCGCCGGGAGAGCGTCTCGAAGGAGTAGTCGGTGGTCTCGAAGATCGACGGGTCGGCCCAGAAGGTGACCGAGGTGCCGGTCTCCTCGGTGGCCTCGCCCTGCGCGAGCGGGGCGGTCGGGACGCCGCGCTCGTAACTCTGGGACCAGTGGTGCCCCTCCGTGCGGATCTCCACGGCGACCCGGGTGGACAGGGCGTTGACCACGGAGACGCCGACGCCGTGCAGACCGCCGGAGACCGCGTAGCCGCCGCCGCCGAACTTGCCGCCCGCGTGCAGCACGGTGAGCACGACCTCGACGGCCGGCTTCCCCTCGGAGGGGACGATGCCGACGGGGATGCCGCGGCCGTTGTCGATGACGCGGACGCCGCCGTCGGGCAGGATCGTCACGTCGATGAAGTCGGCGTGGCCGGCCAGCGCCTCGTCGACGGAGTTGTCGACGACCTCCTGGACCATGTGGTGCAGTCCGCGCTCACCGGTCGAGCCGATGTACATGCCGGGCCGCTTGCGGACCGCGTCCAGGCCCTCCAGGACCGTGATCGCGCTCGCGTCGTACGACACGGGCGTCTCCACCGCCGCGCCCTCGGGCGCGGGGACGATGCCTTCCGGTGTCTGCGCGGGGCCGCCGGTGCCGGACGCGTCCTCCTCGCCCGGGCCGGTGGACGGGATGTTCTCGTTGGGGTTGCCGGAATCGGCCACGAAGCGCCCTTTCTGGCACAGCTCAAGCCTTGATCCCCGGAGAGCCGGGATGCGGCTGCGTCGTTCGTCTCGGTCAGCGGTTGCTGGTGCCGTGTCGGTCGAGGTCTGCCCGTCGTGACGGGCGGACCTCGGCTGACACGGCACTAGGGCGAGGCGCGCTGTCCGGCACCCCGTCGGGGGCCTGCGGTGCGTCTCTCTCCGGCCTCCCGCTAGAGGAGGCGCGAATCGACCCCAGTCTACCGCTAACGCCGACGGTAATGGGGCCTTGCCGGTACCTGAGTTCGCATCTGCGGCTCTGAACCGACCACTTTCGACTCCCCATATGCGGCCCAGGGCTTCAGGCGGCTCACAGCGGCACTCAGCGCTTCGGGGTGGCTCCGTCGTGTCAACCCGCTGCCGGAGAGTGCGGCGGGGTCAGTCGGGTGACCCCGCTGGATGGGGAGAAACCCGAGGTGGGAGGCGGTTTCGGGACTCCCGCAAGGGGTGATCCGAGGCGCGCGGAGGGGCGCGTGGGGCGAGGGAAGCGGGCGCATGGAGGCCGGAGCGGCTCACCGGCCTGGGCGCGGGCCGGGTCCGGGGACGACGAGGGGCGGACAGCCGTGCCCGGAGCCGTCGTGCACAAGCTCACATGCCCGGGGGCGGGGTGCGCAGGGTGTCCGGGCACGGAAGCGTGCGAAGGGTACGGAGAGCCTTCGGCGAGCGAGTGAGCGCCGGGCGGCGCGAGGCACCGGGCGACGGGCGACGACCGCCGAGAACGGCTCCGACATCGCCCAGCCCTGGTGCTACGTACCAACCGGTCCGGAAAGGAGGGAAGAGTCGCCGGCCCTACCCGTACGTGTCCCCCGGGCCCTTGCTCCCCGGCGCCCGCAGCGGCCCGTACCGGCGGGACGGCCCGGCGGGGCCCATGACCTTGAGGAAGGTGACGGTGCCGGGGCCGATGTCCTTGTTGAGGCGGGCCACGAGCTGGGGGGCGAGCAGGCGCACCTGGGTCGCCCAGGGCGTCGAGTCGCAGCGCACGATCAGCACCCGGGCGTCCTCGTCGTACCGCTCGGGCACGCAGTGGTTGGCCAGGTCCGGCCCGACGATCTGCGGCCACCGCCCCATCACACCGCCGACCGCGGCGGGCTTCTCCCAGCCCCGCTCGGTCATCAGCCGGGTGATGGCCGAGGCCAGCGGCAGCGGGTCGCGGCCGTCCGCGCGCGCCCCGGAGCGTACGCCGCCGCGCCGGGCCTGCTTCTTCTGCTGGGCCGCCGCGCCCTGGGCCCGGGCCTGCTCGCGGGCGGCGCGCAGCGCCACCCTGGCCAGGTCGACACCGGTGGGCTCGGCGCCCTTCTTCGGCTCGGTCATGCCCGCGCCACCTCACCCCGGGTCACCCGGAACCGGGCGCCCGCCAGCACCGGCGGCACGTCCTCGTCCACGGCCGCCGTCACCAGGACCTGCTCGCCCGGGGCGACCAGCTCGGCCAGCCGCTCGCGGCGCCGTGTGTCCAGCTCGGCGAAGACGTCGTCCAGGACGAGCACCGGCTCGCCCGTCGCCTCGCCGCCCTCCGAGCGCAGCAGGTCGTAGCTGGCCAGGCGGAGGGCCAGCGCCAGCGACCAGGACTCGCCGTGGCTCGCGTACCCCTTGGCGGGGAGGTCGCCGAGGCTCAGGAGGAGTTCGTCGCGGTGCGGGCCGACGAGGGTGACGCCGCGCTCGATCTCCTGCTTGCGGACCTCGGCGAGTGCTTCCAGGAGGCCGCCGAAGAGCTCCTCGCGGGTGGTGCCGGTCCCGGCCGCCGAGGGCCTGTACCCCAGGTGGACCGGGCCGCCACCGGGCGCCAGCTGCTCGTACGCCTTGTCGGTGAGCGGCTGGAGGGTGGCGATCAGGTCGAGGCGCTGGGCGAGCAGCTCGGCGCCGGCCCGGGCCAGGTGCTGGTCCCAGACGTCGAGGGTGGAGAGGTCCATGGTGCGGCCGCCGTGGCGGCGGGCCAGCGCGGCCGTCTTCAGCAGGGTGTTGCGCTGCTTGAGCACCCGGTCGTAGTCGGAGCGGACTCCGGCCATCCGGGGGCTGCGGGCGGTGACCAGCTCGTCCAGGAAGCGCCGGCGCTCCCCCGGGTCGCCCTTGACCAGGGCGAGGTCCTCCGGGGCGAAGAGGACGGTGCGCACGATGCCGAGCACGTCCCGGGGCTTGACCTGCGAGGACCTGTTGATCCGGGCGCGGTTGGCCTTGCCCGGGTTGAGCTCCAGCTCGATGGTGCGGCGCCGCTCGCCGTGCTCGACGGCGGCGCGGATGACGGCCCGCTCCGCCCCGGCCCGGACCAGCGGCTGGTCGGAGGAGACCCGGTGGCTGGAGAGGGTGGCGAGGTAGCCGACGGCCTCGACCAGGTTGGTCTTGCCCTGGCCGTTGGGACCGACGAAGGCCGTGACGCCCGGGTCGAGCGCGATGTCGGCCCGGGCGTAACTGCGGAAGTCGGCCAACGACAGATGCGAGACGTGCATGGACGGAAGCCGACCTCCCCGGCGCTGTAATGGTCGGGGCCGCTGGGCCCCGGTCGCTACGGGCGGACGGGGTCCGCCACCTCGTGTGCGGCTGCTACTTCTTCGCCTCGACCGCGTGGCCGCCGAACTGGTTGCGCAGCGCGGCGATCATCTTCATCTGCGGCGAGTCGTCCTGGCGGGACGAGAAGCGCGCGAAGAGCGAGGCGGTGATGGCGGGGAGCGGCACGGCGTTGTCGATGGCGGCCTCGACCGTCCACCGGCCCTCGCCGGAGTCGGCGGCCCAGCCGCGCAGCTTCTCCAGGTGCTCGTCCTCGTCCAGCGCGTTGACCGCGAGGTCGAGCAGCCAGGAGCGGATGACCGTGCCCTCCTGCCAGGAGCGGAAGATCTCGCGCACGTCGGTGACCGAGTCCGCCTTCTCCAGCAGCTCCCAGCCCTCGGCGAAGGCCTGCATCATGGCGTACTCGATGCCGTTGTGGACCATCTTGGCGAAGTGGCCGGCGCCGACCTTGCCCGCGTGGACCGAGCCGAACTCGCCCTCGGGCTTCAGCGCGTCGAAGACCGGCTGGACCTTGGCGACGTCCTCCTCGGTGCCGCCGTACATCAGGGCGTAGCCGTTCTCCAGGCCCCAGACGCCGCCGGAGACTCCGCAGTCCACGAAGCCGATGCCCTTGATGCCGAGTTCGACGGCGTGCTTCTCGTCGTCGGTCCAGCGGGAGTTCCCGCCGTCGACCACGACGTCCCCGGGCTCCAGGAGCTCGGAGAGCTCGTCGATGGTCGCCTGGGTGGCGGCACCGGCCGGGACCATCACCCAGACGACGCGCGGGCCCCTGAGGCGGCCCACCATCTCTTCCAGGCTCTGGACGTCCGCCAGATCGGGGTTGCGGTCGTATCCGATGACGGTGTGGCCTGCGCGGCGGATGCGCTCGCGCATGTTGCCGCCCATCTTGCCGAGGCCGACGAGACCGAGCTCCATCAGTGTTCCTTCGCTGCGTTCGGGCATTGCGTGACGCTGCCCGAGCCTACTGCCGTCCCCCGCCGCACACCTGTGGGCTCAGCCGCTCAGTCGTACGGGCATGATCAGGTACTTGTACGCCTCGTCCGCCTCGGCGTCGACCGCGGGCTTGCCGCTGAGCAGGGCCGGCTTGGTCGAGGTGGTGAACGAGAGCTGGGCGGCGGGCGAGTCGATCGCGCTGAGGCCGTCCAGCAGGAAGGTCGGGTTGAAGGCGATCGAGATGTCGTCGCCCTCCAGCTGGGCGTCGACGCGCTCCACAGCCTGTGCGTCGTCGCTGGAGCCGGCCTCCAGGGTGAGGACGCCCGCTTCGAAGCTGAGGCGGACCGGCGTGTTCCGCTCGGCCACCAGGGAGACGCGCTTGACGGCCTCCACGAAGGGCGCTGTCTCGATCACCGCGACCGAGTTGAACTCGGTCGGGAAGAGCGTGCGGTACTTCGGCAGGTCGCCTTCGAGCAGTCGGGTGGTGGTGCGGCGGCCGGCGCCCTCGAAACCGATGAGCCCCTCGCCCGCGCCGGAGCCGGCGAGCGCGATGGTGACGCTGTCGCCGCTGGTGAGGGCCTTGGCGGTGTCGAGCAGGGTCTTGGCGGGGACCAGGGCGACGGCGGACGCCTCCGGGTCCTCGGGCTTCCACAGGAACTCACGGACCGCGAAGCGGTAGCGGTCGGTGGAGGCGAGGGTGACGGTGTCGCCCTCGATCTCGACGCGGACGCCGGTGAGCACGGGGAGCGTGTCGTCGCGGCCCGCGGCGATGGCGACCTGGGCGGCGGCCGAGGCGAAGACGTCGCCGGGGACGGTGCCCGTGGCGGTCGGCATCTGCGGCAGGGCCGGGTACTCCTCCACCGGCAGGGTGTGGAGGGTGAAGCGGGAGGAGCCGCAGGTCACCGTCGCCCGTACACCGTCTGTGGAAATCTCCACCGGACGGTTGGGGAGGGCGCGGCAGATGTCGGCGAGCAGGCGGCCCGAGACGAGGACCGTGCCCTCCTCCTCGGTCTCCGCCTCGACGGAGACCCGTGCCGAGACCTCGTAATCGAAGCTCGACAGCGAGAGGGCGCCGTCCTCCGCCTTCAGCAGCAGGCCCGCGAGGACGGGGGCCGGCGGCCGGGCCGGGAGGGAGCGGGCCGCCCAGGCCACCGCCTCCGCGAGTACGTCGCGTTCCACCCGGATCTTCACCGTAAGCCGCCTCCTGCGCTTGCTGGCTGCTCTCGCCCTGCTGGCCGTCGTCTGTCTGGTCGTCTTGCTGGGTCCTGCTGCTGCGGCGGGACCCGCCGGGTCCCGGTCGCTCTCCGTGGCGGGCGGGCCACGGATGAAGTCGGCGGCCGGTGGGTACGGGACGGGCAGTCGGTGAGCGCTTCCGGCTTCGGTGCCGCTGCCTCCTCGATGCCCTCCCGGCGTCCTGCCGCCGTGCACCAGTCTGACGCACACCACCGACAGTCCGTGCGGCCCTGGGTCAAATCGAGAGATCGGCCCGGATCGGCGCTCCGGCCGAGTTGTGCACAGCACCCACTTCGAAACGGATTCCTAGCTCTCTACTCATGGACGTAGTAGTAGGGCCTGTGGATTCCGTGGATAACCCCGTCTTCGCAGGTCGGAGCAGGTTTTTTGTCCACCGGTCCTGTGGGCGGAGCCGGTGGACAACCGGGGGTTCCTGTGGACGGCCGAAAGTTACCCACACACGATCCACAGCGGAGGGTGAGTTCTCCCCAGCCGCGTCCCCAGGTTCGGCCGAGTTCCCCACAGGGCACCTGGGCAACTTCGTGTGACGCGGTTCACTCCGAATGGTGGCCGGGCGCGGTGGGTTGCCGAACAGTGGACAGTCCTGTGGGAAAGCCCGGAAAAGCTGTGCACAACACGGCCCAGCCTGTGGGCCGCCGGTGGACAACGGCGAACGGCCCCTGTGGACAGAAAATGATCCACAGCCTGTGGATATCTCTTGTCCACTAATCCACACCCTTCCGACCTGGTCCGATGATCTCTCACTCCTCGGGCCTGTGGACAGGATCTGGACAACTCCCCAGTCCCCAAGCTGTGGACGCCATGAACCTGACGAATCTGTGGAGAACCCCGCCGCACAGGTCACTAATCGAACGGCGGACGGTGGACAGAGCCGCCGGAATCCAGGCCGGTCCGGCCGAGGGAGGGCGGGAAGGGGGGGGCCGCGCGAGGCCTTTCGGCGCCCGGAGGACGGTTCAGGGGCGCCTCCGGCGGCGCGGCGGGGCTGGTTCCGAGCCCCTGGAGACGGGCGCCGCCGAGCCGGAACGCGGGCAGAGTTCGGCCGTACGGGGAACGGGCGGCCGCCCGTACGAGGCGCCACGGCCCGTCGGACCGGCGCTGGGAGCTCCCGGACGCGTCCTGGCACGACGAAGCCCCGTCCACCGCCTGGGGGCAGGCGGTGGACGGGGCTCGGTGGCTGTTGACGGGGCGACGGACACCCGGACGGGGACACGGGCCCGTGGGCGCCGCGTGGGCCCGGTAGAGGAGGAGTGGGCGGCCGGCGGCCCTGGCCCGCTACCCGTTCTTGATGCGGTTGGTCAGCTCCGTGACCTGGTTGTAGATGGAGCGGCGCTCCGCCATCAGGGCGCGGATCTTCCGGTCGGCGTGCATGACCGTGGTGTGGTCGCGCCCGCCGAACTGCGCCCCGATCTTCGGCAGCGACAGGTCGGTCAGCTCGCGGCAGAGGTACATGGCGATCTGCCGGGCCGTCACCAGCACGCGGCTGCGCGAGGAACCGCAGAGGTCCTCGACGGTGAGGCCGAAGTAGTCGGCGGTGGCGGCCATGATCGCGGTGGCGGTGATCTCCGGGGCCGCGTCCTCGCCGCCGGGGATGAGGTCCTTCAGCACGATCTCGGTCAGGCCGAGGTCGACCGGCTGCCGGTTGAGCGAGGCGAAGGCCGTCACCCGGATCAGCGCGCCCTCCAGCTCGCGGATGTTCCGCGAGATGCGCGAGGCGATGAACTCCAGCACCTCCGGCGGGGCGTTCAGCTGCTCCTGGACCGCCTTCTTCCGCAGGATCGCGATCCGCGTCTCCAGCTCGGGCGGCTGGACGTCGGTGATCAGCCCCCACTCGAAACGGTTCCGCAGCCGGTCCTCCAGGGTCACCAGCTGCTTGGGCGGCCGGTCCGAGGAGAGCACGATCTGCTTGTTGGCGTTGTGCAGGGTGTTGAAGGTGTGGAAGAACTCCTCCTGCGTCGACTCCTTGTCCGCGAGGAACTGGATGTCGTCGACGAGCAGGATGTCCATCTCGCGGTACCGCTTGCGGAAGCTGTCGCCCTTGCCGTCGCGGATCGAGTTGATGAACTCGTTGGTGAACTCCTCCGAGCTCACGTACCGCACCCGCGTCCCCGGGTAGAGGCTGCGCGCGTAGTGCCCGATGGCGTGCAGCAGGTGCGTCTTGCCGAGCCCCGACTCGCCGTAGACGAAGAGCGGGTTGTACGCCTTGGCCGGCGCCTCGGCCACCGCGACGGCGGCGGCGTGCGCGAATCGGTTCGACGCGCCGATGACGAAGGTGTCGAAGAGGTACTTCGGGTTCAGCCGCGCCGTCGGCTCACCGGGCCCGGTCGCCGGCGCGGGCTGCGCGGCCAGCGGCCCCGGCGCCCCGCTGGAGGCGGGCAGCGCCGAGCCGACGGGGCCGCCGCTGTGCACCCCGTGGCCGCCGTGCGCGCCGCGCCCCTCACGGCCGCGCGGGTCGTGCCCGTCGTCCAGCGGCTCGCGCCGCCCGTAGTCCCCGCGCTCGGAACCCGAGGCGCGGAAGTCGCGGCCGCCGGAACCCCCGTGCGAGGGCCCGGTGTACGAGTCCCGCTCCGGGTAACCGAGCCGCGGCTGCTGCCAGTAGTCGTCCTGCGCGCGCGGCCAGGCGCCCGGCTCGGGACGCGGACGCTGGTACTCCGGGTAGGCGGGGCGGGCCTGCGGCAGCCCGTCGCGCCCGCCGCCCCGGCGCTCCTCGTCCCGGTGCTCGCCGCCCGCGCCGCCCCCCTGCTCCCCGCCGCGCTGCCCGTCGTAACGGTCCTTGCCGTACTGGTCCCCGTACTGCTCCTGGGGGTACGGGGACTCCTGCGGGTACGGCTCGCCGGGGTGGCGGTCCTGGTCGTAGCGGCCGCCTTCGTAGCGGTCGCCGCCGAGGGGCTCCTGCTCGTACTCGTAGCGGCCGCCGCCGGAGTGGCCGTGGTCCTGGGGGAAGGGGAACGTGCCCGGGCGGCGCTCCTCGTCGCGGGAGGGCTGCTGCTCGTCCGGCTCGGGCTCCTCGCCGCGCCGCTCGCCGGACGGGGCGTCGCCGAGCGGGTCCTGGCGGCGGGAGTAGGGGGGGTAGCCGTAGCCGCGGTCCTGGGCGGGGCGGGGCGGCGAGGGCTCCGGGTAGCGCTGCGGGGGAGCGGGGTCGCCCATCGTCGGGTCGACGGTGATCGCGATCCGGATCGGGCGGCCGCACTCCCGGCTCAGCGTCTCGCTCACCACCGGGGCGAGCCGGCCCTCCAGGACACCCTTGGCGAACTCGTTCGGTACCGCGAGCAGCGCCGTGTCTGCGACCAGGGCGAGCGGCTGGCAGCGCCGGACCCACTGCTCGTCCTTGGCCTCCACACCCTGTCCGCGCCCGTCCCCGAGGAGGTGCTCCAGTACGCGCGGCCAGACTGCGGCAAGATCGGCGGGTACATCAGCCACAGGGCACGCTCTCTCACGGGTCCCACGAAGGAGTGGTTCTGGGACGGGTTGGTGTGGTCCGATCCGGGCGGGACCGGGGGGATCGGGGTGAAGGCCCACGAAACCGGAGTCTGGCCACGGTAGTCAGCGCGGCCACTGCGGTACAAGTCGTTGTCCACAGCCTGTGCACAGTGTCCCTCGCCGGTGCTGGTTTGACCGAATGGCGCAGCCGCGCGTACCGTGACCAGGTCGAGTTGTCGATGGCTGCTGCCGCCTGCCTCCGATGGGCATAGATCATCTTGAGTGATCGTGGAGCGGTGCACTCGGGCGTAAGCGAGCTACTCGTGGGCGCACGGTGACAGCCAAGGCACCCCGCAACTACCTCATCATTTCTGGAGCCCCCGAGTGAGCAAGCGCACCTTCCAGCCGAACAACCGTCGTCGCGCCAAGACCCACGGTTTCCGCCTGCGTATGCGTACCCGTGCCGGCCGCGCGATCCTCGCGTCCCGCCGTGGCAAGGGCCGCGCCCGCCTGTCCGCCTGATCGCGCACAGGTCGTGTCGTGCTGCCCTCCGAGAATCGGCTGAGGCGGCGCGAGGACTTCGCGACCGCGGTACGCCGAGGACGTCGGGCCGGTCGCCCGGCCCTCGTCGTCCATCTCCGCAGCGGTGTCACGGACCCGCACGGGTCGGGGGAGGAGTCTCCCCCGACCCGTGCGGGTTTCGTCGTGAGCAAAGCTGTGGGCGGAGCCGTCGTCCGTACCGCGGTGAAGCGGAAGCTTCGCCACCTCATGCGGGACCGACTCTCCAGGCTGCCCGCGGGCAGCCTGGTCGTCGTCCGCGCGTTGCCCCCAGCCGGTGACGCAGACCACGCACAGTTGGCCCGAGACCTGGACGCCGCCCTGGAGCGGCTCCTGGGAGGGGGCGCGCGATGAAGTATCCGCTGCTCGCTTTGATCAAGTTGTACCAGTGGACGATCAGTCCGCTACTCGGCCCGGTGTGCAAGTACTACCCGTCGTGTTCCCACTACGGCTACGGCGCCATCGACCGGCACGGAGCGATCAAGGGAACGGCGCTCACCGCCTGGCGGATCCTGCGGTGCAATCCGTGGTCCCCCGGCGGTGTCGACCATGTGCCTCCGCGCAAGCGACCGCGGTGGCACGAAATGCTGCGCAACGCCTGGCGAGACAGGGGCGCCGGTAAGGGCCAGGACCCCGACGCCCCTGCCGGAGGGAGCGGCGACACCTCGTCCCCCGCCTCCACGACGGGCCCCCAGCCGGACCCGAGCCCGGCCGCCGAGACCTCGCCCCATGCTCAAGGAGCCTGATCAGTGGATACGATCGCCAGTCTCTTCAGTTTCATCACGACACCCGTGTCATGGGTGATCGTCCAGTTCCACAAGTTGTACGGAGCCCTCTTCGGCGCTGACACGGGCTGGGCGTGGGGACTGTCCATCGTCTCCCTCGTGATCCTGATCCGTATCTGCCTGATCCCGCTCTTCGTGAAGCAGATCAAGGCCACTCGGGCGATGCAGACGCTCCAGCCCGAGATGAAGAAGATCCAGGAGCGCTACAAGAACGACAAGCAGCGCCAGTCCGAAGAGATGATGAAGCTCTACAAGGACTCGGGTACCAACCCGCTGGCCTCGTGTCTTCCCATCCTTCTCCAGTCGCCGTTCTTCTTCGCGCTCTACCACGTGCTCAACAGCATCGCGTCGAACAAGACCAGCGGCTACATCGACGAGGCGCTCCTCGCCAGCGCGCAGAAGGCCCACATCGTCGGTGCCCCGCTGGCCTCGAAGTTCACCGACAACGCCGACAAGGTCGAGGCTCTCGGCTCCTCCTCGACCAACGTGCACATCGTCACCGCGGTCATGATCATCCTGATGTCGGCCTCGCAGTTCTTCACTCAGCGACAGCTGATGACGAAGAACGTCGACACCACGGTGAAGACGCCCTTCATGCAGCAGCAGAAGATGCTGATGTACGTCTTCCCGATCATGTTCGCCGTCTTCGGCATCAACTTCCCCGTCGGTGTCCTCGTCTACTGGCTGACCACCAACCTGTGGACCATGGGCCAGCAGATGTACGTCATCCGCCAGAACCCCACCCCGGGCAGCAAGGCGCAGGCCGCCTTCCTGGAGCGCTTCCTCAAGCGCGTCACGATGAACCCGAAGGTCCGCGGCAAGCGCGAGCGGAACGTCGTCAAGGCCATCGTCGCCAAGGGCCGCGACCGCAACGAGTACGAGCGCAAGTTCATCAACGGGCTGACCAAGGCCGGCCTCGCCGCCCAGGCCGACGGCACCATCGGGCCGAAGGGCGCGGGCAGCGTCGCCGTCGCGGACGAGGAGGGCGAGCCGGTCGAGGAGACTCCGGCCACGCCGCGCCGCCAGCAGCCCAAGCGGCAGAGCAAGTCGCAGCGCCAGACGCAGCCGACCACGCCGAACCGTCCCGGCCAGCGCACCCGGGCCTCCTCGGGCCGTGCCGAGGGCGAATCCACCACCTCGCTGGAGAAGTCGCAGGGCGGGAGCGAGGACAAGAAGTCCTCCGGCCGCCAGGCGGGCAAGTCCGGCTCCACAGGCCAAGCCAAGTCCGGACAGCGCAAGGGCCAGAAGCCCAAGCACCCGTCCAAGAAGTAGAGGAGTCCATCCCGTGACGGAAGGCACCACCACCGCCAAGGCCGGCGACGAGCTGTCCCACCTGGAGCAGGAGGGCGAGATCGCCGCCGACTACCTGGAGGGTCTGCTCGACATCGCCGACCTGGACGGCGACATCGACATGGACGTGGAGGCCGACCGGGCCGCTGTCTCGATCATCAGCGATTCCGGGAGCCGTGACCTCCAGAAGCTCGTCGGTCGCGACGGTGAGGTCCTGGAGGCGCTCCAGGAGCTGACCCGCCTCGCCGTGCACCGCGAGACGGGCGACCGCAGCCGCCTCATGCTGGACATCGGCGGCTACCGCGCCAAGAAGCGCGAGGAGCTCTCCGAGATCGGCGCCAAGGCCGCGGCCGACGCGCGGTCCACCGGTGAGGCGGTCCGGCTCGACCCGATGACGCCGTTCGAGCGCAAGGTCGTCCACGACGCGGTCAAGGCCGCGGGGCTGCGCAGCGAGTCCGAGGGCGAGGAGCCGCAGCGCTTCGTCGTCGTCCTTCCCGCCTGACCTCAAGGCGCCCCGCGCGGGCGTCCGCCGACCGGCCCCGTCTGTGTGAACAGGCGGGGCCGGTCCTGGTCGGGGGTAGGGGGCGGTGTGGCGGATTCCTCCCGGCAGGGCTGCACGGCGCGGGATCTTGCCGTTAGCGTTCTCCCCAGGGCAGTGGTTCTCCCAGGAGCCGCGGGTTCGGCGGTCCGTCGGCTTCGCCGGTTCCATGGAGGCGCCGGGTCCGGAGGGCCGAGGCAAGTCACGGCCAGCGGCCGGTCACCTCGGGGCAGCGGTTCACCTCGCCGTTCTGTCCGTCAGTTTGTTCGTCAGTCATCAGTACGTTCGAGATCGCGGTACGGAAGGACGGTCCCCGTGACGGAGGCAGCGGAACTCCCCGAGGCGCCCGCAGTGGCCAGGGAGGTTTTCGGCGAGCGTTTCCCGGATGCGGTCCGGTACGCGGAGCTGCTGGCCGACGCGGGAGTGCGGCGCGGGCTCATCGGACCCCGTGAGGTGCCCCGGCTCTGGGAGCGCCATCTGCTCAACTGCGCCGTCCTCTCCGAGGTGGTCGCCGAAGGCGTCTCCGTCTGCGACGTGGGGTCGGGCGCCGGGCTGCCGGGCATCCCGCTGGCGCTGGTCCGGCCGGACCTGGACATCACGCTGCTGGAGCCGCTGCTGCGCCGGACCACCTTCCTCACCGAGGTGGTCGAGATGCTCGGCCTCGACCACGTCACCGTCGTCCGCGGCCGCGCCGAGGAGGTGCTCGGCAAGCTGCCGCCCGTGCACGTGGTCACCGCCCGGGCGGTCGCCCCGTTGGAGCGGCTCGCGGGATGGGGAGTGCCGCTGCTGCGGCCCTACGGCGAGATGCTGGCGCTCAAGGGGGACACCGCCGAGGAGGAGGTGAGGGCCGCCTCGTCCGCGCTGAGCAAGCTCGGCGCGGTCCGCACCTCCGTCGTCCAGGTCGGCGAGGGCGTCGTCGACCCCCTCTCCACCGTGGTGCGCGTCGAGGTGGGGGAGAGCCCCGGAGGCGTCCGCTTCGCCACCAAGAAGGCCAAGGCCGCGCGGGCGCGCCGCAGGCGCTGAGGCGCGAGGAGTACCTTCGGAGGGGCCGGTCCCGGTGCGGGGCCGGCCCTTCTGCCGGTCGGGGGGAGCGGAGTCTGGCGTCGGCCGGGCGCCGGGTCCCGGCTCGTTGGGGCCACGGGCGGTAGTGGCGCGGAGTGTCGGGCGGGTCGCTCGGACGCGGTGGGCCATCGTGTTTCACGTGAAACGTCGCTCACCGCTGCAAGGAATCATCAGCCGCGGCCGCGCTGCCGCCACTCCCCGCGACCGGAAACCTCTCGGACGGGTCACGAAGTTGTCCACAGAGGCGGATTCATCCACAGAACACCGGGCCCCGCTGGTTCCCGCACCCGAAACCATGGCACGCTCTGTTCATTGCGAGTCTGAAGTCGAGGAGAGTGAATCCTTGCGGTCCGACGCCAACATCGCGGGACCGATGACCGATCCGGTCCCCGGTCCCCGTGTCGAAACAGTGGGGGCGGATGTTTCACGTGAAACACCGCCGCCGATGGACGACACACCCACCGCTCACACTGCCCACCTGGGCGTGCAGGCGCTGGGCCGTGCCGGAGAAGGTCTGCCACGCCCCGAACAGACCCGGGTCATGGTGGTCGCCAACCAGAAGGGCGGCGTGGGCAAGACGACCACGACGGTCAACCTCGCCGCATCGCTGGCGCTGCACGGCAACCGGGTGCTGGTCATCGACCTCGACCCGCAGGGAAACGCCTCCACCGCGCTGGGGATCGACCACCACGCGGAAGTGCCGTCCATCTACGACGTCCTGGTGGACAGCCGTCCGCTCTCCGAGGTCGTCCAGCCCGTACCGGACGTCGAGGGGCTCTTCTGCGCCCCGGCGACGATCGACCTGGCCGGCGCGGAGATCGAGCTCGTCTCGCTGGTCGCGCGGGAGAGCCGCCTGGAGCGCGCCATCAAGTCGTACGAGCAGCCGCTGGACTATGTCCTGATCGACTGCCCGCCCTCCCTCGGCCTGCTCACGGTCAACGCGCTGGTCGCCGGGGCCGAGGTGCTGATCCCCATTCAGTGCGAGTACTACGCCCTGGAGGGACTGGGCCAGCTCCTCCGCAACGTCGAACTGGTCCGGGGTCACCTGAACCCGGCACTCCACGTCTCCACGATCCTGCTCACCATGTACGACGGCAGGACGCGGCTCGCCTCACAGGTCGCCGAAGAGGTGCGCAGCCACTTCGGCAAGGAAGTTCTCCGGACGAGCATCCCCCGCTCCGTCCGGATCTCCGAAGCGCCGAGCTACGGCCAGACGGTGCTCACCTACGACCCGGGATCGAGCGGCGCGCTCTCGTACTTCGAGGCGGCCCGGGAGATCGCACTGCGCGGGGTCGGGATCCACTACGAGGCGCAGCACAACCAGTTGGCCGCGCCCAACGAGCAGCAGAACATGGCGGAGGGAATGCAGTGAGCGAGCGACGGAGGGGCCTGGGGCGGGGCCTGGGAGCCTTGATTCCCGCAGCGCCTACACCGGAGAAGTCGGCCTCGGCCGCGAGTGGCCCGGCCACCGGGTCCTCACCGGTCCTCACCCCGGAACGCGGCATCGCCGCGGCCAAGGTGACGGGGATTCCGAGCGGCAATGTTTCACGTGAAACATCGACGCGTTCCCCGGCGGACGACCTTCCTCCGAGCCCGGTCGGCGCGCACTTCGCCGAGCTGCCGCTCGACTCCATCACGCCCAACCCGCGCCAGCCCCGGGAGATCTTCGACGAGGACGCTCTCGCCGAACTGGTCACCTCCATCAAGGAGGTCGGCCTCCTCCAGCCCGTCGTCGTCCGCCAGCTGAGCGCCGGACGGTACGAGCTGATCATGGGCGAGCGCCGGTGGCGTGCCTGCCGGGAAGCCGGGCTGGACGCCATCCCGGCCATCGTGCGGGCCACCGAGGACGAGAAGCTCCTCCTCGACGCCCTGCTGGAGAACCTGCACCGGGCCCAGCTCAACCCGTTGGAAGAGGCCGCCGCCTACGACCAGCTGCTCCAGGACTTCAACTGCACCCATGACCAGCTCGCCGACCGGATCGGCCGCTCGCGTCCGCAGGTGTCGAACACCCTGCGTCTGCTGAAGCTGGCCCCGGCGGTTCAGCGTCGGGTAGCGGCAGGGGTGCTGACGGCCGGTCATGCCCGCGCCCTCCTCTCGGTGGAGGACTCCGAGGAGCAGGAGCGGCTCGCGCTGCGGATCGTCGCCGAAGGGCTCTCGGTCCGCTCGGTGGAAGAGGTGGTCACGCTGATGGGGTCCCGGCAGGCGGCCCCCGCCCGCTCCAAGGGCCCCCGCGCCGGCTCCCGCCTCTCCCCCGCCCTGAGCGAGCTCTCCACCCGGCTCTCGGACCGCTTCGAGACGCGGGTCAAGGTCGACCTGGGGCAGAAGAAGGGGAAGATCGTCGTCGAGTTCGCCTCGATGGACGACCTTCAGCGCATCCTCCAGTCGCTGGCGCCCGAGGAGGGCCCGGTGCTCCAGAGCACGGCGAGGAGGGACACCGGAGACTCCGACGAGTCGGCCGAGTCGGCCGAGTCGGCCGAGGGCGCCGGGCCCGCCGGGTCCGTCGAGGGCGAAGCCCGGGACGCCGGCTGACGGCCGTCTCCTTCAGGCCTTGAGCGGGCCGTGCTCCGGAACTGACCGGAACACGGCCCGCTCTTTCGTCGCACTCCCTGACCGCGCGAAAGCCCGGTGACTACGATGCACAGGGCACGGGTGCCGGGTGGTTCCGCCCCTCGCGGCGGGGCACCGGGCGGCGGCCGTGCCGTAGCCCAGCGGCACGGTGAGCCAAGAGAGGAGCGGCCACCATGGGGCGACGCCTCGCACCGATCACCCTGGACAACCTCGGAGCACTCCCCGATCGCTGCCGCTCCTGCGTCTTCTGGGAGCTGGACCCGGTGCGCGGCGAGGTCGCGGTCCGAGGGGGCCGGGCCGCGGCGGAGAAGGAATCGTGGATCTCCGCCGTCCTGCTGGAGTGGGGCTCCTGCGGCCGCATCGCCTACGTCGACGACGTCCCGGTCGGCTTCGCCCTCTACGCCCCGGCGGCCTACGTGCCGCGTTCACTCGCCTTCCCCACCAGCCCTGTCGCGCCGGACGCCGTCCAGCTCATGACGGGTTGGCTCCTGCCGGAGTACCGGGGCCAGGGGCTGGGCCGCGTCCTGGTGCAGACCGTGGCGAAGGACTTGCTGCGGCGGGACTTCAAGGCGATCGAGGCGTTCGGCGATGCGAGGTGGCGAGAGTCGGCCTGCTTGCTGCCCGCCGACCATCTCCTTGCCGTCGGCTTCAAGACCGTGCGGCCTCACCGGCGCTATCCGCGGCTGCGGCTGGAGCTGCGGGCGACCCTCTCCTGGAAAGAGGACATGGAGCAGGCGCTCGACCGCCTGCTCGGCGCCGTGAAGCAGGACCCGGTCCCCCGGCCGCTGTAGGCGGTGGCGCGCTGTAGGGGCTCCCGGTCGGGCTGCTCGCCGAGGGCGTCCGGTGGCCGCCCGAACCCCGGGAGTGAAACGGACATGGCCACCCCGAAGGGTGGCCATGTTTCACGTGAAACAGCGGGGCGATGTTTCACGTGAAACATCGCCGCGTACGCCAGGACTCAGCCCTTGGCTCCGCCGAAGAACTCCTCCAGGTCGCGCTCGATGGCGGCCTTCGGCTTGGCGCCGACGATCGTCTTGGCGACCTCGCCGCCCTGGTAGACGTTGAGGGTCGGGATCGACATGACGCCGTACTTGGCGGCGGTCGCCGGGTTCTCGTCGATGTTCAGCTTCACGACCTCGATCTCGCCGTGCTCGGCGGCGATGGCCTCCAGCGAGGGGGCGATCTGACGGCACGGGCCGCACCAGGACGCCCAGAAGTCGACGAGTACGGGCTTGTCGTTCTTGAGGACGTCCTGCTCGAAGGAGTCGTCGGTCACGTTCTTCAGGGTGCCGGCCACTGTGGGCTCCTTAGTCTTGGCGGGGGGAGTGTAGGGAGAAAGCTTGTCGAGCCAGGGCTCGCTCAGGCGGTGACGACCTGGGTCTTCTCGTGACCCTCGGCGTCGGCCAGCGCGGCGAGGTAGCGCTCGGCGTCCAGCGCCGCGGAGCAGCCGGTACCGGCTGCGGTGATCGCCTGACGGTAGGTGTGGTCGACCACGTCACCGGCGGCGAAGACGCCCGTGATGTTGGTGCGCGTCGAGGGCGCGGAAACCTTCAGGTAGCCCTCGCCGTCCAGGTCGAGCTGGCCCTGGAACAGCTCGGTGCGCGGGTCGTGGCCGATGGCGATGAAGAGGCCGGTCACCGACAGCAGCTCGGTGTCGCCGCTCTTCAGGTTGCGCAGGGTCAGGCTGGTGAGCTTCGGATCGCCGTGAATCTCGGCGACCTCGCTGTCCCAGATGAACTTGATCTTCGGGTCGGCGAAGGCCCGCTCCTGCATGGCCTTCGAGGCGCGCAGGCTGTCACGGCGGTGGACGATCGTCACCGACTTGGCGAAGCGCGAGAGGAAGGTGGCCTCCTCCATCGCGGTGTCGCCGCCGCCGACGACGGCGATGTCCTGGTCCTTGAAGAAGAAGCCGTCACAGGTGGCGCACCAGGAGACGCCGCGCCCGGAGAGCGTGTCCTCGTTGGGCAGACCCAGCTTGCGGTGCTGCGAGCCGGTCGTGACGATGATCGCCTTGGCGCGGTGCACGGTACCCGCGGTGTCGGTGACCGTCTTGATCTCGCCCGAGAGGTCGACCGAGACGATGTCGTCCGGGACCAGCTCGGCGCCGAAGCGCTCGGCCTGAGCGCGCATGTTGTCCATGAGGTCGGGGCCCATGACGCCGTCCTGGAAGCCGGGGAAGTTCTCCACCTCGGTGGTGTTCATCAGGGCCCCACCCGCAGTGACGGCACCCTCGAAGACCAGCGGCTTCAGGGAAGCACGTGCGGTGTAGAGCGCGGCTGTGTAGCCGGCGGGCCCGGAGCCGATGATGATCACGTTACGGACGTCGGTCACGGCTTGATTCCTCGTCTCTGCGGACTACTACGTTGCCAGGGGCCTGATCCCTGCCGGGGCTCTCACCCCACCCAACCGATCCTACGGGCCGCGCATTCCCGTGCCGCCCACCTCCCACCCGGGGCAGGGAGCAGGGCAGGCCGAGGCCTCCTTCCACGGCACAGGAGAGCCCGCCGGGAGGCGTGACGAGCCTCGCCTCGGAGGGGGTGCTTCCACTCGGAGCGAGCCGGCTGCCCCTCCGCGCGGCTGGGAGAAGCCTGGTCTCAGGGCTTCGGGTAGGTCCGGGTCAGCAGGACGTCACCAGGCTCGTCCCCGCCGTCCACACAGGTGGCATCGACCAGGTAAGCGGTCACCCGGGCACTGTCCTCGTGGTCGGGCAGGACGACGAGGAAGGCGTCGGTTCCCTGGAAGCGCCCGCGCTCCAGGGCGAGGGCGGGCTCGGTCCGCTCGATGCCGCGCTCCACGCAGGGCGGCACTTCCGGGCCGGTGCCCATCAGCGGTTCGTTGAGCTCGGGCGTCTCGGGACTGGACTGGACGCCGAGAGAGGACTTCTCGTCCTTCTCAAGGGCGCCCGGGGCCCGCTTCTCCTGGCGGCCGCCACCCGGCCCTGTCTCCAAGAGGAGGTCGGACACCTGGTTCTTGAGCGACCTGTCGGAGTACACCGGCCCAGCGTCGGCGGAGGCGGCGGTGTCGTCCCCGCCGGAACCGGCGTCGGTGAGTGCCGGTACGAGTACGGCCCCGAGCCCGAGGGCGGCAGCCGCGAGAACCGAGGACAGGATGAGGCGTCGGCGGTTGGCCCTGCTTCCGCCCTTCCGCCCGGGGCCTGCGGGACCCCGGCCGTGTCCTCCAGGGCGAACCGGCCGCTTGCCCACGCGTCGGCCCGCGCTGCCGGTCGGGGAGGCCGTCGCTCCGGAAGGGCCGGCCTCCTGATCCCCCTCCTCCTCCGTGGCCGCGGTCTCCAGGGGAGCCGTGGTTCCTGGCGGGCTGGGGTGGGTGAGGGACTCCGGGGCTGTCGTTTCACGCGATGTTTCACGTGAAACATCGCCCGACGTTTCACGTGAAACATCGGCCACGGGGTCCTCGTCCGACGGTTCCTGTGCCGACTCCCCCGGTGTGGCGGAACCCTGCGGTGCGCTGCCACTCGGCACGGCGCCCGAACTCCCGGCGGGAGGCTCCATGGTCTCCAGCAGCGCCTCGGCGGCCAGGGCCGCGTCGATCCGGCCCGCCACATCGGCAGGCATCCGGGATGGCCCGGGCAACGTACCCAGCAGGCCCCGGATCTCCTCCAGCGAGGAGCGGACGTCCGCGCAGAGGGCGCAGGAATCCAGATGGGAGCGGAGCTCGCCGCTGCGGGAGGGGTCCAGCAGCCCCTCGGCGAGGTCGGAGATCTCCGCCACGTCCGGGTGCCCGGCGTCGCCGGTCGCGTCGGTCATGGATGTCACGCTCGCCCACCTCCGCCCTTCATGGCAGCCGAATTCGCCGACCCGGTGTCTCGCGGGCCTGCCGCTGGTGGGACGGATGCCCCCTGCGTCCGGTTCCTTCCCCCTTCAGCAGCGCCGTTATCCCTGTCCGGTGAGGCGGAGTCCGCGCGTAGGTGGTTGACGAGCGGCAGCAGCCTGGCCCGGCCCCGGGCGCACCGGCTCTTCACGGTGCCCGTGGGCACGCCCAGGATGCGGGCGGCCTCCGCCACCGGGTAGCCCTGCATGTCGACGAGGACGAGGGCGGCGCGCTGATCGGGGGCGAGGGTGGCGAGGGCATCGGCGAGCTGACGGCGTACGTCGCCGCGCTCGGCCGGGGCGGCGGCCGACTCGTGCGGCTCCAGCACCTGCTCCAGCCGCTCCGGATCGTCCATGGGAGCGGTGCGGCGGGAGGCCGTCTTGCGGGCCCGGTCGAGGCAGGCGTTGACGGTGATCCGGTGGAGCCAGGTCGTCACCGCCGACCGGCCCTGAAAGGTGTGGGCCCGGCGGTAGGCCGAGACCAGGGCGTCCTGGACGGCGTCGGCCGCCTCCTCGCGGTCGCCGAGGGTCCGGATCGCCACCGCCCAGAGACGGTCGCGGTGGCGGCGGACCAGCTGGCTGAAGGCGTCCGGGTCCCCGCCGACGTGGGCGGCGAGCAACTCGGCGTCGCCCGCCGCCTCGGATATGGCCTCGTCCACTGTGGAACCCTTCCCCCAGAGCCCCGCTCAGCCCTTGAGTTTCACATCCGTGATCGCCTGCTTGTACCCGGATCCGCTGTACTGATCCCCCGGCGCCTGCGGGACGTGGGTCAGCCAGACCACGACGTACCGCGTCTTCACCGCCTCCTTGGCGTCGACCTTCGCCGTGGTGGACCGGGTGGTGCCGGTGCCGATCTTCCTCATGGAGCTGACGGGGGTGGCGGAGTCCATGGAACCCGCCGCGTAGAGCTCCACCGTGGTGCGGTCGCCGCTGTACCGGAGCCCTATCGACGCCGAGGAGACATCCCTCTCGGTGCCGAGGTCGTAGACGATGCCGACTCCCTCCTTGTAGGGAGCGAGCCGGGGGCCGTCCACGAAGCTCCTGGAGCGCCAGTACGTCGAGCTGTCACCGTCGTAGGTGTTGCTGACGGAGGCGGCGTTCTGCGGGGAGCCGTCCGGCGCGTACTCGGCGGCGCCGGTGATCTTGTGGGTGGCGGTCTTCGGCTTCTCGTCCGTGGCGTCCACCGGCTGGTTGGTCTCCGGCTGGTCGGCGGTGTCGCGGTCCATCAGGGCGTCCGCCAGCTGCCAGCTGCCGAGCCCGAGCGCGGCGATGAGCAGGGCGGCGACGCCCCACTTGAGGACCTTGCCGGTCCGGGTCTGCAGCGGGGGCGGTGGCACGACCACCGGGGCGGTCTGCGCGGCACGCGGCGCGGGCCGGCCGTAGGAGCCCTGCTGGTAGCTGGTCCGCTGGTACTCCGGGGGCGCGGTGAAGACCGGCTCCGGCGGGCGGATGCGGGGCATCTCGGAGATGGCCCGGACCAGCTCGTCGGGGGTGGTGCAGGGGCTCTCCTGGCGGGAGGCGGTCGACCCGTCGTTGACCAGGGCGCGCATGGACAGCTCGGAGAGGCCGCGGTGCACGCCTGCCCGCACCTGGTCGGGGGCGATGAGCCCCATGCCCTTGGGGAGGCCGGAGAGCCCGTAGGCGTCGTCCTCGTACGGCCAGCGCTGAGTCAGGGCGGCGTAGAGGAGGGCGCCGATCGCCTCCGTGTCGGTGCGCTGGGGGCTGTCGACGTCGATGCCGCGTAGGGCGGCGTTGACGGCGAGGCCGCGGATGCGCCACTGGCCCGTGGAGGTGCGCAGCACGGCCCCGGGGTTGAGCCGCAGATGGGAGAGGCCCTCGCGGTGGGCGGCCGCCATGGCCTGGGAGATCTGCTGGGCGAGCTGGTAGACGTCGTGCGCCTCCAGCGGCCCGGCGGCGAGGAGCGCGGTCAGCTCGGTGGCGTCCGGCAGCCACTCGTGGACCACGTAGACGATCTCGTCCTCCTCGACGGCGTCGAGGACCTGGACGAACCGAGGGTCGCCGAGGAGGGCCGCCGAGCGGGCGGCGGCCAGCACGGAGCGGGCCCGTGGGTGCTCGGCGGGCAGCAGGTGGACGCCGACGGCGCGCCGGAGCTTCTCGTCCACCGCCCGCCAGCTGCTGAAACCGTCCAGACGGGTGAGGCACTCCTCCAGCCGGTAGCGTCTGGCGAGTTTGTGCCCGCTGTGCAGCTCGGGGGCCGAGACCGTGGCGGAGCTGCCCGCCTGGCCGGTCTCCTCTGTGTCTTCGGGTGCCGTATCCCGCTCCCGGGACTTCCCGTCGCCCGTGGACGCGCCCGCCTTGGCGGTCAGCGGTTCCTCACCACTGGTGTCGGCCACGTCGACGGCAGCCGTGCTCCGATCCGCCACCGTCGTTCCTGCCTCCCCATCCGTTGCACTCCGTACGACGCCAAACCCAATTGTGCCCACAGTCGGTCGCTATGCACGACACGCGGGCACCGCTGATGGTTGTGCGCTCTCAGCGTCCCAGACGACCGCGGACCATCCCCACCAGGGAGTTGATCTCGTTGATCCGCATCTTCCGGCCCGCGACGAAGAAGACCGCCAGCAGGACCGCGCCACCGAGGACCAGAGCGGCCAGCGAGCCCAGGGCGCCGCTGCCGAGCCACCGCATCACGCCGAAGGAGACCGCGCCGCCCGCGATCGAGGCGGGGACGGCCGCGCCGATGAGCCGGGCGTAGGTCCGCAGCACGTGCGACCCGTCCAGGTCGCCGCCGAGCCGCTTGGCCAGCCGCTTCCAGGCGACACCCACACCGACCGCGTAGGCCAGGCCGTAGGAGGCGGCCATGCCGACCACGGCCCATCGGAAAGGCAGCAGGAGGTAGCAGAGGCCCGAGGCCGCCGCGTTGACCGCGGCGACGATCACGGTGTTGTAGAAGGGCGTCCGGGTGTCCTCGTAGGCGTAGAAGCCGCGGAGCACCACGTACTGCACGGAGTACGGGATGAGGCCGAGGGCGAAGGCCATGAGGATGTAGCCCATCGAGTGGGCCGCCTCAAGTCCGGCGGAGGAGAAGAGCAGGGTGGCCGTGGGCAGGCCCAGCGCGAGGAAGCCGAAGGCGATCGGGACGATGGCGACGGCCGAGTTGCGCAGGCCCTGCGAGATGTCGTCGCGGACCGCGCCGACGTCGTTGTCGCTGGCGGCGCGGGAGATGCGGGGCAGCAGGGCCGCCATGACCGAGACGGTGATGATGGCCTGCGGCATGCCCCAGATGAGCTGGGCGTTGGAGTAGGCCAGGATGCCCGCGCCGTCGACGCCGGACTTCTCACCGGCCGAGGTGGCGAGTTGGGTGACGGCGAGCACGCCTGCCTGGTTGGCGAGGACGAACAGGACGGTCCACTTGGCGAGCCGGACGGTCTTGCCGAGCCCGTGGCCCTTCCAGTCGAACCGCGGCCGGAACCGGAAGCCCGTCTCGCGCAGGTAGGGGATCATCGCCAGGGCCTGGACGATCAGCCCGAGCAGCGTGCCGATGCCCAGCAGGCGGATGCCCTCGTCGGGGATGGTCTGGACGGTCATCCCGGAGTCGGCGGAGGTGCCGTAGACCCAGATGAAGAGGCCGAACGTGACGATCATGACGATGTTGTTGAGGACCGGTGTCCACATCATCGCGCCGAACTTGCCGCGTGCGTTGAGGATTTGGCCCATCACCACGTGGACGCCCATGAAGAAGATCGTGGGCAGGCAGTAGCGGGCGAAGGCGACCGCCACGTTGTTGGCGTCGGGGCGGCTGGCCAGCGTGTCCGACATCAAGTGGACGAGAAGTGGCGCCGCCAGGACCGACAGGGCGACGATCGCGCCGAGCGCCACCATCACCAAGGTGAGGAGCCGGTTGGCGAAGGCCTCGCCGCCGTCCTCGTCGTTCTTCATCGCCCGTACGAGCTGCGGGACGAAGACGGAGTTCAGACCGCCGCCGACGGTGAGGATGTAGATCATCGTCGGCAGGGTGTAGGCGACCGTGAAGGCGTCACCCAGCAGAGCCGCGCCGAGGGCCGCGGTGATGACCAGCGAGCGGACGAAGCCGGTCAGCCGGGAAACCATGGTGCCGGCGGCCATGATGGCGCTGGACTTCAGCAGCGAGGCCGCCTTGCCCTGCTTCTTCGGCGCCGGAGCGGGCTCCGGGTCGGCCTGCGGCGGGGGCGGGTCGGTGGGCGGGCGGCCGCCGCCGCTCTGTTGCTGGTCCTTGTAGAGGTGGGCGAAGGCGTCGGGCTCGTGACGCTCCTGACCGGCCTGGGACACGAGGTCGTCCACTCCCAAGAACTGCGTCGTTCCGGTCGCGTCCCCGTACGGCAGGTGCTTGCCCGGGCCCGCCGGCTCCGGCGGGGGAGCCTGCGCCCAGACCCGCGGGTCGGGCGCCGGCTGCTCGGGCTGGGGCGGACCGTACATCGGGGCCGCCGGGGGGCCGCCGGGCGTCGGGGGGTGCGCGGCCCGGTCGTACAGGGCCTCGCCGACCGGGTCCTGGACGCTCAGGTCGTGCGCCCGGTACGGGTCCTGGTCGTAGGCGTGCTGGAGATAGGGGTCGGGCCCGGGCTGCTGGGGGAACCCCTCGCCCGTGGGCCCGCCGGGCTCCGGCGGGGCCGACCGGTCGCCCTGCGGCACCGAGCCGTCCGCGCGCTGGCCACGGTCACCGTTGTACGGCGCGTTCATGGTCTAACCCCACCTCATCGTCCCCGGGCCCACGGGCCACGACATTGCTCAGCGGTCCACTGTCTCACCCGGGCCGGTGGGCTCCGGGCTTTCGGGAGCGGTGTCCGGGCCGTGGTCACCCGGCTGCCCGGGGCCGCCGTCCCCGTCCTGCCCCTCGTCCGCCGTGCCGGGACCCGGATCGCCCGGCGCCCCGCCCTGCTCCTCCAGCTCCCGCGCCTGCCGCTTGCGCTGGGTGTACATCCGGAATCCGGCGAGGACGAGCAAGAGTACGCCGCCCGCGAGGACCAGCATCACCGTCGGCGTGAACTCCGTGACGTTCACGTCGAAGCGGATGGGCGCGCCGTAGGCCCGGCCGTCCTCCGTGTACAACTGCGCCTTCACCGGCACCGGCCCGTTGGCGTTGGCGGTGGTCGTGAACTTCACCGACTGGCTGTGGCCGCCGGAGACCTTGACCGGCTGGTCCTGGTAGCGCCCCTCGCCGATGTTGAGCCGGGTCGGCTTGGAGGACTCGAGCCGCAGCACCAGGTTCTCGACGCCTTGGAGAAGGTTGTTCTGCACGGTCACCGGGATGGTGGCGCTGTGGCCGGAGAGCTTGGCCTCGCTCTTCTCGATGAGCTGGACGCCCCCGATCAGGTCGTCCAGGTACTCCGAGACCCCCTTGCGGAACTGCTCCGCCTCCTTGGGCCGTCCCCGCCAGGAGGTGGACATCTCCCGGTCGACGGCCCGGCCGAACGGGGGCACCACGCGGTCTTCGTTGGTGAGGATGACCTTGAAGCGGTCCAGCTTCTCCTGGGTCTCCTTGATCTTCTCGAACGCCGCCTTCGGCAGCTCCTGCTTGCGCAGCGCCGAAGGGTACGCGCCGTTCCCCGGCACCCGGGAGGTCGCGCGCGGGTCCGGCTCGGCCTTCGCCGCCGCCGTGAGGTTCTGCGGGGTGGTCCACCGCTCGTCGTCCAGGGCCCGCAGCGCCTCCGCCATCGTCCGGGCCTGGCTGGCGGTCGGCATGCGCTGCGGAGCGACGACGAGGCTGCGCTCGTTCCCCTCGTCCTGGAGCGTCGTCATCAGGGTCTGCGCCACGAAACGCTGCACGGCGAGGGTCGCGTTGCCGGCCTTCGTCATGTCGCCCTGGAAGACGGTGGAGAGCCGGCCGTCGGCCACCACGGCCGTCGTCCCGCCACCGATCGGCCGCGCCGCCGACGGGGTGTACGTGAGGCTCCCGGCCTCCCGCATGCTGTCGCTGCGGGCGATCACGTTCCGCGCGCCCGCCGAGGTCGCCACGTCGATGATGGAGGGGCTGACCGCGCCGTCCACCGGCCAGGCGAAGTCGGTGCTGGGCTTGACGTGGAGGACCGTCTCCACGGTGCTGGCGGCCACGTCGGTGGCGTCCTTCAGCCGCCCGAGCGACCCGGAGACGTTCTTGCCCCGGTGGGCGATCGAGGCGAGGTCGGGGTCGGCGTAGGGGAGGGCGACGATCTTCTTGCCCGCCACCGCGCTCTCCACGGAGGCGAGCCAGTCGGTCGCGAGCTTCTTGTTCCGGTCGTTGCCCGGGCGGGCGGTGCCGTCCGCGTCGCGCACCTGGTAGCCGTCACGCATCGCGTCGACGGAGGCCAGCAGGTCGGGATCGACGACCCAGGTGATGTCGAGCTCCCGGCCGAGGGCGACCATGCGCTCCAGCCGGCCGCCCGGGGCGATCTCCTCGGCGAGGGCGTCGTCCTCGAAGACCGGTGTCTGCTCCTCGTCGGAGGCGGTCTCCGCGGTGAGGTGCGAGGTGGAGATGAGCGGCCACATCATCGTGAGCGAGGTCTGGCCGCCGGTCGCCTTCGGCTGCCACGGCAGGAAGGTCCGCGCGATGCCCTGCACCTGCTCGTACGGCTGGGCGGCCGTCTGCCCGCTCAGCGAGACACCGAGCTGGTAGATCCCGTTGCCGTCGAGGTCGAGGTCGTCGACCGGGACCGAGAGGCGGAACGGCAGCGACCGGCCCGCGGCGAGCGAGTCGACCTCCTGGGCGTACTTGCCCTCGATCTCCACGCCGTCGGCGCCCGGGGAGAAGCCGTCCCGGCGGGCGGCGTGATCGATGGCACTGCGGCCGTTGAGGACCGGGCCGACCCGGAGGCCGACATGGGCGTCGGTGATCGTCCGCTTGCTCTGGTTGGTGACCGTGCCCGTGATCGTCAGGCGGTCGCCCTTGACCGGCGCGGCCGGGGCGAACGAGTCGAGGGAGACGGAGACCGGCTGCGCGGTGCGCGCCTGGGTCTCGGCGGCGGGCATCCGCGGGGCGGTGGCGGCCTGGGCCGCCGGGACCTGGAGCACTCCGCCGAACAGGGCTGTACCGGCGAGGAGGGCCGCGCCCCGGCCGAGCCACCTGCGGGCTGCTGACGGGCCGGTCCTCGGGATGTCTGCCGCCTCGGCCACGCGCTCGTCCGTCCCTTGTTCGTCAGCTCGGTCGGTGGTTGTCGGGTGATGCGTCCAGGCATCGTAACGATGCGAACTGAGCCGAAGTGCCGGGGAGTGCTCCAGAGGATCATCGCTCAGGCGCCCGCCCGGAAACGGGTCGGCCCGCGCCGACGCGGGCACGTACCCTTTTCTGTTGTGCCGAACGCCAACGAAGACAAGCCCCGTGAACTGAGCCAGGCGCAGCGCCGCGCTGTGAGCGAACTGCTGCGCGTCTCCCCCGCCGCGGACGACCTAGCCCGTCGCTTCGAGGAGGCCGGACACTCCCTCGCCCTGGTGGGCGGCTCGGTCCGGGACGCGTTGCTCGGGCGGCTGGGCAACGACCTGGACTTCACGACCGACGCCCGGCCGGAACAGGTCCTGAGGATCGTCCGGCCGTGGGCGGACGCCGTCTGGGAGGTCGGCATCGCCTTCGGAACGGTCGGCTGCCAGAAGCGGGCCGTCGTGGGGGACGAGGAGCTCACCTTCGAGATCGAGATCACCACGTACCGCTCGGAGGCGTACGACCGCACCTCGCGCAAGCCGGAGGTCTCCTACGGCGACTCGATCGAGGACGACCTGGTCCGCCGCGATTTCACGGTGAACGCCATGGCGGTGGCGCTCCCGCGGAAGGAGTTCATCGACCCGTACGGCGGCCTGGAGGACCTGGCGGCCCAGGTGCTGCGGACGCCCGGGACGCCCGAGGCATCCTTCTCGGACGACCCGCTCCGGATGATGCGCGCCGCGCGGTTCGCCGCGCAGCTCGACTTCGACGTGGCGCCCGAGGTGGTCACCGCCATGGCGGAGATGGCCGAGCGGATCACCATCGTCTCCGCCGAGCGGGTCCGCGACGAACTGAACAAGCTTCTGCTCTCCACCCACCCCCGCAAGGGCCTCACCCTGCTCGTCGACACCGGGCTCGCCGCGCACGTGCTCCCGGAGCTGCCGGAGCTGCGGCTGGAGAGTGACGAGCATCACCGTCACAAGGACGTCTACGAGCACAGCCTGACCGTGCTGGAGCAGGCCATCGACCTGGAGGAGGACGGGCCCGACCTGACCCTCCGGCTGGCCGCGCTGCTCCACGACATCGGCAAGCCGCGCACCCGCCGCTTCGAGAAGGACGGCCGGGTCTCCTTCCACCACCACGAGGTGGTCGGCGCCAAGATGGTGAAGAAGCGCATGACGGCGCTCAAGTACGCCAACGACCTCGTCAAGGACGTCTCCCGGCTGGTGGAGCTGCACCTGCGCTTCCACGGCTACGGCACCGGCGAGTGGACCGACTCCGCGGTCCGCCGGTACGTCCGGGACGCGGGCCCCCAGCTCACCCGCCTCCACAAGCTGACCCGTTCCGACTGCACCACTCGGAACAAGCGCAAGGCTGCGGCGCTCTCGCGGGCCTACGACGGCCTGGAGGAGCGCATCGCCCAGCTTCAGGAGCAGGAGGAGCTGGACGCCATCCGGCCCGACCTCGACGGCAACCAGATCATGCGGATCCTCGGCGTGGGCCCCGGGCCGGTGATCGGCAAGGCATACGCCTTCCTGCTCGACCAGCGGCTGGAGAACGGCCCCATGGGGGAGGAGGCGGCCGCGGCCGCGCTCAAGGAGTGGTGGGCCGCGCAGAGCTGAGCGCCCCAGGGCACCGGAGAGCACGAAGGGGCGGCATGTTTCACGTGAAACATGCCGCCCCTTCGCCGATGCCGGAGTAAGTCAGCGGTGTCCCTTGTCTTCCGCATGCGATGTTTCACGTGAAACAACCGCGGTCGACGGGGCGGGACCGGCTGGGGATCAGGCGTCGTCCAGGCAGAGGACGAAGCTCTTGCTGTCCCCGGTCTCCGTGTAGGCGTACTTGAAGCCCTTCGCCTCGGCCTCGCACTTGGACTGGGCGATCATGCCGGTGAACTTGCCCTCGATCTTGGCGAGGACCTTGTACTCGGCCTGGCCGGAGCCGCACTCCACGAC
This sequence comes from Streptomyces sp. NPDC058373, assembly GCF_042723275.1. Classification (NCBI taxonomy): domain Bacteria; kingdom Bacillati; phylum Actinomycetota; class Actinomycetes; order Kitasatosporales; family Streptomycetaceae; genus Streptomyces; species Streptomyces sp. NPDC058373. The sequence goes on along the minus strand of NZ_JBHXJE010000046.1, from coordinate 6,999 downwards.
CTCCAGGTCCGGGTTGTTGTCGTCGTCGTTGCCCCGGTGCATGCAGTCGCCCACCGCGGCGGTCTTGGCGTCGTCACGGCTGGCCAGCCAGCCGCCGGCGATGACGGCGAGCACGACGCAGGCGCCGACGATCCGCACGATGTTCTTCTTGTTGCGGCGCGGCGGCTCCGGAGCGGCGCCGGGCATGCCGGGGGCCGCGTAGGGGCCCTGCTGGGGGAAGCCCTGCGGCGGCACGCCCTGCGGGGGGACGCCCTGCTGCGGCTGGCCCGGGGCGGCCGGCTGCTGGCTGTAAGGGTTCTCGCCCTGCGGAGGCTGCTGGCCGTACGGGTTCTGGCCCTGGGGCGGCGGAGTGGTCACTTGGGGGTCCCCCTGTGGAAAACGAGGTGTGGCCTCGGTGCGATAAGACGTGCGTAAGCTAACCGGCCGCACCGACAGGGGAGAAGCCAACTGGGGCTCCGTAGCACTGATGTGACACTTACTGCCGGTCAAAACGGGTCATCAGCACCGCAACCGCTCCGTAGACCAGAGCCACCAGGACCACCAGTCCGGGCGACCTCCCGTCGGCGGGCAGCAGAAGCGCGGAGACCCCTGCCGCGGCCACGAAGGCGACGTTGAAGAGGACGTCGTAGACCGAGAAGATCCGCCCGCGGAAGTCGTCCGCGACCGAGGCCTGCACGATGGTGTCCGTGGCGATCTTCGCCCCCTGCGTGGCCACCCCGAGCACGAAGGCCCCGGCCAGCAGCGGCACGGGCGCGAAGGTGAGCCCCAGGGCCAGTTCCAGCACGCCCGCCGCGGCGGCACAGGCCACGATCCACCCCGTCGCCCCGAGCCGCCGGACGGTCGAGGGGGTGACCAGCGCGGCGACGAAGAACCCGGCGCCGGAGACCGCCACCGCGACTGCGAGGAGCGCGAGCCCTTCGTCCTCGTCGGCGGACCAGGCGTACCGGCACAGCATGAGGAGCAAGACGGTGAGCGCGCCGTAGCAGAACCGCATGGCCGCCATCCCCGCCAGTGCCCGCGCGGCACCCCGCCGGCCGGGCTCGCGCAGATGGCGTACCCCGGCGACGAGCCCCCGGGCCGTCCCCGCGACCGCCGTGCGCAGGTGCTGGAGCTGGTCCGGGTCGGGGCCGAGCAGGGGGACGGCCAGGGTGAGGGAGGCGACGGCGGAGGCGAGGTAGAGCGCCCCGCCGAGCAGCAGCACCGCCGCGTCGGAGTCCGAGACGAGCAGCCTGACCAGGAAGGCGAGGCCCCCGCCGGCGGTGGCGGCGAGCGTTCCCGCGGTCGGCGAGAGCGCGTTGGCGATGACCAGCTTCTCGCGGGCGACCACGCGGGGCAGCGCCGCCGAGAGCCCGGCGAGGACGAACCGGTTGATCGCGGTCACGCAGAGGGCGGCCACGTAGAAGAGCCAGTCGGGCACGCCGGTGACCATCAGCACGGCGGTCAGCGCGGCGAGGGCGGCGCGGAGCAGATTTCCGTAGAGGAAGACCTGGCGGCGGCGCCAGCGGTCGAGGAGGACCCCGGCGAAGGGGCCGATCAGGGAGTACGGGAGGAGGAGCACCGCCATGGCCGAGGCGATGGCGGCGGCGGAGGTCTGCTTCTCGGGGGAGAAGACGACGTAGGCGGCGAGGGCCACCTGGAAGACGCCGTCGGCCGCCTGGGAGAGGAGGCGGACGGTGAGCAGCCGCCGGAAGTCCCGCACGCGCAGGAGTACTCGCAGGTCACCGACGACAGCCATGGGGTCAGCCTCGCACGAGCGGTGGTGACTTGGCCGGGCGCCCGGGGCAAGCGCCCCCCGGCCGGGCCTGGAGCGGGGCGACGCGCGGAGGGGCGGCCCTCCCCGAAGGAGGGCCGCCCGTCATGTCCGGCTCTGCGCCCCTGGGAAGGGGCGGGAACGACGGCTCGGAGCCTCGCGGCTCACGGCTGGCTCACGGCTCAGCGCTCGACCTCGCCCTTGATGAACTTCTCGACGTTGGCGTGGGCCTCGTCGTCGAAGTACTGGACGGGCGGGGACTTCATGAAGTAGCTGCTCGCGGAGAGGATGGGGCCGCCGATGCCCCGGTCCTTGGCGATCTTCGCGGCGCGGACGGCGTCGATGATGACACCGGCGGAGTTCGGGGAGTCCCAGACCTCCAGCTTGTACTCCAGGTTCAGCGGGACGTCACCGAAGGCGCGGCCTTCCAGGCGGACGTAGGCCCACTTGCGGTCGTCCAGCCAGGCCACGTAGTCCGACGGGCCGATGTGGACGTTGTCGGCGCCCAGGTCGCGGTCGCGGATCTGCGAGGTGACGGCCTGCGTCTTGGAGATCTTCTTCGACTCCAGGCGGTCGCGCTCCAGCATGTTCTTGAAGTCCATGTTGCCGCCGACGTTGAGCTGCATCGTGCGGTCCAGGATGACGCCCCGGTCCTCGAAGAGCTTCGCCATCACGCGGTGCGTGATCGTGGCGCCGACCTGGGACTTGATGTCGTCACCGACGATCGGGACCCCGGCCTCGGTGAACTTGTCCGCCCACTCCTTGGTCCCCGCGATGAAGACCGGGAGGGCGTTGACGAACGCGACCTTGGCGTCGATGGCGCACTGCGCGTAGTACTTCGCTGCGTCCTCGGAACCCACCGGCAGGTAGCAGACGAGGACGTCGACCTGGCGGTCCTTGAGGGTCTGGACGATGTCGGCCGGCTCCTCGGCGGACTCCTCGATCGTCTCGCGGTAGTACCGGCCGAGGCCGTCCAGGGTGTGGCCGCGCTGGACGGTCACGCCGGAGTTCGGCACGTCGCAGATCTTGATCGTGTTGTTCTCGCTGGCGCCGATGGCGTCGGCGAGGTCCAGGCCGACCTTCTTGGCATCCACGTCGAACGCGGCGACGAACTCGACGTCGCTGACGTGGTAGTCGCCGAACTGGACATGCATGAGGCCCGGGACCTTGCTGTCCGGGTCTGCGTCCTTGTAGTACTCGACGCCCTGCACCAGCGAGGCGGCGCAGTTGCCCACGCCGACGATGGCTACGCGAACCGAACCCATTCCGGTTGCTCCCTGTGTGTTCTCGGTGTTCCCGATGAGGCCCTGCGGAGTGCCGGGACTCATGTGGCGGTGTCGTCGGACGAATCCGGGCGGGAGGTCTCCCCCGACCGGGGCAGATCGTCCTTCTCTCCGGATGTGCCCTGCTGAGGTGAGCCGTCCTGGCCGGTACGCCGCCGGCGGCCCGACCGTTCGCTCTCGATCAGCTCGTTCAGCCAGCGCACCTCGCGCTCCACGGACTCCATTCCGTGCCGTTGGAGTTCGAGGGTGTAGTCGTCGAGGCGCTCCCTGGTACGGGCCAGTGAGGCCCGCATCTTCTCCAGCCGCTCCTCCAGCCGGCTGCGCCGGCCTTCGAGCACTCGCATGCGGACATCGCGCGACGTCTGGCCGAAGAAGGCGAAGCGGGCGGCGAAGTGCTCGTCCTCATAGGCGTCGGGACCGGTCTGCGAGAGCAGATCCTCGAAGTGCTCCTTACCTTCCGCGGTGAGCCGGTAGACGATCTTGGCCCGGCGGCCGGTGAGGGGCGCCGCGGGGGCGTCCTCGGGCGGACCGCTGGACTCCTCGATCAACCAGCCGTTGGCCACCAGCGTTTTCAGGCACGGATAGAGCGTGCCGTAGCTGAAGGCGCGGAAGATCCCGAGCGAGGTATTGAGTCGTTTCCGCAGCTCGTAGCCGTGCATCGGGGACTCACGCAGCAGTCCGAGGACGGCGAACTCAAGGATGCCGGAGCGTCTGCTCATGTCCGCCTCTCCGCCGCCGTGTGGTGCCCTCGCCGGTCTTTATGCCGAGCTGATGTATCGACTCGATACATCCCGACGATAGATCGAGGTCAGGGGTTGGACAAGTGGGGCCACGGTGAACGGCGTCACATCACTGAAACGACGTACCGGAGTTGCCTGATTTGGGGTGAACTTCGCTGCCGGGGTGGTTTTGACGGTGCGTAGTCTGTGCGGCATGCAGACCGCCGGGAACTATGTGGCGCCAGGTGGCGTCAGCAATAGGGGCGTGCCCGGACACCGTGTGGACAGCCACCGCAAGGAAGCGCGTCCGGGCGTCGGGGGGACCGACAATCAGCTGCCGTTCCAGGCGCGCGAATCCGCGCCTGTCCGAGGAGTAGTCGTTCGATGAGCGAGCATCGTCGCAAACCGCCGCAGCAGCAGGGCGGCGGACGTGCCGCCGCCCGGCGCAGCCAGTCAGGCCGCCGTGCTGCGCCGCGTGGCGCCACTCATGCGCCTTCCGCCTCGTTCGGTTCCGAGGGCGAGGGCCGTCCCTACGGGGGCCGCGCCGAGGCGCGCAAGGCGGCCAAGGGCGGCCGTCGCAGGGCTGCCGACAACAGCGCCGGACATGGCGCCGGGGCAGGCGGCGGCCGCGGAGGCGGCCGCCGTGGGGGCGGCGGGGCCGAAGGCGGCCGTGGCCGGGGCCGCGAGCCCGAGAAGAAGCGCTTCATCGACTATCCCCGCGCGGGGAAGTACGGCTGGCGCCGTTTCGTGCCCTCGTGGAAGCAGGTCACCGGAACCTGCCTAGGCTTCTTCGGCCTGCTGCTGGCGAGCGCCGGCATAGGGCTGGCCATGGTGGACATCCCGGACGCGCAGAAGACGGCGAACGTCCAGAAGAACGTCTACTACTGGTCCGACAGCACCCAGATGGTGATCGCGGGCGGGGGTGACAAGAACCGCCAGATCGTCGACATCGAGGAGATCCCGGAGTCGATGCAGAACGCGGTGGTCGCCGCGGAGAACGCCACGTTCTGGGACGACAGCGGCGTCGACCCGATGGGTATCGCGCGCGCCGTCTTCAACATGGCGATGGGCGGCAGTACCCAGAGTGGTTCGACCATCACTCAGCAGTACGTCAAGAACACGTACCTCAGCCAGGAGCAGACGCTCAAGCGCAAGGTCACGGAGCTGCTGATCTCGGTGAAGGTGGGTGGTGTCGAGTCCAAGGAGCAGATCCTCGCGGGCTACCTGAACACCGCCTACTACGGCCGGGGGGCGTACGGCATCGAGGCTGCGGCGCGTGCCTACTACGGAAAGCCCGCCCTCGAACTCGACACCAGCGAGTCGGCTTTCCTGGCGGCCACCCTCAACGGCCCGAACCTCTACGACCCGGCGGGCGGCCAGGGGCCCGGTGCCTCGGCGAAGGAGAACACGGAGCGGGCCACCAACCGGTGGAAGTTCGCCCTTCGCCGCATGGTCGAGATCGGCGAACTGCCGCAGGCGGAGCGCGAGGAGATACTCGCCAAGGGATTCCCCCGGCCCGATCCGCCGAAGCCGGCCACCAACAAGGCAGGTCAGATCGGCTACCTGACGGACCTGGCGGACAACTACATCGTCGCCAACACAGACATCAGCCGGACCGAGCTGGACCGTGGCGGCTACAAGATCCACACCACCTTCGACAGGAAGAAGATGGCGGCCCTCACCAAGGCCGTCGAGAAGGTGGAGGACGCGAACATCGACCCGAAGAAGCGGCCGGAGACGGACAAGCACGTCCAGTTCGGTGGCGCTTCGGTCGAGCCCAAGACCGGCAAGATCAAGGCGATCTACGGCGGCTCCGACGCCACGGTGCACTTCACCAACAACGCCGACTACACCGGTGTCCAGGTCGGTTCGACCTTCAAGCCGTTCGTCCTCTCGGCGGCGATGGAGTACGGCATCCGGAACCCGGACCTGCCCCCCGAGCAGACGCCCGAACAGCGGACCATCGTGTCGCCGAAGAGCATCTACGACGGCGACAACAAGCTGAAGGTGAAGAACTACGACGGTTCGGTCTGGCGGAACGAGAAGGATGAGGAGTGGCATCAGCGCAACGACGGTGATGAGTCGAAGGGCGACATCGACCTGAGGACCGCGATGCAGTTCTCGACCAACACGCCGTACATCCAGCTCGCGATGGACGTCGGCCTCGACAAGGTCCGCGAGACCGCCGAGGCCGCCGGGATCAAGAAGGACAACCTGCCCGGCTGGCGCAGCCCCTCCTTCGCCCTCGGCACCTCGGCGCCCAGCGCCATCCGCCTCGCGGGTGCGTACGCCACGTACGCGGCCAGCGGTAAGCAGGTCGACCCGTACTCGGTGGAGTCCATCGAGGCCAAGGACGGCGAGGTCTGGAACCACGACTCCGTCGCCAAGGTGAAGCAGGGCATCCCGGCGGACGTCGCGGACAACGTCACCGACGTCCTGCGCACCGTCGTCCAGGAGGGCACCGGTACGGCCGCCAAGCCGGTCGACGCCCAGTGGCCGACGGCCGGCAAGACCGGTACGACCGACGGCAACAAGTCCGCGTGGTTCGCCGGCTACACCCGGCAGCTCTCCACCGCCATCGGCATGTTCCGTGTGGACGACCAGGCGAAGAACCAGAAGTTCCTGGAGATGTACGGGACCGGTGATCAGAAGTCGATCCACGGTGCCTCGTTCCCGGCCGAGATCTGGACCGAGTACATGCTGTCGGCGATGAAGGGCAAGACCCCGCAGCAGTTCCCGGAGCCCTCCGAACTCGGCACGATCGTCGGCGAGCCGGAACCGAGCCCGACGCCCAGTCCGACCGAGACGGAGAAGGAGGACGGGACGCCCAGTCCGACGCCGAGCGCGGACCAGCCCTCGAACACTCCGGAGCCCGACCCCTCGTCGACCTGTCGGCCGCTCGACTGGGAGTGCCGCGAGAACGAGAACGGCGGCAACGACAACGAGGGCAATGAGAACGGCTCGGGTGACCCAGGAGGTGGGGATCCCACCTCGGAGCCGCCGCCCGAGCCAGGGGAGAGCGAGGGCAACGAGGACGGGAATCCCGGAGGGTGGTTCTAAGGCCCCCACGGTCAGCCGCTCTCCTGGCACCCCGCCCGTACTCCGGGCCCGCCCGCTTCCGGCCTCGTGCCGGGGGCGGGCGGTTTCCTTCGGGCATCACGCCCCATTAGGGACAGTGAGGGCATCGACGCCATGTTTCACGTGAAACATCGTGTTTCACGTGAAACCACGGGCCGACGCACCAACG